>DATBTJ010000026.1:0-20820 GCA_036559305.1 Jatrophihabitans sp.
GAAGTACGCGATCATGATGGGCACCCGTGCGCTCTGCGTGCTGCTCGCCGCGACGACCTACCGGGTGTCCTTCGCCCTGGCGATCTCCTTCGCCGTCGCCGGTGTGGTGCTGCCGTGGTGCGCGGTGCTGATCGCGAACGACCGGCCGCCCAAGCGGCGCCAGGTCGACCTGGGCTACGTGCAGGTGCCGTCCGAACGCGCCTTACCGCCGGGACCCGGCGACGACCGAGTGGTCGACGGCTGAGCCGTCGCATCCGCCGCTCGTCTCGTGATCGGCGCCCGGCAGGTCAGGACGCCACGTCGCGACGCGCGTCCTCGCCGTCGCAGCCGATCGCGTAGTCAGGTACCTCGGACGCGTCGTGCGGCGGTATCCGCCGCCAGTCCTTCGGGTTGAGCACCCGCGGCTTGCGCGGCGCCGCCGGCTTGTACTGCTCGATCGCCGCGTTGAACTCCGCGCCGAGCAGCACCCCGATGGCGAGGACGAAGAAGAACAGCAGCGCCGCGATCGGGGCGGCGATGGTGCCGTAGGCGGCGCTGTTGTGCCCGACGATGAAGGTGATGTAGGTGCGCAACCCGGCCGAGCCGCCGAGGAACACCACGATCGCGAGCACCGCGCCGGGCACGCCGCGGCGCCACGGCACCCGCTTCGGCGGAGCCAGGTGATAGAGGGTGGTCAGCCCGATCAGCAGCAGTGCGACGACGGTGGGGTAGTAGCCGTTGTCGATGACCCCGCTGAGGGCGTGCCGGGCCCGCTGGGGAAGCACCCGCTTCAGCTGGGACGGCCCGAGTACGAGCAGCGGTAGCACCACGACGCCGATCGCCACCGAGCCCAGGAATAGCCACAGCGCGAGCAGCCGGCTGCGCACCGCGCCGCGCAGGTCACGCATGCCGTAGGCGATCGTGATCGTGTTGACGAATGTCGAGGTCGCCGACGACCCGGCCCAGACCGCGATCAGGAAGCCGAGGCTGATGATGTCGGCGCGCCCGCTGTGCAGCACGTCGTGCAGCATCGGGTGGATCACGTCGTGCACGACCTGCCTGCTGAACGCGGAGTCGAGGGTGGTCTCCAGGCGCGCCTCGGCGCGATCGACGGTGGTCCCGCCGAACCAGCGCGAGGCGTAGCCGAGGGTCGCCACCAGCGCGAGGAACAGCGAAGGCAGCGACAGCAGCTGCCAGAACGCCGCCTCGGCCGACAGGCCGAGCACCCGGTCCTGCCAGCCCTTCGTGACGGCGTCGCGCAGCAGCACCGGCAGCAGACGCAACCAGTGCGCGACGCGCGCCATCGCGCGTCCCGCCCTGAGCTGCAGCCGATCCATGGGGGACAAGTGTGCCCACTCCCGGCCCCGCACCACGCGCATCGGGATACCACGGGTGTGTCGCCCCACCCCGCGGCGAGTCGTCAACGGCGCTCGATCATGGCGCGATTAGTGTGGTCGACTCACGGCGCGGCACCCCGCGTCCGCACCGCGACCGACCGGGAGATCGACGAACACCGTGGCAGCACCCCGGGACGATCGGCAGCGCCAGCCGGCGTTGCGAGCCTGGCAGCAGGCGGCGTTGTCCGCCTACGAGGCCGAGAGCCCGCGCCGTGACTTCCTGGTCACCGCGACGCCGGGTGCGGGAAAGACCACCTTCGCCCTGACCCTCGCCGCCCGGCTGCTGGCACGCCGGGCCATCGACCGGGTCGTCGTGGTCGCCCCGACCGACCACCTGCGCACGCAGTGGGCCGACGCCGCCGCGCGGATCGGCATCGGCCTGGACGCGGCGCTGAGCAACGCGACCGGCCCGGTGCGCCCGGACCTGACCGGGTACGTGACGACCTACGCCCAGGTCGCGGCCAAGCCCGCGTTGCACCACGCGCGGGTCGTTCACCGCCGCACGCTGGTGGTGCTCGACGAGGTGCACCATGCCGGCGACGGGCTGTCGTGGGGCGACGCGGTCGCGACCGCCTTCGACGCCGCCACGCGCCGGCTGTGCCTGACCGGCACCCCGTTCCGCACCCGTCCGGACGAACGCATCCCCTTCGTGCGCTACGACGCCGACGGCGAAGGTGGCTGGCGCAGCAGCGCCGACTTCAGCTACGGCTACCGGGACGCGCTCGCCGACGGCGTCGTCCGTCCGGTGGTCTTCGCCGCCTACACCGGCACGGCTCGGTGGCGCAACAGCGCCGGCGAGGTCATCGCCGCGTCGCTGTCGGAGGTGTCCACCCGGCGCACCGAGACGACCGCGTGGCGCACCGCGCTGAACCCGAGCGGGCGCTGGGTGCCGCACGTCATCGCGGCGATGGACGAGCGGATCACCCACCTGCGTGAGAACGGCGTGCCCGACGCGGCCGGACTGGTGCTCGCCAGCGACCAGGACGATGCGCGCGCCTACGCGGCGATCGTCGAGCAGGTCACCGGACACCCGCCGGTGCTGATCCTGTCCGACGACCCGAAGGCCAGCGACAAGATCGCGGCGTTCACGACCGGCGACCAGCGCATGGCGGTCTGCGTGCGGATGGTGTCCGAGGGCGTCGACGTGCCGCGCGCGGCGTGCCTGGCCTGGATGACCTCCTACCGCACGCCGCTGTTCTTCGCCCAAGGCGTCGGCCGCGTCGTCCGCGCCCGCGCCCGGCACGAGACGGCGACGGTGTTCCTGCCCGCGGTACGTCCACTGCTCGCCCTGGCCGCCGAGCTCGAGCAAGAACGCAACCACGTCATCCCGCCGCCGCCGGCTGACGACGACGTGACACTGCTCGACGTCGAGCCGCTCGAGCCGACCGAGGGCGAGCGTGAGCAGTACGAACTCGTCGACGCCGACGCCGCGTTCGCCCACGTGCTGCACGCCGGACGCGCGGTGGTCGCGGCACCGGAACTCGTCACGGACCTGTCCGGCGACGACGTCGAGTTCCTCGGCCTGCCCGGCATCCTGTCGCCCGAGCAGATGGCACAGGTGCTGGCGCGGCGCGACGAGCACGCCCGCAAGCGCGCCAGCTCGATGACCCCGGCGACGCCGTCGGCCGAGGCCGTGGCGTGGCGCGCGGGCGCGCAGCTGCGGCGCGAGGTCAACCGACTCGTCGGTGTGGTGGCCGCCCGGCAGGGCACACCACACGCGCAGATCCACGCGCTGCTGCGCCGCGCGGTGCCCGGACCCGCGTCGGCCGCGGCGAGCGCGGAGATCCTCGAACAGCGCCGCGATCACCTGCTCGGACTGCTCGGTGGGGCCGGCGCCTGAGCGCCGACCCGGAGCTGTTGTGACGGTGAGCGCGGTCCTCGATACGAGGAATCATCGCGTGGGTATCACCGTTGCACCGAACGGACACGGAAAAGGATCGACAAGTCCTCCGTCGGGGTGTCGTGCAGGTCACGGCTCCCGGCGGTGGTTTCGTTAGGGCACGGACGGCACGGGTTAACGTCGACAGTGACGACCGCGCTCACGCCCAAGCGTTAGCCGCCGATACGTACGGTTGGACAGAAACAGAGAAGAGGTGCCGACGTGACCCCCACCCTCGATGCACGTGAACTGACTGCGCTGGACCGCTGCGACCGCTGCGGCGCGCAGGCCTACGTCCGCACCGTCCTTGCGTCCGGCTCGGAGTTGCTTTTCTGCAACCACCACTGGCACGAGAACGAGGATCGACTCCGCGAGATCGCGGTGAACATCCAGGACGAGACCGGCCGGTTGGTCGAGGTCCCGGCTGTCGCGGTTCTCGACGAACGGTGAGCTGCTGACTGCCGGCAGATCACTGCCGCATAACGATTACGAAGCCCCGTCCGTACGGACGGGGCTTCGTCATGTGTGCGGCTTTGCTCACGATGCGGGGTGGTTTAGCACCCGCGGGGGACCGGGTAGACATCGATCATGCTGACGTTGATCGTTGTTTTCGCCGCCGTCGCCCTCGTCGTCGCCGCCGGAGAAGCGGTGCGCGGTCAGTGCCGCCGGATGCTCGACCGGCCGCTGCTGCTCCAGGTGGGCACGCCCGCCGCTGAGCTGGCCGGTGACGCGAGCCCGGCCCGCGCCGTCGCCGCCGCCTGACTCTCGCCGTACCGCACCACCGCATCAGGTGCGCTGACCCCGGAGCCTTCCGTTCCGGGGTCGTTTGCTGTCCCCACCCCTGCACACACGCTTCGGGCGGCAGGCCGTGGGAATCCCACGGCCTGCCGCCCGAAGCGTGCGGTCAGAGAGCAAGCAAGCTTGCTCCCGGGCTCGCTCAGTCGAGGTAGTCGCGCAACACCTGCGAGCGCGACGGGTGGCGCAGCTTGGACATCGTCTTCGACTCGATCTGCCGGATCCGCTCGCGGGTGACGCCGTAGACCTGGCCGATCTCGTCCAGGGTGCGCGGCTGGCCGTCGGTCAGGCCGAAGCGCAGCTTGACCACGCCGGCCTCGCGCTCGGACAGCGTCTGCAGCACCGACTGCAGCTGGTCCTGCAGCAGCGTGAACGACACCGCATCCACCGCGACGACGGCCTCGGAGTCTTCGATGAAGTCGCCGAGCTGGCTGTCGCCCTCGTCGCCGATGGTCTGGTCGAGGCTGATCGGCTCACGCGCGTACTGCTGGATCTCCAGCACCTTGTCCGGCGTGATGTCCATTTCCTTGGCGAGCTCTTCGGGCGTGGGCTCGCGGCCCAGGTCCTGCAGCAGCTCACGCTGGATGCGGCCGAGCTTGTTGATCACCTCGACCATGTGCACCGGGATGCGGATGGTGCGGGCCTGGTCGGCCATCGCGCGGGTGATCGCCTGGCGGATCCACCAGGTCGCGTAGGTCGAGAACTTGTAGCCTTTGGTGTAGTCGAACTTCTCGACCGCACGGATCAGGCCGAGGTTGCCCTCCTGGATCAGGTCGAGGAAGGCCATGCCGCGGCCGGTGTAGCGCTTGGCCAGCGAGACGACCAGACGCAGATTGGCCTCGAGCAGGTGGTTCTTGGCGCGCTCGCCGTCGCGCACGATCCAGCGCAGGTCGCGGCGCATCTGCAGCGGCAGCTTCTCGTTCGCCTCTTCGGCCTGGCGCAGCCGCTCGGCGCCGTAGAGCCCGGCCTCGATCCGCTTGGCGAGGTCGACCTCCTCCTCGGCGTTGAGCAGCGCGACCTTGCCGATCTGCTTCAGGTAGGCGCGCACCGAGTCGGCGGACGCGGTCATCTCGGCGTCCTTGCGCGCCTGGCGCAACGCCTCCGACTCGTCCTCGTCGTCCCAGGTGAACTCCGAGGACTCCGACGCCTCCGCGCCGCCCTCCTCGGCGACCTCGGGCGCGTCGGCCTCGTCGTCCGCAGTGCCGGCCGTACCCGCCGCCGCAGTCTCGTCCTTGCCGCCGTCCTTCGCCGCAGCCTTCGTCGCGGTCGACTTCGCCGTGGTCTTCGCAGCCGCCTTCTTCGCCGAGGCTGCCTTCTTGGCGGGCGCTGCCTTCTTCGCGGGAGCCTTCACCGCAGCGGTGGCGCGCTTCGTACTCGTCGCGGCGGCCAGTGTCTGGGGAGCAGTCTTGGTGCCGGTACGGGCCTCGGGGGAGATGTCGTCAGCGTTCTGGCTGGAAACCACAGGTGACCTTTCACCACAGGCGCTCGCGGACGAACGGGCGTCCGGACGCGATAAGAAGTTCCGCGTATCGCGGCTGGCAGGCGCGGTGGGAAGCAGGCCGTCTGTTTGTCGGCTCACGATCGAGTCCAGTACGTGCGCAGTCCCGTGGTCATATTGTACTGCGGCCGTGGTGATCCGCAGGTCGAACGCGCCAGCGGACGGTCGAGGCGCGCGCTACTCGCTGTGCCGCTCCGCCGCGGCGATGGCGGCGCCGACGATGCCGGCATCGTTGAGCAGTTCCGCAGGCTTCACCGGCGTGTGCAGCTTCAGCCGGGGGACCCACTTGTCGGCGTCCTTGCTCACGCCGCCGCCGACGACGAACAGGTCGGGGGTGAACAGCCGCTCGACGTGCGCCATGTACTTCTGCACCCGCTTGGCCCAGTCCTTGTAGGACATCTTGGAGTCCTCGCGCACCGAGGCCGCAGCGCGCTTCTCGGCGTCGTAGCCGTCCAGTTCGAGATGGCCGAACTCGGTGTTGGGCACGAGCGTGCCGTGGAACAGCAGCGCGCTGCCGATGCCGGTGCCGAACGTCAGCAGGATCACGACACCGGACACGCCCTTGGCCGCGCCGAAGCGGGCCTCGGCGATGCCGGCGGCGTCGGCGTCGTTGAGCACGTACACGTCGGTCGCCGATCCGGTCGCCTTGGTGAAGCATTCGTCGACGTCGGTGCCGATCCAGCTCTCGTCGACGTTCGCCGCCGAGCGGGCGACGCCGTGCTGGATCACGGCCGGGAAGGTCGCACCGACCGGGCCGTGCCAGCCCGCGTCGGACACCAGCTTGGCGACCACCTCGGCGACCGCCTCCGGCGTGGACGGGCGGGGGGTGAGGATGCGGGTGCGCTTGGTCACGAGCTCGCCGGTGCGGGTGTCGACGATCGCGCCCTTGATGCCCGTCCCGCCGATGTCGATGCCGAAGGCCAGGTGCTTGTCCGTGGCAGCGTCGGCGTCGGCGTCGTGAGTCATGCCGATGACCATATCGCCGTGTGGTGCGATGGCGGAGTGGGTGATGTGGCGGGTGCTGCAGTGGGTGACGTGACGGAACTGGGTCGCTACGCGGTCCGGCTCGCGACCGGTGCTGCCGAGCTGGTGCGTTCGCACCCGGCCGGCCGATCCCGGATCGCTACGAAGAGCACCGGCACCGACCTCGTGACCGAGGTCGACCGCGCCAGCGAACGGTGGCTGGTCGAGCAGATCACGAGCGACCGCCCCGGTGACGCAGTGCTCGGCGAGGAGGGCGGCGAGCGGACCGGCACAACCGGGGTGCGCTGGGTGGTCGACCCGATCGACGGCACGGTGAACTTCGTCCTGGGCATCCCGGCCTACGCCGTCTCGGTGGCCGCCGAGGTCGCCGGCGCGGTTGTCGCCGGCGCGGTCTGCAACCCGGTGACCGGCGAGGTGTTCCATGCCGTGCGCGGCGGCGGCGCGTTCCTCGGCGCCACCCGGCTCGGCGGTCCGCGCGACGTCGCGCTCGAGCGGGCCGTGATCGGGACGGGCTTCGGCTACGACGCAGCGATGCGCGAGCGGCAGGGCGTCGTCGCTGCGCAAGTGCTGCCCCGGGTCGGTGACCTGCGCCGCATCGGCTCGGCCGCGCTGGATCTCTGTGCGGTGGCGGCCGGTCGCCTCGACGGCTACTTCGAGGCCGGCCTCAATCCGTGGGACCGCGCCGCCGGCGAGCTGATCGCGCAGGAAGCAGGTTGCGTGGTCATTGGGCTGCGCGGCGGCGCGCCCGGCCCGGCGTTGGTGGTCGCGTCAGGGACCGGGCTGGCGCCGGCGCTGACCGCGTTGCTGGACGCCCTGGGCGCCGACCGGGTGCTCGCCTGAGGCGATCAGCACGACGGCGACTTCGTCGCGACAGGCTTGGTCGTGCCGAAGCGCAGGTGCGCGGCGCGCATCGCCTTGTGCACCGCCTTCTCGGGAGCGATCGTCTTGTACCCGGCGCCGAGCGACACCGTGACCAGCCGACTCGAGGCGTTCGTCTCGTGCATGCTCGCCTTCGGCAGGTAGAGATGCACCAGGGTGGCCGCGGGCAGCGCGCGCGGGCCGTAGCGGATCTCGGCGACACCCTTGATCACGCCGTGGCCGCCGTACGCCGCACCGTCGTTCTTCGCGTCGGTGACGTGGAAGCCCTGCTTGGTGAGCGCCTTCTGCGTCGAGGTGGCGATCCCGTTCTTGCTCGTGGAGTTCAGGACGAGCACGGACACCTTCGTCGGGCGCGGGACGACCGACGCCTTGGCTGGCTGCGCCGTCTTCTTGCTGATCGTCGCCGGACACTTCGACGCCGCCGCCTTGGACGGACCGTCCGAGCGGTGGATCACCCGGAACCAGACGATGCCGGTCAGCAGGCACAGCACCCCGATGAAGGCCAGCGCAGGCAGCGGCCGCCGACGTTCCGGAGCGGTCATTGTGTCGTCCTGACTGGCGGTGCGGTTCGGCCCGTCGCGGGCCCGGTTACCGCCGCAAGCCTAGGCCACGTGACCCGCGGGAATGCGGACCGCCGCCCCGTGGTTGGAGACAAAACTCTGCGCGGTACCGTTCGCGTCCGCCAGGCAAAACAGCCGGTGAACCGGGTCATAAGGATTCGCAGCCCGTGTCGGGCACAAAACCGCGACCCCGTGCGTTGCACGCGCCGAACGACCTGCGCCAAACAGACCACCACCAACCGAGACCGATCCCGACGGGGGAGTGAACAACTAGATGGCCACCGACTACGACGCCCCGCGTCGCGGTGAAGTCGACGAGATGGGCGAGGACTCGCTCGAGGAACTCAAGGCGCGCCGCGCCGAAGCACAGTCCGGCTCGATCGACGTCGACGAGACCGAACTGAACGAGTCCCTTGAGCTCCCGGGTGCCGACCTGTCGAGCATGTCCGGCGAGGAACTGACCGTTCGGGTCATTCCGAAGCAGGACGACGAATTCACCTGCGCCAGCTGTTTCCTGGTGCACCACCGCAGCCGTCTGGCCCGCCAGAAGAACGGCCAACCGATCTGCCGCGACTGCGCCTGACGTGATCCGCCGCCAGGCGGACCACCGCTCGGCGCAGTGCGTCAGAGCGACGCCCTGAGCCCCGCACCGCCGTCGATGGTGAGGGTCTGGCCGGTGATCCATGCCGCGTCGTCGGAGGCGAGGAAGGCCACCGCGGCCGCGACGTCCTCGGGTTCGCCGAGCCGCTTCAGCGGGTACGCCGCCGCGGCGCCCGCTTCGTCCGCCTCGTAGAGGGCGGCCGCGAAGCGGGTCTTCACCACCGCCGGCGCGACCGCGTTCACCCGCACCGCCGGGGCGAGTTCGGCAGCCAGCTGCACCGTCAGCCCGATCAGCGCCGACTTGCTGACGCCGTAGTAGGCGATGCCCGGCGCGGGGTGCAGGCCGGCCACCGAGGCGATGTTGACGATGGCACCCGGGCCGGACGTGCCGAGGCCGTGCTCGAGCGCCTGCCGGCTCCACAGCAGCGCCGACAGCACGTTCACGTCCATGATCTTGCGGGCCGCGCCCTCGTCCAGCTCGGTCAGCGGCCCGTAGGCGGGGTTGATGCCGGTGTTGTTCACCAGGACGTCCACGCCGCCGAACTCGCGCACCACCCGCTCGAGCGCGTCGACCTGATGATCGGGGTCGTCGCCACGCCCGGCGATTCCCAGGGCCACCTCGTGGCCGCCGAGTCCGCGGACGGCCTCCTGCAGCGGTTCCGGCTTGCGTGCGGTGATCGCGACCCGGCCGCCCTCGGCGACGATGCGCGCGGCGACCGCGAGCCCGATGCCGCGGCTGGCGCCGGTGACCAGGGCGGTCTTGCCGGCGAATCGGCCGGCGATGGCGGAGTAGGTCACAGGAGAGGCCGTCATCGCCGCAGCGTATCCACAGCGGCCGATCAGCCTGCGGCGCGGATCAGCTCGACGACCCGCTGCGGGTGGCGTGAGGAGAGCACCCAGTAGGGCGTGGGGTCCTCCGGGTCCTCCACCCACAGTTGCAGGCCCGGCCCGATCCACGGGCGGATCGACACGAACGCGGCGGGATCGCCCTCGCGCCCGACGACCCGGCGCAGCGTCTCGGCATCGAGCGCGACGGCGCCGCCGACCTCGCTGAGCGGGATGTGCGCGCCGCGGATGCGTACCTCGCCGTCGGCGATCTCGAGGGCGCTACGGCCCAGCGACCACACGATGACGACCGACAACGGCAGCAGGATGCCGAACGAGAGCCAGTCGGTCAGGTCGACACCGCCGATGTGGAACTCGGCGGCGAGCAGGCCCGCGACGAACAGCGCGACGGCGTACCACCACACCGGGGGGCGCAGTACCTCGCGGTACTGCACCGAACGGGAGGCGTCGCTGCCGGTGGTCACGAGGTCCGAGGGTAGCCTTGCCGCCCGTGGAACCCGTGCTAGTCAAGCGCCTCGACGCCGGCGTACCGCTCCCGGCGTACGCGCTTCCCGGCGACGCGGGGGCCGACATCGTCGCGGCCGAGGACCTGGTCCTCGACCCCGGGGCACGCGCCGTGCTGCCGACCGGCATCGCGATCGCGGTGCCGGACGGTTTCGCCGCGTTCGTGCACCCGCGTTCGGGGCTCGCGGCCCGGGCCGGCCTCGGCCTGGTGAACGCGCCGGGCACGATCGACTCCGGTTACCGCGGCGAGCTCAAGGTGATCGTCATCAACCACGACCCGTCCGCGGCGCTGACCCTGCGCCGCGGCGAGCGGATCGCCCAGCTGGTGTTCCAGCGCGTCGAGCAGGCCACATTCGTCGAGGTGGACGAGTTGCCGGCATCGGTTCGCGGCGCCGGCGGGCACGGGTCGACCGGCGGCGCGGCCGTCCTGGTCGCGGGGCAGCCCGGTACAGAGCCCTACAGGCAGTGAGAGGAAGCGCACTAAGTGGCATTCGGACGTAAGAAGAGTCCGCGGGCAGGTAAACGCAACGAGCTGGCCAAGCTCGATGCGACCCCGCCGTGGGAAGCGCGCGAGCGCCAGGAGCCGGCGGCGACGACCGGCCCGTTCGACGTGCGCGACGCCCCCGTCGACGAGGTCCCGCGGGCCGACCTCGGCGCGCTGCGCATCCCGGTGGCCACCGGGCTCGAGCTGCAGGTCGAGGTGAACGAGGAGGACCAGCAGATCATCGCCGCGAGCCTGGTCTCGCCGGTCGGCAGCATGCAGCTGATGCTGTTCGCCGCGCCGCGCAACGAGGGCATCTGGGACGAGGTGCGCGCCGAGATGGCCGAGCAGCTCACCGAGCAGCGCAACAAGCCGGTCGAGGGGGCCGGCCCGTTCGGCCCCGAGCTCAGCGCCTCGCTCAGCGACGGCGCCCGCGGCCGGATGCCGGTGCGCTTCCTCGGCATCGACGGGCCACGCTGGCTGCTGCGCGCGACCCTGGTCGGTGCGGCCGCCGACCCCGGGCACGCCGAGGTGTTCGAACAGGCCCTGCGCCAGGTCGTCGTGGTGCGCGGCGACGCCCCGCTGCCGGTGCGCGAACCCGTCCCGATCGTCTTGCCCAAGGACGTCGAGACGCCCGACGAACCGGCCGACGGGTGAGGCCCTCCGTCCGGTCCCCCCGGCGGTTACCCTGGACCCGTGGGTAAGGGCCTGTCGCTGCGCCATCGTCTGACGGCCAGCACGCAACGCCTCGACGCCGCCGAACTGCAGTCCGACGTCGAGAAGATGCCGTGCACCAAGATGCGCGACATCCATCCCGGTTCGACCGCGGTGGTCGGCGGCCGGGTGCGCGCGGTGCGCTTCACGCCGACCGCGAACGTCCCGGTGCTCGAGGCCGAGCTCTACGACGGCACCGATGTCATCTCCCTCGTCTGGCTGGGCCGGCGTCGCATCGCGGGCATCGAACCCGGGCGCAAGCTGCTGGCTCGTGGCCGGGTCGGCGACTACGGCGGTCACCGCGCGATCTACAACCCCTGGTACGAGCTCAAGTGAGGTCGTCCAGGGCCGACCTGCGCGAGACCTACCGCAAGCAGCTGCGCGACAGCATCGGCGGCTGGACCGGCACCCTGATCACGGCGCTGCCGACCGTGGTGTTCGTCATCGTCAACTCGACCACGAGCCTGCGCCCGGCCATCATCAGCGCCGTCGCCACCGGGATCGCGCTCGCGGGCTACCGGCTGGCGCGCAAGCAATCGACCCAGCAGGCGATCTCCGGGCTGTTCGGGGTGCTGATCGCGGCGGTCATCGCCGCTCGCACCGGGCAGGCGCGCGGGTACTTCCTGCTCGGCATCTGGACGAGCTTCCTCTACGCCGTCCCGTTCGCGGTGTCGGCGATCGTGCGGCGTCCGCTGATCGGGTTGCTGTGGGAGTTCCTCGACCCGTCCCCACCGGACCCGGACGACCCCGAGCGGCCCTGGTACCGGCGCCGCGACCTGCTGCGGGCGTACACGATCGCGACGCTGTTCGGCACCGCGCTGTTCCTGGCCCGCGGGATCGTGCAGGCCACGCTGTACCAGGACAACGCGACCGGCTGGCTCGCGTTCGCCCGCGTCGCGATGGGCTACCCGCTCTACATCGTCGTGGTGGCCGCCGGCTACTGGGTGGTGCGGCGGGTGCGGCACCAGCTGCCCGAGCACGTCACCGACGAGCTGGCCGAGCACGAGCGGCCGGAACCGGCCGAGCCGTCAGCCGATGACAGTGCTGCGGATCGCGGCCTCGGCCTCGGGTAGCGCGACGAACAACAGCTCGTCCCCGGCCTCGAGCGGTTCCTCCGGCGTCGGCGTGATCACCCGCTGGCCGCGGATGATCGCCACCAGCACGGCGTCCTTGGGCAGGTCCAGATCGCGCACGCTCTGCCCGGTGACGGCCGCGGTCTCGGGCAGGGTGAGCTCGACCAGGTTGGCCTGACCCTCGCGCAGGCCGAACAGCCGCACCAGGTCGCCGACCTCGACGGCCTCCTCGACCAGCGCGGCGAGCACCCGCGGCGTCGACACCGCGTGATCGACGCCCCACGCCTCGGTGAACAGCCATTCGTTGGACGGGTGGTTGATGCGCGCCACGACCCGGTTCACCGAGTACTCGGTCTTGGCGAGCAGCGACACGACGAGGTTCACCTTGTCGTCGCCGGTCGCGCCGATCATGACGTCGAACTCCTCGAGCCCGGCGTGCTCCAGGTTGGCGACCTCGCAGGCGTCACCGAGCAGCCAGGTTGCGTCCGGGATGCGGTCCGGCGTGATCTTGCCGGGCTCCTTGTCGATGAGCAGCACCTCGTGCTTGTTCTGCAGCAGTTCCCGGGCGATCGAGCGTCCGACCGCGCCGGCCCCGGCGATGGCGACCTTCATTCCGCCGTCCCTTCCGGTGCGTGCGCGGCGATCTCGCGCACCCGCACGACATCGTCCTCGGGAGTGAGCACGTGCAGCGAGTCGCCGGCCTGGATGAGGGTGTCGGGCTTGACCAGCTGTCCCGCGCCGAAGCGGGTGACCAGCCCGACCCGCGAGGACGCGGCCGCCTCGAAGTCGGCCACGGTGCGACCGACCCAGCCCTCGTCCGGGCGGACATGCAGCATGGCGACCGCGCCGGACGGGTCGCGCCAGGCCTCGGCGGTCATCTCGCCCATGACGCTCCGGAGCAGCCGGCTCGCGGTCCACGGCACGGTCGCGACGGTGGGTATGCCCAGCCGCTCGTACACCTCGGCGCGTTTCGAGTCATAGATCCGGGCGACCACCCGCGACACGTTGAACGTCTCGCGGGCCACGCGCGCGGCGATGATGTTGGAGTTGTCGCCGCTGCTCACCGCGGCGAACGCGTCCGCCCCCTCGATCCCGGCGTTGATCAACGTCTCGCGGTCGAAACCGACGCCGCGGACCGTCCGTCCCTCGAAGTCGTCGCCGAGTCGCCGGAAGGCCAGCGGGTCCTGGTCGATGATCGCGACGCTCTGGTTGCGCCGCACAAGCTGGATGGCGAGGGACGAGCCGACCCGTCCGCAGCCCATGACCACGATGTGCACGAGCCAGGACGCTACACATCGCACCGTCCGCAGGCACAGGCGCAGGCAACAGTTGTGCGGCGAAGTCGGCATCGGCTGTGTACCCGCACGCGTGCGTGCCGCGGGCTGCGTATTCTGCCGCTCGTGGCCTTGTTACCGCGTGTATTGAAGCGGGTGATCATCGGTAGCCCGATGTCGTCCGAGGCGGCCGGCCACACCTTGCTGGCCAAGCGCCTGGCCCTGCCGATCTTCGCCAGCGATGCGCTGTCCAGCGTGGCCTACGCCACCCAGGAGATCCTGCTGGTGCTGACGGTGGGCGGCACCGCCTTCCTCTACCTCGCGCCGTGGATCGCGATCGGCGTCGTGGTGCTGATGGCGACGGTGGTCGCGTCGTACCGGCAGCTGGTGCGGGCCTACCCGACCGGCGGTGGCGACTACGAGGTGGCCAGCAAGAACATCGGGCGCGCGGCCGGCGTCGTGGTCGCGAGCGCCCTGCTCGTCGACTACGTGATGACCGTCGCGGTGTCGGTGTCCTCGGGCGTCGACAACATCATCTCGGCGGTGCCGTCGGTGCAGCACCTGCGCGTCTGGATGGCGATCGTCTTCGTCGTGCTGCTCGCCGCGGTGAACCTGCGCGGCCTGCGCGAGGCGGGGCTGGCCTTCGCCGCGCCCACCTATCTGTTCGCGACGGGTGTGTTCATCATGATCGCGACCGGTTTGTTCCGGACGATCGTCGGCGACGCCCCGGTGTCCGAGAGTGCGCAGTACCACGTCGTCGCGCACAACGGGTACGGCCAGCTCGGCTTCCTCGCGTTGATGTTCTTCACGCTGCGCGCGTTCTCCTCCGGCTGCACGGCGCTGACCGGGGTCGAGGCGATCGCGAACGGGGTGCCCGCGTTCAAGCCGCCGAAGGCCCGCAACGCCCAGGTGACGCTGCTGCTGATGGGCACGATCGCGGTGTCGATGTTCGTCGGCATCACGATCCTCGCGCTCATCACCAAGGTGCACATCACCGACCCGACGTCGACGACCTGCGACTTCGCCAACCCGCCGCCCGGCTGCGGGCACACCCCGCAGCGCACCGTGATCGCCCAGGTGGCGAGCGCGGTGTTCGGCGGCCCGCACTCGATCGGCTTCTTCTACGTCCAGGCGACGACCGCCCTGATCCTGGTGCTCGCCGCCAACACCGCGTTCAACGGCTTCCCGCTGCTCGGCGCGATCCTGGCCCGCGACAAGAACCTGCCCAGCCAGCTGAACAACCGCGGCGACCGGCTCTCCTACAGCAACGGCATCATCATGCTGGCGGTCGTCGCAGCCGGCCTGATCGCCATCTACAAGGCGGACGTCACCCGGCTCATCCAGCTCTACATCATCGGCGTGTTCACCTCGTTCACGCTGGGTCAGAGCGGCATGGTGCGGCACTGGAACCGCGCGCTGCGCAACGAGCGCGAGCAGGCCGAACGCCGCCGGATGATGCGCTCCCGGCTCATCAACGGCTTCGGCGCCAGCCTGTCCGGGGTGGTGCTCGTCATCGTGATCGTCACCAAGTTCACCAAGGGCGCCTACCTGGTGCTGATCGCGATGCCGATTCTCTACGCGGTGATGCGGGCGATCAACAAGCATTACCAGCGCGTCTCGGACGAGCTGATCAGCGACGTCGATGCCGGGTTGCAGCTGCCCGCCCGCAACCACGTCGTCGTGCTCGTCTCCAAGGTGCACAAGCCGACGCTGCGAGCCCTCGCGTTCGCCAAGGCCACCCGTCCGGACACCCTCACCGCGTTGACGGTCAACGTCGACAAGGAGTCCACCCGGGCGCTGATGGCCGAATGGGAGAAGCACGACCTGCCGGTGCCGCTGACCGTGCTCGAATCGCCCTACCGCGAGGTGACCCGGCCGATCATCGGCTACATCAAGTCGCTGCGCGAGGACCGACCGCGCGACGTCGTCAGCGTGTTCATCCCCGAGTACGTGGTCGGGCACTGGTGGGAGCAGTTGCTGCACAACCAGTCCGCGCTGCGGCTCAAGGGCCGGCTGCTGTTCCAGCCCGGGGTGATGGTCACCAGCGTCCCGTGGCAGCTCGACTCCAGCTCGGCCGCGCGCGAACGTGTGCTGTCGCGCCCGGACGGTCCGGCCGCGATCTCGCGTCACAAGGTCGGCGCCGGTCCCGACGCGAAATGACCGACTGGACGGGACGCCTGCTCGACCTCGAGGTCGGCCCGCCGGGCCACGGCGGGTTCTGCGTCGCCCGCAGCGAGGGACGGGTGGTGTTCGTCCGGCACGCGCTGCCCGGCGAGCACGTGCTGGCCCGGGTGACTGAGGATCTTGGACGGGGCTTCTGCCGCGCCGACGCCGTCGAGGTGCTCACGGCCGCCCCGGACCGCGTGCCCGCACCGTGCCCGCACGCCGGGCCGGGACACTGCGGCGGATGCGACTGGCAGCATGCGAGCGGGGCCGCCCAACGCCGGTTGAAGGCCGAGGTCGTGCGCGAGCAGTTCCGCCGCCTCGCCGAGGTCGATCTCGCACTGGACGAGGTCGAGGAACTGCCCGGCGGCCTGCTCGGCTGGCGCACCCGGGTGCTGTTCGCGGCCGATCGCAGCGGCCGGGTGGGGCTGCACAGGCACCGCTCGCACGAGCTGGAGCCGGTGGCGCACTGCCCGCTCGGCGCCGCCGAGGTCGCCGACGCCGGCCCCGTCCCGCCCGGCGCCACCGGGGTCGAGGCGGTGCTCGGCGATGACGGCGTGACGGTCCTCGCGCACCGTCCCGGACCGGGCCGGCAGGCCCGCGGGCGCCGTCCGCCGGACCGGGTGACGGTCGTCTCCGGACCCGACCGGGTGCGCCGGCACCTGGGCGATCGCGAGTTCCGGCACGCGGCCGCCGGCTTCTGGCAGGTGCATCCGGCCGCGCTGGCCACCTTCGCCGGCGCGTTGCTCGACGGGCTCGCGCCCCGGCCGGGAGAGCGCGCGCTCGATCTGTACGCCGGGGCCGGGCCGCTGACCGCCGCGCTGGCCGAGGCGGTCGGGCCGGACGGCTCGGTGCTCGGCATCGAGTCCGATGCCGCCGCGGTCGACGACGCCGCCACCAACCTGGCCGACCTGCCGTGGGCGCAGGTGCAGGGCGGGCGGGTCGAGCCGGCCACGCTCGCCGGGCTCGACGCCGACCTCGTCGTGCTCGATCCGCCACGTGCCGGCGCCGGTGCCGACACCATGGCGGCGATCCTCGATCTGGCGCCGCGCGCGGTCGGCTACCTCTCGTGCGACCCGGCGACCCTGGCCCGCGACGTCGCCGTGGCCCTCGGCCGCGGTTGGCGGCTGGGTTCGCTGCGGGCCTTCGACGCGTTCCCGATGACCCACCACATCGAGTGCGTGGCGGTACTCGAACGTCCGATGGACGGCGGCGACGCGGCGGTTTCTGCACCGTGAACACGGCCTTGCCCGTACTCTGACGTTCGTGAGTGACGTCCTGAGCGGTGTGCGCTCGCCCGCGGACCTGCGCGGGTTGAGCCGCGAGGAGCTGACGCTGCTCGCTGCCGAGATCCGGGATCTTCTCGTGCAGACCGTCTCGCGCACCGGCGGCCACCTGGGTCCCAACCTGGGCGCGGTCGAGCTCACCATCGCCCTGCACCGCAGCTTCGACTCGCCGACCGAGCCGATCCTGTTCGACGTCGGGCACCAGGCCTACGTCCACAAGATCCTCACCGGGCGGGCCGACCGCTTCGCGACGCTGCGCCAGACCGGCGGGCTGTCCGGCTATCCGAGCCGGGCCGAGAGCCGGCACGACTGGATCGAGAACTCACACGCGTCGACCGCGCTCTCCTACGCCGACGGGCTGGCGAAGGCCTTCCAGATCCGCGAGGAGCGGCGCCCGGTCGTCGCGGTCGTCGGCGACGGCGCACTGACCGGCGGGATGTGCTGGGAAGCGCTGAACAACATCGCCGCCGGCGGGCGTCCGGTGGTCATCGTCGTCAACGACAACGGCCGCTCGTACTCACCGACCATCGGGGGACTGGCCGACCACCTCGGCAAGCTGCGGCTGCGGCCGGGCTACGAGAAGATGCTCGGCCGGGTCCGCGGCGCGCTCGAGCGCACGCCGGTCGTCGGCGCGCCGATCTACGACGCGCTGCACGGCGTCAAGCGCGGCATCAAGGATCTCGTCGCGCCGCAGGGCATGTTCGAAGATCTCGGGCTGAAGTACCTCGGCCCGGTCGACGGGCACGACGTCGAATCGCTCGAGACGGCCTTCGCGCTGGCCCGCGGCTTCGACGGCCCGGTGCTGGTGCACTGCGTCACCCGCAAGGGCTACGGGTACGCCCCGGCCGAGAACGACCAGGCCGACCAGATGCACCAGTCGCGCGGGTTCGACCCCGAGACGGGGGTGGCGCTGGCCCGCTCCGGACGTACCTGGACCAACGTGTTCGGCGACGAGCTGGTGCGCCTGGGCGAGCAGCGTGACGACCTGGTGGCCATCACCGCGGCAATGTGCGAGCCGACCGGCCTCGGCGAGTTCAGCCGCCGGTTCCCGGAGCGCACCTTCGACGTCGGCATCGCCGAGCAGCACGCGGTCACGTCCGCGGCCGGGCTCGCCTCGGGCGGTCTGCATCCGGTGGTCGCCGTCTACGCCACCTTCCTCAACCGCGCCTTCGACCAGGTGCTGCTCGACGTCGCGTTGCACCGGCTCCCGGTGACCTTCGTGCTCGACCGCGCCGGCATCACCGGCGAGGACGGGCCGTCCCACAACGGGGTGTGGGACCTCGCCGTGCTCGGCGTGGTGCCGGGCATCCGCATCGCCGCCCCGCGCGACGAGACCCGGCTGCGCGAGCAGTTGCGAGAGGCTGTCGCGCACACCGGTGGGCCGACCGTGGTGCGGTTCCCGAAGACGCCGCTGCCCGCCGACCTGCCCGCGGTACGCAGCGCCGGCGGGGTGGACGTGTTGAGCGAGGACGGCTCCGACGCCGTCGACGTGCTGATCGTCGCCGTGGGCTCGAGCGCCACCGACGCGCTTGCCGGGGCCGACGCGGTGCGTGGGGCCGGCTTCACCGTCCGGGTCGTCGACCCTGGTTGGGTCACGCCGGTCGCCGGCGGGCTGCTCGAGCTCGCCCGGCAGGCGCGACTGGTCGTCACCGTCGAGGACGGCAGCGTCGCCGGTGGCGTCGGGACCCGCATCGCCCAGGCGGCCGCTGCCGCGGGCGTGCCCGCACCGGTGCGCCAGCTCGGCGTGCCGGCCACCTTCCCTGCCCACGGCGCGGTCGCCGACGTGAAAGCCTGGGCCGGCCTGACCAGCCAGGATCTGGGTCGGCGCATCGTCGAGTGGGCTGTCCTCGTTGGGCCTTCCGGACAGTCGGACGATTCCGACCTCTCGACCGAACGCACTCCCGCGCAGCCCCGCAGCGCTGATGACAACCGAGCCCCCTGAGAGAGAAGGACCAGGCAATGCGGATCCTCGTCGTGGAGGACGAAGTACAGCTGGCCGAGGCCGTCGCGCGCGGTCTGCGGCGTGAGGGCATGGCTGTCGATGTCGCGACCGACGGCGACGACGGGTACCGGAAGGCCTCGCTCACCCGTTACGACGTCGTCGTGCTCGACCGCGACCTGCCCGGCATGTCCGGCGACGAGATCTGCCGCAAGCTGACCGACGAGGGCATCCTGACCCGCGTCATCATGCTGACCGCGAGCGGCACCGTCGAGGACAAGGTCGCCGGGCTGGCGCTGGGCGCCGACGACTACCTGCCCAAGCCGTTCGCGTTCGCCGAGCTGGTCGCGCGGGTGCGCGCCCTCGGCCGGCGCACCACCCCGGCGGCGCCGCCGGTGCTGACCGCGGGCGACATCGAGCTCGATCCGGGTAAGCGCACCGTCACCCGGCACGGCGAGCCGATCGAGCTCACCCGCAAGGAATTCGGGGTGCTGGAGACGTTGCTGACCGCCCAGGGCGCGGTCGTCAGCAGCGAGGAACTGCTCGACCGGGTGTGGGACGAGAACGCCGACCCCTTCACGACGACCGTCCGGGTGACGATGATGACCTTGAGACGCAAGCTCGGCGAGCCGGCGATCATCGACACCGTGGTGGGGTCGGGGTACCGGATCGATCCCGGCGTGGTCGGTGCCCCGGCTGCGGCCGGGGCGGGAGACGGGATCGAATAGTGACGCTGTTCCGTCCTACGTTGCGCCTGCGGATGGCGCTGCTGTACGGCGGACTCGTCCTGCTCGTAGGCATTTCGCTGCTTTTCACCTCGATCGTCCTGCTCGACCATTCGATCTCGAGCGTCAACTTGTTCCACAAGTCCTTCGGTGACCTGAAGTACCGCGACGCGCAGGGTCAGATGGTGCCGGTCGACCCGCAGTTGCTCGGCGGCCAGGTGCAGAACCAGGCGCAGTCCTACCTGTTCCGCGCCGGCCTGATCTTCTTCGGCATCGTCGTGGTCATCGGCGCGATCGGCGGCTACGTGCTCGCCAAGCAGGCACTGCGCCCGATCGCCAAACTGACCCAGACCGCGCGGGCCCTGTCGACCGAGACCCTCGACCAGCGGATCAACCTGGGTGGGCCGGATGACGAACTGCGCGAGCTCGCCGACACCTTCGACGACATGTTGGGGCGCCTGGACGCCGCCTTCGACAGCCAGCGGCTGTTCGTCGCCAACGCCTCGCACGAGCTGCGCACCCCGCTCTCGGTGATCCGCACCGAGCTGGAGGTCACGCTGGCCGACCCCGATGCCGACGTCGCCGAGCTGCGCCGGATGGGCGAGGTGGTGGCCAGCGCCGCCGAGCGGGCGCAGCGGCTGGTCGCCTCGCTGCTCACGCTGGCGCGGTTGCAGGCCGTCGAGGCGGGCGAGCTCGAGGTGGCCGAGGCCGTCGACCTGGCAGGCCTGATCCCGAGCGTTGTCGATGCGGTGTCGGCGGAGGCGTCGGGGAAGGCGGTGTCGGTCGAGACCGAGATCGAACCGGCCGTGACCCTCGGCGATCCGCGCCTGCTGGAGCGGCTGATCGGCAACCTCGTCGAGAACGCGATCCGGCACAACGTCCCCAACGGCTGGCTGCGCATCACCACCGGCCAGACCGCCGAGCGGGTCTGGCTGCACGTGGCCAACGGCGGGGCGCTGATCGCCTCCGCCGACGTCGACGCGCTGTTCGAGCCGTTCCGTCGCGGCGGCCGGGTGCGCACCGCGACCCGCGGCGCCGGGCTGGGTCTGGCGATCGTGCGGCTGATCGTCGACGCGCACCACGGCAAGCTGCAGGCGGCCGCCCCGCCGTTCGGCGGCCTGGCGATCCGCATCGAGCTGCCCCGCTTCCGCGTCACCAGCACCGCCCCGGAGGCCGCGGGCGTCGGTGAGCGACTGCCCGTCGCCGGCTGACGCCCCCGCAGTTGTCCGTGTGTCGCGCGCACA
>DATBTJ010000027.1:0-12611 GCA_036559305.1 Jatrophihabitans sp.
GGAGCTGATCCTGCTCGGCGGCACCTTCGCCGACGTGCTGGAACTCGCCGGTCCCGAGGTCGAGGCGGCGCTGGCCGACCACGTCTTCAACGGCCCCGGCGAGCAGGTGCTGCTCGGCCGTCCCGGGCTCGGGCAGGACTCGGCGCTGGTCGGTGCCGCCGAGATCGCCTTCGCCCAGCTGCTCGCCGACCCGCTCGGCGGCCGCGCGCTCGCCGCGCGCTGAAATCAGCTCTGCGGGGCCGTCCCTGTCGCCGCTCCGCCGCGCTCCGCGGAGCGCGGCAGCTCACCGCCCTGGGCTCGAGGTGCATCGTTAGGGCTTGCGAGGACCGGAACCGTCCAGGTACGGAGTGCAGGTCCTGACGATGCCTGACGTCGGTGATTTCGCGATGCTCGAGGATCCGGCAAGGTTCGCCGCCAGCGGCAACAAGCCAGTCGCTCAGCGCGCGACCAACGCTCAGCCCGGCCAGCGGGACTCGGTCACCTCGCCGCCGACGATCGTGACGCGGTCGCGGACCGGACCGCCCGGCAGCAGGGCCAGGTCGTACTCCCCGGCGGCCAGGCCACTGACCACGACTCCGTACACCGTTGCGTCACCGGCGCGCCTCCCGAGCACGGTGGCGTGCTGTGCGGCGTTGCTTCCACGCACCGGGCGGGCCTCGATCTCGCGACCCGCCAGCTCGGCGGGTGCCATGATCACCAGCGCCCCGACGTCACCCCCGATGTCGAGCACCACGGCTCCTTGGCCCGCGTGCCGGTTGTCGTGCTCGGGCGTCATGTGGCCGGCGTTCCGGGGCGGACCTGCGAGCCGCTGTCGGGCGTACCCAGGTAGGGGAACCGGTTCAGGAACGGTTGGTTGTTCTGCTCGGTCCCGTCCGTCAGGACTGCGGCGGCGGCGTCCGGTACGAAGGACGCATCGACGAGCGGAATGGTCGCGCCGGCGACGGCCCGCAACTCGATCGCGACGACGTCGTCGATGGGCCGACGCCCGTTGGGGAATCCGGCCAGGTCGCCGCCGAGGATGCCGAACTTGTTCGGCTGCGACGCCGCGGGCACTGCCAGGTTGAGCCGGAGCAGATCGGCCTGGGTGGGCCCGGTGAAGTTCTGGAATCCCGGGACGACACGGGGGCGCTCAATCGCGACGTTCTTCCGTCCACTTCTTACGCAGCTCGTAGGCGACGTTCTTCTGTGCTTCGCCGTCGTCGGCCAGCTCGTGCATGTTCAGGGTGTGGCCGACGGCTTCCTTCACCTCGCCGACGAGGACGTTCTCCCACGTCGCCGGCGACTCGGGAACCTCGGGCTGGGTGCTGGTCATGCGATGAGTCAAGCATGCTCGGGTCACCTTGCCGTTGATCGACGCACGTCTACGGCCGGATCGGCTCACGCCTCGGCGAGGCCGACCTCCTGCCGCTCGAACTGGGTGCGGTACAGCTCGGCGTAGAGCCCGCCCGCGGCCATCAGCTCGGCGTGGGTACCGAGCTCCACCACGCGACCTTCGTCGAGCACGACGACGAGGTCGGCGTTGATGACGGTCGAGAGCCGGTGCGCGATGACCAGCGAGGTGCGGCCGGTCAGCGCCAGCGCCAGGGCGCGCTGCACGGCGACCTCGCTCTCGCTGTCCAGGTGCGCGGTCGCCTCGTCCAGGATCACGATCTGCGGCTGCTTCAGCAGCAGCCGCGCGATCGCCAGCCGCGCCTTCTCACCGCCGGAGAGGCGGTAGCCGCGGTCGCCGACCACGGTGTCGAGCCCGTCCGGCAGCGAATCGACCAGATCGCCGATCTGGGCGGCCTCGACGGCTGCCTTCATCTCGGCGTCACTCGCCTGCGGCGCGGCGTAGCGCAGGTTGTTCGCAATCGTGTCGTGGAACATGTGCGCCTCCTGGCTGACCACGCCGATCCGCTCGCGCAACGAGTCCTGCGTGACGTTGCGGACGTCCAGCCCACCGATGCGCACCGCACCGGAGCGGACGTCGTAGATGCGCGGCACCAGCTGGCTGATCGTCGTCTTGCCGGCCCCGGACGGGCCGACGAGCGCGACGAGCTGGCCCGGCTCGGCACGGAAGGACACCCCGTGCAGCACCTCGGTGGAGCCGGCCTGGTCGAGCACCGCGACGTCCTCGAGCGAGGCCAGCGACACCTCGCTGGCCGCCGGGTAGGAGAACCGCACGTCGTCGAACTCGATCGAGCGCGCGTCGGCGGGCACGGCGACCGCGCCGGGAGCGTCAGTGATCATCGGCGCCAGGTCGAGCACCTCGAAGACCCGGTCGAAGCTGACCAGCGCGCTCATCACGTCCACCCGCGCGTTCGACAGTGCCGTCAGCGGGCCGTAGAGCCGGGTCAGCAGCAACGCCAGGGTGACCACGGTTCCGGCCGACAGCTGACCGGTCAGGGCGTAGTAACCGCCCAGGCCGTAGACGAGCGCCTGGGCCAGCGCCGCGACGAGGGTCAGCGCGACGAAGAACGCGCGGCCGTACATCGCCGACATGACGCCGATGTCGCGCACCCGGGCGGCGCGCGAGCCGAACGACTCCGACTCGTCGGCGGTGCGCCCGAACAGCTTCACCAGCAGCGCGCCGGCGACGTTGAACCGCTCGGTCATGGTGGCGTTCATCGAGGCGTTGAGGCCGTAGGACTCGCGGGTGATGTCCTGCAGCCGGCTGCCGATCCGCCGTGCGGGCAGCACGAACACCGGCAGCATCACCAACGACAGCAGCGTGATCTGCCAGGACAACGTGAACATCACCGTCGCCGTCAGCACCAGGCTCACGACGTTCGACACGAGGCCGGACAGCGTCGAGGTGAAGGCCTGTTGCGCACCGAGCACGTCGTTGTTCAACCGGCTCACGAGGGCACCGGTCTGGGTGCGCGTGAAGAACGCGAGGGGCATGCGCTGGACGTGGTCGAAGACCGCGGTACGCATCTGGTAGATCAGGCCCTCACCGATGCGCGAGGAGTACCAGCGCTGCGCGAACGACAGGACCGCGTCGATGACGGCGAGGATCGCGATGATGACCGCGATCCAGATCACCGCGCGCGGGGCCGCGTGCCCGGTGATGTCGTTGACGACCCGCCCGGCGAGCACCGGGGTGGCGACGGCGATGAGCGAGTCGACTACCACGAGCGCGAGGAAGATCAGGATCGCGGCCCGGTAGGGACGGGCGAACCGCAGGATCCGCCGCCACGTACCCTTGGGCACCTTGCGGGGGTCGTTGTTCTTGCCGCGCGGCATCGAGCGCCACGCGTAGGAATGCATCGTCATCGACGACATCGTCAACCTTTACCTCCGGTGAGCACCAACGCGGTTCCACCGTAGGCAATTCCGCCGACAGACCTACTCGGACAACCCGACGAGCGCGCGCAGGCGTCGGTACTGCGCCTCGCGCTCGGCGCGTTCCTGTTCGTCCTGGGTACGTCCGGCGGCACCGAGCAGCAGCGCCTTGGTCTCGGTCGCCGCGTCGCGGTGCACCGCCAGGACCGCGGACACGGTGCGCTCGACGGCGCTGTCGAGGTCCTCGCGGCCGACGACGTGCGAGGCGAGCCCGATCCGCAGCGCCTCGTCGGCGAGCACCGGGCGTCCGGTCAGGCAGATCTCGGCCGCCCGTGAGTAGCCGACCAGGTCGACCAGCCGCTTCGTGCCGCCGAGGTCGGGCACGATGCCGAGCTTCGGCTCGGCCATCACCAGGCCGGCATCGTCGGCGAGGATGCGGATGTCGGCGCCGAGCGCGAGCTGGAACCCGGCACCGATCGCATGCCCCTGCACGGCCGCAATGCTCACCACGCTCGGGCGTGACATCCAGTCGAAGGCACGCTGCCACGCGGCGATGTGCGCGGCGGCGTCCGACTCGGACATCTGCGTCAGCGACAAGATGCCGGGCACGCCCTCGACACCGTCGGGCGTGAACATCGCACGGTCGAGGCCGGCCGAGAACGACCGGCCTTCCCCGCGCAGCACGACGACCCGCACCGTGCCCGGCAACTGCGAAGCCACCTCGGTGAGTCCCGACCAGGTATTCGGGGTCTGGGCATTGAGCTTTTCGGGACGGCAGAGGGTGATGGTCGCGACCGCACCGGTGATCTGCGCGCGAAACCCGGCGTTCGCCGGGACGTCGAGGCTGGTCGTGGTGTCGGTCGCGTCCAGGACTACTTCCTCTTGCTCTTGGTACGGGTCGCGCCGCCGCGCCCGCGCAGGGTCGTTCCGGATTCCGACAGTACGCGATGCACGAACCCGTACGACCGGCCGTGCGATTCCGCCAGTTCGCGGATGCTCTTGCCCTTGTCGTACTGCTTCTTCAGATCCGTGGCCAACTTGTTGCGGTCCGCCCCGGTGATCCGCGCGCCCTTCTTCAGTGTCGCTGCAGCCATCTGCCTCGCACTCCTTTTGATTTTGCGACCCAGCACCCCGCTGCGCTCGCTTGTTGATCCCCCACCGGCGATTGATAGCAGCCCGTCGAGAACAGCGGCAAGATCGACTTGGGCAATGCGTGCCCGTTCCCGTGATCTTCGTGCGCGGGTCGGGCAAAGCACCACAGATCACCCGGGCGAAGTGGCTATCGCGTGCCAGTCCCGCGGCTGAAATCGGACTGTGGACAGCCCTACGCGAGCGCGATCAAATCGGTCAGTTCGGCGCTCCAACTGTCCTCGACGCCATCGGGCAGCAGGATGACCTTGTCGGGCGCCAGCGCCTCGACCGCACCCTCGTCGTGTGTGACCAACACGATGGCGCCGGCATAGGTACGCAGCGCGTCGAGCACCTGCTCGCGGCTGACCGGGTCGAGGTTGTTGGTCGGCTCGTCCAGCAGCAACACGTTGGCGGCGCTGGTCACGAGCATCGCGAGCGCGAGCCGGGTCTTCTCGCCACCCGACAGCACTCCGGCGGGCTTGTCCACGTCGTCGCCGGTGAACAGGAACGCACCGAGGATCTTGCGCAGGTCGGTGTCGGAGAGGTCGGCCCGGCCGACGGTCGCGGCGGACGTGCGCATGTTCTCGAGAATGGTGCGGTCGTGGTCGAGGGTCTCGTGTTCCTGCGCGTAGTAGCCCAGCCGTAACCCGTGGCCCGGCACCACGGCGCCGGTATCGGGCGCCTCGATCCCGGACAACAGCCGCAGCAGCGTCGTCTTGCCCGCGCCGTTGAGCCCGAGCACCACGACGCGCGCGCCCCGGTCGACGGCGAGGTCGACATCGGCGAACACCTCGAGCGAGCCGTAGGACTTGGACAGCCCCTCGGCAGTCATCGGCGTACGTCCGCAGGCGGCCGGCGCCGGGAAGCGCAACCGGGCCACCTTGTCGCCGACCCGTTCCTCGCCGAGGCCCTTCGCGAGGACGTCGGCGCGGCGCAGCATCTGCTGGGCGGCGCGGGCCTTGGTGGCCTTGGCGCGCATCTTGTCCGCCTGCGTACGCAGCGACTCGATCTTGCGCTCGGCGTTGGCGCGCTCGCGGTGCCGCCGGCGCTCGTCGGTCTCGCGCTGCTGCAGGTAGGCCTTCCAGCCCAGGTTGTAGACGTCGACCGTTGCCCGGTTGGCGTCGAGGTACCAGACCTTGTTGACGACCGCGTCGAGCAGTTCGACGTCGTGGCTGACCATCACCAGGCCACCGGTGTGCTGGCGCAGGAAATCGCGCAGCCAGGTGATGGAGTCCGCGTCGAGGTGGTTGGTCGGCTCGTCCAACAGCAGCGTCGTCGGCTCCCCCGCGGAGTCGGCGAACAGGATGCGGGCCAGTTCCACGCGCCGGCGCTGGCCGCCGGACAGGGTGTGCAGCGGCTGGGTGAGCACCCGGTCGGGCAGGCCGAGGTTCGAGCAGATGCGCGCCGCCTCGCTCTCGGCCGCGTAGCCGCCGAGCGCGGTGAACCGCTCCTCCAGGTTGCCGTAACGCCGGATCATCGCCTCGTCCTCGGGCGTCTCGGCGAGCGCGACCTGGATCTTGGCGATGTCGCGGACGAGGGCGTCCAGGCCGCGGGCGGACAGCACCCGGTCGCGGGCGATCACGTCCAGATCGCCGGTGCGCGGGTCCTGCGGCAGATAGCCCACCGGTCCGGTGCGGTCGAGGCGACCGGCATGCGGGACGCCCTCGCCGGCGAGCACGCGCATCGAGGTGGTCTTGCCGGCGCCGTTGCGGCCGACGAGGCCGATGCGGTCGCCCTGCTGCACGCGCAGCGTGATCGGTTCGAGCAGGATGCGCGCGCCCGCGCGTAGTTCCATGTCGGTGGCGGTGATCATGAATAATTCTCCTGGCAGTGGGCAGACGGGTGGCGTGGAAGCGGGCCCGCCGTCTAACTCACCAGGGAATGCATGGCCACCATCCTACCCGTGGCTCTCACCACCGATTTCGGGCCGAGCGACCGCGGAACGTGCGGCCCGCTTCTGGTGGTGTTCCTGCGCGACCACCCGCACGACGCCCTGCCGTCGCTGCTCGCGCCGCACACCACGCCGAGCACCTGGGTGTTCATCCTGTTCTACGGCCCTCGTCTGGGTCGCGACGGTGCCACCCACGTGTCGCTGCGTATCCGGCGCAGTTCAGTCGCGCAGGACCATCCCGTGCTCGCGTAGCGCAGCCTCGACGATCCGGATCGCCCGTGGCCCGACCCCGTGCAGCGCGAGCAGCGCGCTTCGTGAGGCGCCGGCCACGTCGCGCAGCGTGCGGTAGCCCGCCGATTGCAGCGCCCGGGTCGCGGGTGCGCCGATGTTCGGCATCGTGTCGAGGTTGCCCGGCATGAGCGCCACGGTAGCGACCCGCCCGGACTCAGGTGAACGCGCTGATGCCGGTGATCGACCGTCCGACGATGAGCGTGTTGATCTCGCGGGTGCCCTCGTAGCTGTACAGCGCCTCGCCGTCGTTGAAATGGCGGGCCATGCCGTGGTCGAGCAGGATCCCGTTGCCGCCCATCAGCTCACGGCCCCACGCGACGCATTCGCGCAACCGCGTGGTGCAGAACGACTTCGCGAGCGCGCCCTGCTCGTCGAGGAAGATCCCCTCGTCCTGCAGTTGGGCACCGCGCACCGCCATGCCGAGTGAGGCGGTTCAGGTTGCCGAGCATCCGCGCCAGCAGGTCCTGGATCAGCTGGAACCCGCCGATGGGACGGCCGAATTGCTGCCGCTCCTGGGCATACCGCGCGGCGACCTCGTAGGCGCCGGTCATCACGCCCACCGCGCTCCACGCCACGCTGCCGCGGGTGTTGCGCAGCACGGCGTTGGTGTCGTCGAAACTGTTCGCGTTCTGCAGCCGGTTCGCCTCGGGGACCCGCACCCCGTCCAGGACGATCTCGGCGTTCTGGGTGATCCGCAGCGCGAGCTTGTTCTCCATCTTCGTCGCGGCGAATCCCGGCATCTCCTTCTCGACGACGAAGCCCTTCACGTTGTCGTCGGCGACGTCGCGCGCCCACACGACGATCAGATCGGCGAAGGTGCCGTTGCCGATCCAGCGCTTCGCACCGTCGAGCACCCACTCGTCGCCGTCGCGGCGCGCGGTGGTCTCCAGTCCCCCGGCGACGTCCGAGCCACCGTGGGGCTCGGTCAGCCCGAAGGCGCCGATCTTCTCCAGCCGCCGCATGGGCGGCAGCCAGCGCGCACGCTGTTCGGCCGAACCGCACCGGTGGATGCTGCCCATCGCCAGCCCGCTGTGGACGCCGTGGAAGGACGCGAACGACGCGTCCACCCGGGCGAGCTCCAGGCCGACGAAGCCGGAGAGCAGCCGCCGGCGCGCGGGGCGGTCGTCCAGGTCGAGTGCCAGGCCCATGACGTCGAGGCCGGCCAGCTCGGGGATCAGCTGGTGCGGGAACTCCGCGCGTGCCCAGTAGTCTTCGACGATCGGCGCGAGGTTCTTCTCCAGCCACGCACGCAGCTCGCAAAGCAACGCGGTCTCGTCGTCATCGAGCAGGTCGCGGTAGTCGAACAGGTCGGTGACGACGTCGGGCATGGGTGGATCATGCCCGACGGATCAGACGTTGAACCCCAACGCGCGCAGCTGCTCGCGGCCCTCGTCGGTGATCTTGTCCGGACCCCACGGCGGCATCCAGACCCAGTTGATCTTCACGTCGGCGGCCAGCGGCTTGGGGCCGCCGGTCAGTGCGGCGTTGGTCTGGTCCTCGATGACGTCGGTGAGCGGGCAGGCCGCCGAGGTCAGCGTCATGTCCAGGGTGATGATGTTGCCGGCGTCGGCCTCGTCGACACGGATGTCGTAGACCAGGCCGAGGTCGACGACATTGATCCCGAGCTCGGGGTCGACGACGTCACGCATCGCCTCGTCGATGTCGTCACGCGACGGGACGGTGGTCGGGGCGGTCATTGCTGCTCCTCTGCATTCCAGCCCGCTTCGGCCACGGCGCTCTTCATCGCCATCCAGCCGAGCAGGGCGCACTTGACGCGGGCGGGGTACTTCGAGACCCCTTCGAACGCGATCGCGTCCTCGAGGTCCTCCTCGTCGTTCTCGGTGAGTTCGGCCTTGCCCTGCGACTGCATCAGGTCGAGAAAGCGCTGCTGCAGCTGCATCGCGACGGCGACCGGCTTGCCGACCACCAGGTCGCTCATCACCGATGTGGACGCCTGGCTGATCGAGCAGCCCTCGCCCTCCCAGCCGAGCTCGGCGATCGCGCCGTCCCGCACGGCCACCCGCAGGGTGACCTCGTCACCGCAGGTCGGGTTGACGTGGTGCACCTCGGCGTCGAACGGGTCGACCAGGCCGCGATGATGCGGGTTCTTGTAGTGATCCAGGATGATCTGCTGGTAGAGACTGTCCATCGACATGGTCAATTGAAGATTCCCTGCACCTTCTCGATGCCCTTCACCAGGGCGTCCACCTCGTCGGTCGTCGTGTACACACCGAACGACGCCCGCGTGGTCGCCGGTATTCCGTAGCGCATGCAGACCGGACGGGCGCAGTGGTGCCCGGCGCGCACGGCGATGCCCTGCTCGTCGAGCAGTTGGGCGATGTCGTGCGGGTGGATGCCGTCGAGGGCGAACGAGATCGTCGCGCCGCGGTCGACCGGCGTGGCCGGGCCGATGATGCGCAGGCCCGAGATCGTCTGCAGTCCCTCGAGTGCGTGCGCGGTGAGTGCCTTCTCGTGCGCGCGGATGTTGTCCATGCCGATGCCCGTGACGTAGTCGACCGAGGTGCCGAGCGCGACTGCCTGGGCGATCATCGGTGTGCCCGCCTCGAAGCGGTGCGGCGGCGCCGCGAAGGTCGAGCGCTCCATGCTCACCGTCTCGATCATCTCGCCGCCGCCGAGGAAGGGCGGCAGTTCGGCGAGCAGGTCGAACCGGCCCCAGAGCACCCCGACGCCGGACGGGCCGTAGAGCTTGTGACCGGTGAAGGCGACGAAGTCGGCGCCGAGGTCCTGCACGTCGAGCGGCAGGTGTGGCGCCGCCTGGGCGGCATCGACGATCGCCAGCGCACCGACCTCGTGGGCGCGGGCGACGATGCGCTGCACCGGGTTGATCGTGCCGAGCGCGTTGGACTGGTAGACGAACGACACGACCTTGGTGCGGTCGGTGATCACCTCGTCGATCGCCGACTCGACCAGCCGGCCGTCGTCGTCGATCGGGATCCACTTGAACGTGGCGCCGGTGCGGATCGCCAGCTGCTGCCACGGGACGATGTTGCTGTGGTGCTCCATCTCGGTGACCACGATCTCGTCACCCGGGCCGAGGCGGAACCGCTCGGCACCGTCGAAGCTCGTCGCGTTCGACAGCGAATACGCGAGCAGGTTCAGCGCCTCGGTGATGTTGCGGGTGAAGATCACCTCATCGCGCGAGGGCGCATTCAGGAACGCGGCCACCTTGTCGCGCGCACCCTCGTAGGCGTGGGTGACCTCGCTGCCGAGCGTGTGCACCGCGCGCGCCACGTTGGCGTAGTGATTCGCGTACAGGTCGGCCTCGGCATCGATGACGACCTGCGGCTTCTGCGCGCTGTTGGCGCTGTCGAGATAGACCAGCGGCACGCCGTGGATCTCGCGCTGCAGGATCGGGAAGTCCTTGCGGACCGCCTCGACGTCGAAGGTCATGGTCAGGCGCTCGCCGTCTCGTTCACGCCGAACCGCGCGTAGCCCTCCGACTCGAGCCGGTCGGCGAGCTCCGCTCCCCCGGACTCGACGATGCGGCCGTCGAAGAACACGTGCACGAAGTCGGGCTTGATGTAGTTCAGGATCCGCGTGTAATGCGTGATCAGCAGGGTGCCGACGCCGTCGGCACGCACCCGGTTCACGCCCTCGCTGACGACTCGCAGCGCGTCGACGTCGAGGCCGGAGTCGGTCTCGTCCAAGATCGCGATCTTGGGCTTGAGCAGCTCCAGTTGCAGGATCTCGTGGCGCTTCTTCTCCCCGCCCGAGAATCCCTCGTTGACGGAGCGGTCGGCGAAGGCCTTCTCGATGCCCAGCTCAGCCATCGACGCGTTGACCTCCTTGACCCAGGTGCGCAGCTTCGGCGCCTCGCCGCGCACGGCGGTGGCCGCGGTGCGCAGGAAGTTCGACACCGAGACGCCGGGCACCTCGACCGGGTACTGCATCGCCAGGAACAGCCCGGCTCGCGCGCGCTCGTCGACGGTCATCGCGAGAACGTCCTGCCCGTCGAGGGTGATCGAACCGCCGGTGACGGTGTACTTCGGGTGGCCGGCGACGGAGTAGGCGAGCGTCGACTTGCCCGAACCGTTCGGGCCCATGATCGCGTGCGTCTCGCCCGAGGACACCGTCAGGTCGACACCCTTGAGGATCTCGGTGGTGTCGTCGCCGTCACCGACGGTGACATGCAGGTCGCGGATCTCCAGCGTGGACATCAGTCGTTCGTCTCCTGAATGAAGCCCAGCCGGGCCTCGATGGCGGTCATGATCTGCTGCTCGAGCTCGGGCACCCCGATGCGCTCGACGACGTCGGCGAAGAAGCCCCGCACGACCAGGCGGCGGGCTTCGTCCTCGGGGATTCCACGCGACTGCAGGTAGAACAACTGCAGGTCGTCGAATCGTCCCGTCGCGCTGGCGTGGCCGGCGCCGGCGATGTCGCCGGTCTCGATCTCGAGGTTGGGGACGGAGTCGGCGCGGGCGCCGTCGGACAGCAGCAGGTTGCGGTTCATCTCGTAGGTCTCGGTGCCGGTCGCGGACGGCCGGATGCGGACGTCACCGATCCACACCGTGCGCGCCGAGTCGCCGAGCAACGCGTTCTTGTACAGCACGTTGGAGCTGCAGTTCGGCGCGTCGTGGTCGACGAACAGTCGGCCCTCGAAGTGCTGGCCGTCGCCGGCAAAGCTGACGCCGAGCAACTCGGCGTGGCCGCCCGGTCCGGCGTAACGCACGGTCGGGACGATCCGCACCACCGAGCCGCCGAGGGTGATGTTGGTATGCCGGTAGGTCGCGTCGCGGCCCACGAGCGCGGCGTAGGCGGACAGCTGCACCGAGCCCTCGTCGGCGGCGTTGACCGCGATCACGGACAGGTGCGCGCCGTCGCCGACGACGAACTCGATGTTGGCCGCCACCTCGATCAGCCCGCGGTGGTCGATCACCAGCGTCGCGCGGGCGTTCGCGCCGACCTCGACGACGTGGTGGGTGTAGGAGCGGCCGCTGATCCCCTTACGGGTCAACACGATCGGCTCGCTCAGCTCGGCGTTCGCGTCGACGGTGACGTGCAGCCCGCGGGTCGCGTGCTGCATCGCCAACGCGCTCGGCCGGTCGGCCGGAGTCAGCGCGGTGCCGAACGCCGGCAGCGTGCGCGGGTCGACGGTCTCGACATGCGCACCGACCGGCACGGTCTCGGAGCCCTCGATGACGCCGTCCGGCTCGAACGGCTCGAAGAACTGGCGGATCCGCGGCAGGGGCGAGAACCGCCAGTCCTCCTGCGACCGGTTCGGGTCGGGGAAGTCGTCGGGATTGCGCGATGTGAAACGTTCGGCCGGCGAACCGGTCGGTGCGAGCAGGGCGGTCACTCAGCCCACAGCCCCTTCCATCTGCAGTTCGATCAGGCGGTTCAGCTCGAGCGCGTACTCCATGGGCAGCTCGCGAGCGATCGGCTCGACGAACCCGCGCACCACCATCGCCATCGCCTCGTCCTCGGACAGGCCACGGCTCATCAGGTAGAACAGCTGGTCCTCGCTGACCTTCGACACGGTCGCCTCGTGGCCCATCGACACGTCGTCCTCGCGGACGTCCACGTACGGATAGGTGTCCGAGCGGCTGATGTCGTCGACGAGCAGGGCGTCGCATTTCACCGTCGAGCGGCTGTGATGGGCACCCTTGTTCACCTGGACGAGGCCACGGTAGGAAGTCCGTCCGCCGCCACGGGCGACCGACTTGGAAATGATGTTCGAGCTCGTGTTCGGCGCCAGGTGCAGCATCTTCGCGCCGGCGTCCTGGTGCTGACCTTCGCCGGCGAACGCGATCGAGAGCACCTCGCCCTTGGCGTGCTCGCCCATCAGCCACACGGCCGGGTACTTCATGGTGACCTTCGAGCCGATGTTGCCGTCGACCCACTCCATCGTCGCGCCCGCTTCGGCGCGGGCCCGCTTGGTGACCAGGTTGTAGACGTTGTTCGACCAGTTCTGGATCGTCGTGTAGCGGCACCGGCCGCCCTTCTTCACGATGATCTCGACCACTGCCGAGTGCAGCGAGTCCGAGCTGTAGATCGGTGCGGTGCAGCCCTCGAC
>DATBTJ010000028.1:0-3816 GCA_036559305.1 Jatrophihabitans sp.
ACGTGTGGTGGGGCGGCTGTGCCGCCCCACCACACGTCAGGCTGGACTTGTCGTCAGTGGTTGGCGACCGTTCCGGCCGGGTTGTTGGTGTCGTCCGGACGAATGCCGGCCTGGGTCGCGACGATCTTGAAGTTCGCAGTCTGCGCCAGTGGGGCGCCCGCGCCGCTGCGCAGGATGCGGGTGTAGCCGAAGGTGATCGTCGCGGTACCGCCGTGCCCAGCAGTCAGGTTGCTGTCCAGCAGGATCGCGTGGACCGGCGCGCAGTAAGGAAGCGCGCTGAGCCCGCTCGTTCCGTCGCCCTGATGCGCGAACGACGCGACGTCAGCGTCGCCACCGTGCCCGTTGGCGTCGACCGGGCAGGTCGATGCGTCGCCGCCCGAGAGGTTGTTCGAGACGAACGAACCGGCATTGCTGTCGACCTGGAAGTGTCCGTAGCGACCGAGCGAGTCACTGTTGGCCGGCACGCCGAGGGCGTTGGCGCTGCCGTCGGTCGGGACGACGAGCCAGATGTCCTCCGGGCCCGTGCCGGCGGCCTGGTAGTCGACCGTCTGGGACTTGTACGTGCCCGGCAGCAGGTCCGAGTAGTTGAGCGCCAGGCTCGAGGTGTTGACCTTGACACTGCCCGTACCGGTGTTGATCGCGCCGGTGTGGCTGTCGGTGAAGTACGCACCGGTGCTCGACACGGTGAGCCCGACGAGCGCGCCGGAGGCGCACAGGGCGCCGACGAACCCGGCGAGGCGGGCTGCCTTCTTCTTCTGCATGTGTTTCTTCCCCCAAGGAATCGCTCCCCGTCCCATCGACGGGGGCGCTGTCGTTGAGAGTTGTCGATCCGGAACCGGCCGGCCATCGCCAATATCGATGATCCACGGTTCAGCAATTTTGATGATGGGCGGTGGCGCCGCCGCCCCGGATGCTGGGCGGTAACCATCCATCGACGGCGCGGTCCGCCGTCCCGACGGCCAGTGCAGCTGCCGAGCTCGGGGGAATCGTGAACGGCAAGCTCGCCAGTGGTGTGCTCGCCGGCGTCGCCGCACTGGCGCTCGCCGGCGTGGGCAGCACGCTGTCCGCGCCGACCGGCGGGGCCGACATCGCGCCGAACGTCGTCCGGGCCGGCGTCCTGCACCTCGATCTCGGCGCCGACGGCCAGGCCGGCACGACGCTGTCCTTCGGCGGCATCCTGCCCGGGCAGCAGCGCGACCAGCTCATCTGGGTCGCGGCGAACGACCGGGCCTCCACCCTGCCGGGAACCCTGGCCCTGACGTTCGGCAGCGTGCACGACGTGGCCGCGTCCTGCGACACGAGCCTCGACAAGGCCCGGGCCGAGATCACCTCCGGCATCGCCGGATGCACGGTGCGCGATGGTCAGGCGTCGGGCACCCCCGCGCAGGGCAACCTGTCGCGCAAGCTGACCCTCGACCTCCGATCGGCGGTGGGGTCGGCCGGCGCCTGCGTGGCCGACGCGGCACCCCGATCGACCACGACCGGACTGTTCGCGGCCGGCGGCCGCACCATCGCGCTCGGCGCGGGCGCCGGGCCGGTCGTGCTCGCCCCGGGGCAGGGTGTGTGCGTCGCGGTGTCCGTCGCGTGGCCCGAGACGCCGAACGCGAGCCCCGACCCGCAGCACCCGCTCGACAACGCGGCGCAGGGCGACTCGGCCGGCGTCGAAGTCCGCTTCGATCTCACCCAGGTCCACCGATGACCGTCCTCGAGATCGTGGCCGCTCCCGCGGTCGTGCCGCGCGGTCGCCGGACGCTCCGCGGCCTGGGCGTCGCGCTCGCCATCGTCACCGGCCTGGCCGCGTTGGCCGGCGTCGTCCTGCTCCTGGTGCTGCCGCTGCTCACCGGCGCAACCCCACGAACCGTGCTCACCGGCAGCATGGGCTCGGCCCTGCCGCCCGGGTCGCTGGCGTTCGACCGCCCGGTCGATCCGGGTGCGCTGCGAGTCGGTGACATCGCGACCTATCGCGAGCCCGACGGGCATCTCGTGACGCACCGCATCGTCGGCATCGACAACGGCGCCTTCGAGTTCCGCGGCGACGCCAACCCGGTGCCCGATCCGCTCCCCGTGCGGTCCGATCAGATCGTCGGCCGGGTGTGGTTCGACGTGCCGGGCCTCGGCACCGCGCGCAACCGGCTGCTCGACCTGCGGCCCCTGCTGTTGTGGCTCGGCGTCGCCGGGCTGGCCACGTACTCGGTCGTGCAGATCCGGGCCAGCCTGCGAGAACGAAGGGATCGACCATGAATCGTCGTCCGCGTCGTGCGGTCAGGTCACTGCTCGCCGCTGCGGTCGCGTGTGTCGCGGCCGCTTTGGTGGTACCGGGTTCGGCGTCGGCAGCCGACGCCGAGACGGTGCAGGTGTCGATCGGTGGGGCGGCGTTCAGCAGCCATCCGGCCGGGGTATTGCTCGATGTGAACGGGCTGGCGCCGGGCGAGGATGCGAGCGGCACCATGGCGCTGCGCAGCGCGATGCATTCGGGTGCCAGATTGACCGTGCAGTTCATCGACATCACCGATGACGGCCAGCTCGGGTCGGCGTTGCGGTTCTCGATCGGGGTGGCCGGATCGGAGCACGGGGCATTCGTGGCGCGCTGGTCCGGGACCGGGACGCAGCTGGGGGAGCCGATCGACCTGGGCACGGTGGTCGGGGTCGGGGCCACGAAGTGGGTGCGGCTCACGGCGTCGTTGCCGGCCGAGACCGGCAACGTCGTCCAGGCGGACACGTTCCGGTTCGGGGTGCGTGTCGTGTTGCAGGACGTCGGGGGCAGTGGTGTCGCCGGTGTGTCGGTGCACAACGGCCCCGGCGGCGGCAGCGGTGTGGACTCCGCGTCGAGCTCGCCGTTGAGCCTGACCGGTGTCCCGATGATTCTGCTGGTCGGCGCCGCGGTGCTGCTGCTCCTCGCGGGCGGCGTCGTGCTCGCCAGCGCCCGCCGCCGCGCGGCCTGATCCTTCAGCCGCGGAAGTTCCCCGCCCGACTGGTCCGATTTGCCCCGCCCGGACGAAGTTGATCTCCACAATCTTGACGATGGGATCGAGGTGAATTCCGCGTCAGTCTTGCTCCAGCGCTTCGACACCAGGTCGAGGAGCAGGAGCCCTGGGGGGAACTCACATGAACGTTCGCAAGATCGCGATGATGATCGGAATGGGCACGGCCGGTCTGTGCCTCGTCGGCGCGGGAGCCGGTGCGACCTTCACCGACTCGACGCACAGCAACCAGACCATCACGGCCGGCTCGATGAACATGCAGCTGAGCGCGCCGGGTGGCACCGTCTCCAGCGACGGCAAGACGGTGACGCTGCCGGCTACCGGTCCGACCAACTCGACCTTCAAGACCGACGCCACGCCGTTCGAGATCACCAACGCCGGCAACATCCCGGTCAACGAGGTCTTCATCAAGGGCTCGGAGGCCCCGGGGGCCACGTCTGCTGACCAGGCGCTCTTCAACCAGACGAGCATCTGCGTCTACAGCCCGGCCATCGACAGCAACAACCCGGGTGGCGTGGTGTTCAATGGCCCGCTGAGCCAGTTCGTCAGCTCGGGTCAGGGTGTCTACGGCCCGCTCGCGAAGGGGGCCAAGGACCACTACACCGCCGAGTACTACGCCGGCAAGGTCACGACCGCGTGCGGCGACGTCAACACGCCTTCCCTGACCGACGCCGCGCAGGGCGGCACGATCACCCCGCAGGTCGACCTCAGCTACGAGGGCTGATCCACCGATGAGGCACGGGCCGGCTGCCCCGGGGCAGCCGGCCCGTCCCGGTACCACCACCCGCACCGTCGGACCGTAGGAGCCACCGATGAACAGGCACAGCGCAACCAG
>DATBTJ010000029.1:0-46349 GCA_036559305.1 Jatrophihabitans sp.
CGCGGCGACCCTTGCGCCGGCGCGCGCCGACGATGGCGCGCCCGGCACGCGTACGCATACGCAGCCGGAAGCCGTGCGTCTTGGCGCGGCGGCGGTTGTTCGGCTGGAAGGTGCGCTTGCTCACGGTCAGGCTCCAAGATCGGACGAGCCGGTGGGCTCGTACAGGCATGTACAGGCATCTTTCACAGCGCCGGACGACTCAGAATGACCAGAGCGTCGACGACCCAACCGTCTACGGTACGGATCGAGCACACGGCGGGTCAAACCGCCCGGCACCCGCTGCGCGGCGACCTGTGGCGCCGCAGGCGAATCAAGGAAAGTAGCGTAGTTTTTCCAGGTTCCCGCAAAGACACGCCCAAGCCTATTGTCGGCGGTCATTCGACGCTGTTAGGTTCGCCCACCGTGCCACGTTGACCGATCCGCAGTCCGCCGAAGGCTGACCGCCGAGGTCGGACCGCATCAGAGCGATCACGGGGCGCCGCTCCACCGGTCCGTCAATCCGAGACGGCCCCGCGATGCTGCGTACACAGCTGTGGGAAAGCCTGTGGATTCTGAGGCGGTGCGTCTGTCGTGAGACAGTCACTCCTTCGAATACGTTGGACGAACTGGGTGGAGTGAACCTGATCCGTGGACGAGAAGACCGCACTCCTCGGAGTCTGGACCAGGGCCCGAAAGCGCTTCGACAACGATGACGCGCTGCGCCCGCAGCACAAGGCCTGGTTGAGCCTGACCCGCCCGCTCGGACTGGTCGCCGACACCGCCCTGCTCGCGGCCCCCAACGAGTTCGTACGTGAGTATCTCGACAGCCACCTGCGTCCGTATCTCGCGGTGGTGCTGTCCGAGGAACTCGGCATGGACGTCCAGGTCGCGGTCACCGTCCAGAACGACGCCGAGGCCGGCATCGACGACGCGCTCGAGGACCCCGAGGTCGCGGTCGATGCCGAGCTGCAGCACGACGATTCGGCCGACAGCTACAGCGACTCCGACGGCTGGGCCCCGGCACGGTCCGACCGTCCCGACACCGGATACCGCGGCGGCCCGGCCGAAAGCGACTACCGCCCCAACCACGCGCAGCGGCCCGAGCGCGATGCCCGCGACGCCCGGCTGAACCCGAAGTACACCTTCGACACCTACGTCATCGGCGCCAGCAACCGCTTCACCCACGCGGCCGCCGTCGCGGTCGCCGAGGCCCCCGCCCGCGCCTACAACCCGCTGTTCATCTACGGCGAGTCCGGGCTGGGCAAGACCCACCTGCTCCACGCGATCGGGCACTACGCGCAACGGCTGCAACCGGGGCTGCGCACCCGCTACGTGTCCAGCGAAGAGTTCACCAACGACTTCATCAACTCCGTGCGCGATGACAAGATGCAGGCCTTCCAGACGCGCTACCGCTCGGTGGACGTGCTCCTGATCGACGACATCCAGTTCCTCGAGCGGGCCGAGCGCACGCAGGAGGAGTTCTTCCACACCTTCAACACGCTGCACAACGCGAACAAGCAGATCGTGATCAGCTCCGACAAGTCCCCGCGCCAGCTGAACTCGCTGGAGGACCGGTTGCGGACCCGCTTCGAGTGGGGCCTGATCAGTGACGTCCAGGCGCCGGACCTGGAGACCCGCATCGCCATCTTGCGCAAGAAGGCCGCGCAGGAGGGGATGAACCTGCCCCCGGAGGTGCTGGAGTTCATCGCGTCGCGGATCCAGAGCAACATCCGCGAGCTCGAGGGGGCGCTGATCCGCGTCACCGCCTTTGCCAGCCTCAACCGGCAGACCATCGACATGAAGATGACCGAGACGGTGCTCAAGGACCTCGTCGGCGAGCTGGACGCCCCTGAGATCACCGCCTCGACGATCATGGGCATCACCGCCGAGTACTTCGGGGTGTCCGTCGACGACCTCATCGGCCAGTCCCGCAGCCGCGCCCTCGTGCACGCCCGCCAGATCTCGATGTACCTGTGCCGCGAGCTCACCGATCTGTCGTTGCCGCGCATCGGCGAGAAGTTCGGCTCGCGCGACCACACGACCGTCATGCACGCCGAGCGCAAGATCAGGACGCAGATGGCCGAGAAGCTCACGACGTACAACCAGATCGCCGAGCTGACGAGCCGGATCAAGATCCGGTCGCGCTCCTGATGCCGGCGCCGTCAGCCACCTCGACCTGTAATTCACACTCTGTGGGCAGAGTTGTGGAGAACCGGAGCGCTCATGTGCACGACACGGGACAGTCATCTGCCGTCCACCCCATGTCGTCGGCACGGTGCATGATCCGCACCATGTCGTCCACACCCGCGCCGTGCCGTCGGAACCAACGAATACCGGCACTGCAGGGGCCCGACGGGCCGTCGTCCCCAGCATCCACACCGGCGAAGAAGACTGACGACTATTTCAATTTCCAAGGTGCAAAGACAACGACTGGTGGGTGGTGGATGGTGGGGACAAGTCGTCGGGCACTCTGTAGCTCCCACCCCAGCCGGTCCACCGCGACCGAGTCGCCCGCGCAGGAGGCACGATGAAGTTCCGGGTTGAGCGTGACGCGCTCGCCGACGCCGTCACCTGGGCTGCTCGCAGTCTGTCCACCCGGCCGACCATGCCGGTGCTCGCCGGGCTGCTGCTGACGATCGCCGGTGAGCAGCTCACCGTGTCCGGGTTCGACCTCGAGGCCTCCACCGAGGTCAACCTCGACGTCAGCGCCGGCGAGGACGGCCAGACGCTGGTGTCGGGCCGGCTGCTCGCCGACATCACCAAGGCGCTGCCCCCGCACCCGGTCGACGTCACCCTCGACGGCTCGCGGCTGTCGATCGTCTGCGGCGCGGCGCGTTTCACCCTGCCGACGATGCCGGTCGAGGACTACCCCCGGCTGCCGACGATGCCCACGACCGCGGGCACGGTCGACAGCGCGGCCTTCGCCACCGCCGTCGCGCAGGTCGCGATCGCCGCCGGCCGCGACGACACGCTGCCGATGCTCACCGGCGTCCGCCTCGAGATCGACGGCTCCCGCCTGACCCTCGCCGCCACCGACCGCTACCGGCTCGCGGTGCGCGAGCTGGACTGGAACCCCGAGAATCCCTCGTCCGAACCCGCGCAGGTGCTGGTGCCCGCGCGGGCGCTGGCCGAGGCGGCGCGCAGCCTGTCGCACAGCGACACGATGACGCTCGCGCTGTCGGCCGGTGGCACCGGCGAGGGGATCATCGGCTTCGCCGGCACCACCAACGGCCGCTCGAGCCGGGCGACCACCCGCCTGCTCGACGCGACCTTCCCGGCCTACCGGTCGCTGCTGCCCAACGAGTGGTCCTCCTCCGCCGACATCACGGTGGCGCCGCTGGTCGAGGCGGTACGCCGCGTCGCCCTGGTCGCCGACCGCAACACCCCGGTCCGCCTGGAGTTCGCCGACGCCGCGCTCGCTCTGTCGGCCGGCGGCGACGACGAGGGACGCGCCGAGGAGAACCTCGAGGTCGGCTACGACGGCGAGGCGATCACGACCGCGTTCAACCCGCAGTTCCTGCTGGACGGGCTGGCCGCGCTCACCGCACCGACCGCCCGGCTGCTGTTCACCTCGCCGAACAAGCCGGTCGTGCTCCGTCCCGACACCGAGGCCGGCGCCGCCGGGGCCGCGGGTGACTACACCTACGTGATGATGCCGGTCCGCCTGCCGGGCTGACCGGCTCGCCGAGGCGGGTGAGAGCGATGTATGTGAGGCACCTGTCCGTCACCGATTTCCGCAGCTGGACGAATGCGGAACTCGCGCTCGAACCGGGCCCGAACGTGCTGATCGGCGCCAACGGGCAGGGCAAGACAAACCTGCTCGAGGCGCTCGGCTATGTCGCCACGCTCGGCAGCCATCGGGTCTCCGGGGACGCCGCGCTGGTGCGCCACGGCGCGGAACGGGCGGTCGTGGGCTGTGCGCTGGTCGCGGCCGGCCGCGAGCTTCGGGTCGAGCTGGAGCTCACGCCCGGCCGGGCGAACAAGGCGCGGCTCAACGGGGCACCGCAGCCCCGCGCGCGCGACGTGCTCGGGGCGCTGCGCTGCGTGGTGTTCGCCCCGGAAGATCTCGCGATCGTGCGCGGCGATCCCGGCGAGCGGCGCCGGTTCCTCGACGAGTTGGTGGTCGCGCGGGCGCCGCGCCTGGCCGGTGTCCGGGCCGACTACGAGCGGGTGCTGCGCCAGCGGGCGGCGCTGCTGAAGTCGGCCGGAGCGGGGCGGCGCGGAGGTTCCGGCGGTTCGGAATCGGTCGCCGCGACCCTGGACGTGTGGGACTCCCACCTCGCCGAGCACGGCAGCCAGCTGCTCTCGGCGCGCCTCGAGGCGGTGCGCGACCTGCGTCCCTACGCGGTGGCGGCCTACGCGCAGGTCGCGCCGGCCAGCGCCGGGCTCACGCTGCACTACGCGTCGGGACTGGCCGACGCGCTGCCCGAACTCGCCGCCGACGAGGTGCCGCCGACCGAGGCACTGCACACGGCGTTGCTGGCCGAGCTCGCCCGGATGCGCCCGGCCGAGCTCGAGCGGGGCGTGAACCTGGTGGGCCCGCACCGCGACGATCTCGACCTCGGCATCGGCGTGCTGCCGGTGCGCGGCTATGCCAGCCACGGCGAGGGGTGGTCGGTGGCGCTGGCGCTGCGCCTGGGCAGCTTCGAGTTGCAGAGCGCGGACGCGCCCGGTCACCAGACCCCGGTGCTGCTGCTCGACGACGTGTTCGCCGAGCTCGACGCGGGCCGCCGCGAGCAGCTGGCCCTGGTTGCGGCCAAGGCCGAGCAGGCGGTCGTCACCGCGGCGGTCGGCTCGGACGTCCCCGAGCAGCTCGCCGGGACCTCCTTCCGCGTCGCGGACGGGGCGGTGACGCGTGCCTGACGAATTTCCCGCCGAACCGGACAATAGCCGCAAGGATGTAACGCCGGTCACAGCGCCGTCCACAACGAACGGTGGAAAACCGGCGGATTCTGTGGACAACTCGCTCGACCCGGTCAAGGCGGCGCTGGATCGCGCCCGGCGCACGTCGCGCTCCGCGTCCGGCCGGCCGGCCCGTCGCGCCCGACGGCGTCCGGTCGGCGAGCAGGACGACGGCACCCCGCGCCGTGGCGGGTACTCCGGCGCGTGGCCGGATGCCACCGACCCGACCCCGATCGGGTCGGTCGCCGCCGACCTGGTCGCCGATCGGGGTTGGGCCCGGCCGCTGTCCGAAGCGCGGCTGTTCAGCGCCTGGCCCGACATCGTCGGCGCCGACGTCGCCGCGCACTGCAGCCCCAGCGGGCTGCGGCAGGGCGAGTTGCGGGTCAGCGCGGTCTCGACCGCCTGGGCGACCCAGCTCCGGCTGCTGCAGGGCACCCTGCTGGCCCGCATCGTTGCCGAACTCGGCCCGGACGTCGTCACCCGTATCGTGGTGACGGGTCCGGTGGCGCCCAGCTGGAAGCACGGCCCGAGGTCGGTGCCCGGTGCTCGGGGCCCGCGCGACACGTACGGCTGACCCGATGCCTCACAGCCCGCTGGAATAGGTCGACCCGCCTGTGTAAGGGGAGACCGTGTGACCCGGGTGTCGCTTCGGTCTGCGTCCACATCAGGCGCGTTGAACGCGATGTCGCGCGTCTCGTTCGGGTAGGCTGGAGGCAATCGAACCGCACTGACCCGCCGTAAAGGGGACCGCTGAGTGACTGCCGCCAAGACCAAGAAGAACGACTACACCGGCAGCAGTATCACCGTCCTCGAGGGTCTCGACGCCGTCCGCAAGCGGCCCGGCATGTACATCGGCTCGACCTCGGCCCGCGGCCTGCACCACCTCGTGTGGGAGGTCGTCGACAACTCCGTCGACGAGGCCCTCGGCGGGCACGCGGACAAGATCGAGGTCGTCCTGCTCCAGGACGGCGGGGTCCGGGTCACCGACAACGGCCGTGGCTACCCGGTCGACATGCACCCGACCCAGAAGCGGCCCACGCCCGAGGTCATTCTCACCGTGCTGCACGCCGGCGGGAAGTTCGACGGTAAGGCCTACCAGGTGTCCGGCGGCCTGCACGGCGTCGGCGTCTCGGTCGTCAACGCGCTCAGCTTCAAGCTCGACCTCACCATCTGGCGCGACGGCTTCGAGTACCGCCAGAGCTACGTCGACCAGAAGCCCGCGACGACCCTCGACAAGGGCGCGGCGACCCGCAAGCGCGGCACCTCGCTGACGTTCTGGGCCGACCCCGACATCTTCGAGACCACCGAGTACGACTTCGAGACCATCCGGCGCCGAATCCAGGAGTACGCGTTCCTGAACAAGGGCCTGACGATCGTGCTGCGCGACGAGCGCGTGAACAAGATCGTCGACGAGGACGACGCGACCGCCGACGCCGGCAAGCCCAAGACGGCCAAGGAGCTCACCTACCAGTACCCGGGCGGCATCGCCGACTTCGTCAAGCACATCAACCGCACCAGCGACAAGGACCCGATCCACAAGGACGTCATCTACTTCACCGACGAGGACACCGAGAAGAAGCTCTCGGTCGAGATCGCGATGCAGTGGAACAAGTCCTTCGCCGAGAGCGTGCACACCTTCGCCAACACGATCGCGACGATCGAGGGCGGCACGCACGAGGAAGGCTTTCGCACCGCGCTCACCAGCGTGGTGAACAAGTGGGCCATCGACAAGAAGATGATCAAGGACACCAAGGAGGATCGCCTCACCGGCGACGACATCCGTGAGGGCCTGGCGGCGATCATCTCGGTCAAGCTCGCCGAGCCCCAGTTCGAGGGGCAGACCAAGACCAAGCTCGGTAACTCCTCGGCGAAGACGGTCGTGCAGTCGGTGAGCAACGCCTGGCTCGAGGACTGGTTCAACCGCAACCCGACCGAGGCCAAGACGATCGTCACGAAGATGACGCAGGCCGCCCGGGCGCGCAAAGCCGCCCAGCAGGCACGCAAGCTCGCCCGCAAGAGCGCGTTGGACACCTTCGGGATGCCGGGCAAGCTCGCCGACTGCCGCTCGACCGACCCCGGGCAGAGCGAGCTCTACATCGTCGAGGGCGATTCGGCCGGCGGCTCGGCCAAGTCCTGCCGCGACTCGATGTTCCAGGCGATCCTGCCGATCCGCGGCAAGATCATCAACGTCGAGAAGTCGCGCATCGACCGGGTGCTCAAGAACAACGAGGTGCAGTCGCTGATCACTGCCCTCGGCACGGGCATCCACGACGACTTCGACCTGTCCAAGCTGCGCTATCACAAGATCGTGCTGATGGCCGACGCCGACGTCGACGGTCAGCACATCACCACGCTGCTGCTGACCCTGCTGTTCCGCTTCATGCGTCCGCTCATCGAGGCCGGTCACGTCTACCTCGCCGCTCCCCCGCTCTACAAGATCAAGTGGAGCAAGGGCGATCCGGACTACGTGTACTCGGAGAAGGAGCGCGACGCGGTGGTGAAGGCCGGCCAGGAGGCCAACCGCCGGCTGGCCAAGGAAGACGCGATCCAGCGGTACAAGGGTCTGGGCGAGATGAACTCCAAGGAGCTGTGGGAGACCACGATGGACCCGGCCAACCGGATCCTGCGCCTGGTGACCCTCGACGACGCGGCGACCGCGGACGAGCTGTTCTCCGTCCTGATGGGTGAGGACGTGGAGGCGCGGCGGTCGTTCATCATCCGCAACGCCCGCGACGTTCGCTTCCTCGACATCTAACGCTGTACCCCCGGCTTCCACCGAAGGACTTGCATGACTGACACCACCGATACCGGCGGCATCGACCGGATCGAGCCGGTCGACATCCAGACCGAGATGCAGCGCAGCTACATCGACTACGCGATGTCGGTCATCGTGGGGCGGGCGCTGCCGGACGTGCGGGACGGCCTCAAGCCGGTGCACCGCAAGATCCTGTACGGAATGTATGACTCGGGGTTCCGTCCGGACCGCAACTTCGTGAAGTGCGGCCGGGTCGTCGGCGACGTGATGGGCAACTACCACCCGCACGGTGACTCCGCGCTCTACGACGCGCTGGTGCGCATGGCCCAGCCGTGGTCGCTGCGCTACCCGCTCATCGATCCGCAGGGCAACTTCGGCTCGCCGGGCAACGACCCGGCGGCGGCCTACCGCTACACCGAGTGCCGGCTGAAGAACCTCGCGATGGAGATGTTGCGCGACATCGACGAGGACACCGTCGACTTCGTCCCCAACTACGCGGGCAACACCACCGAGCCGGTCATCCTGCCGGCGCGGTTCCCGAACCTGCTGGTCAACGGCTCCGAGGGCATCGCGGTCGGCATGGCCACCCGCATCCCGCCGCACAACCTGCGCGAGGTCGCGTCCGGCGTCGTCTGGGCGCTCGACCACCCGGACGCCACCCATGAGGAGCTGCTCGAGGAGCTCATCAAGCTCGTCCCCGGACCGGACTTCCCGACCAAGGGGCTGATCGTCGGCCGCGAGGGCATCGAGGACGCCTACCGCACCGGCCGCGGCTCGGTCCGGATGCGCGCGGTGGTCGAGGTCGAGGAGGACCAGCGCAACAACACGATCCTCGTTGTCACCGAGCTGCCCTACCAGGTCAACCCGGACAACCTCGTCGAGTCGATCGCCGGCCTGGTCAACGAGAAGAAGATGAGCGGGATCCGCGCGATCCACAACGAGAGCTCCGACCGCATCGGCATGCGGATCGTCATCACCCTTTCGCGCGACGGCGTGGCCAAGGTGGTGCTGAACAACCTGTTCAAGCACACCCAGCTGCAGACCACCTTCGGGTGCAACATGCTGGCCATCGTCGACGGCGTGCCGCGCACGCTGCGCATCGACCAGTTCGTCAGCCACTACGTCGATCACCAGATCGAGGTCATCGTCCGGCGTACGAAGTACCGGTTGGCCGAGGCCGAGCGGCGCGCCCACATCCTGCGTGGCTACCTCAAGGCGCTCGACCAGCTGGACGCTGTCATCGCTCTGATCCGCAGCTCGCCGTCGGCCGAAGAGTCCAAGACCGGCCTGATGCAGCTGCTCGAGATCGACGAGATCCAGGCCGAGGCGATCCTCAACCTGCAGCTGCGCCGCCTCGCTGCTCTCGAGCGGCAGCGGATCATCGACGAGGCCGCCGAGATCGAGGCAAAGATCGCCGATCTGAACGACATCCTGGCCAAGCCCGGCCGGCAGCGCGCGATCATCCGCGACGAGCTGAACGAGATCGTCGAGAAGTACGGCGACGACCGGCGCACCCGCATCGTCCCCAACGACGGCGATGTGTCGATGGAGGACCTGATCGCGCAGGAGGACGTGGTCGTCACCATCACCCGCACCGGCTACGCCAAGCGCACCAAGACCGACCTCTACCGCTCGCAGCGGCGTGGCGGCAAGGGTGTGCAGGGCGCGAACCTGCGGGCCGAGGACATCGTCGAGCACTTCTTCGTCAGCTCGACCCACGACTGGATCCTGTTCTTCACCAACAAGGGCCGGGTCTATCGCGCCAAGGCCTACGAGCTGCCCGAGGCGAACCGCAACGCCCGTGGGCAGCACGTGGCGAACCTGCTGGCCTTCCAGCCGGGCGAGCAGATCGCCAACGTGATCGCGCTGAAGAACTACGAGGTCGCGCCGTACCTGGTGCTCGCGACCCGGCACGGACTGGTGAAGAAGTCCGAGCTGACCCTGTTCGACTCCAACCGCAGCGGCGGCATCGTCGCGGTCAACCTGCGCGGCGACGACGAGCTGATCGGCGCCGCGCTCATCTCCGGTGACGACGACCTGCTGCTGGTCAGCCGCAAGGCCATGTCGATCCGCTTCCGTGCGGACGACGAGACCCTGCGCCCGATGGGCCGGGCCACGTCCGGGGTGTTCGGGATGCGGTTCAACACCGGCGACGAGCTGCTGTCGATGTCGGTCGTGCGGGCCGGCGACGACGGGGCCTCGGAGGTCGAAATCTTGGTCGCGACTGAGGGCGGATTCGCCAAGCGCACCCGGGTCGAGGAGTATCCGGTGCAGGGGCGCGGCGGCAAGGGCGTGCTCACCGCGCGTATCGTTTCCACTCGGGGTGGTCTCGTCGGCGCCGTCGCCGTCTCACCCAAGGACGAGATCTACGCGATCACGTCCGACGGCGTGGTCATCCGCACGAAGGCCGCGGAAGTCCGCCGCGCACAACGGCAGACCATGGGGGTTCGGCTGATGAACCTGCCGGACGGAGTCACCCTGGTCGCCCTAGCGCGCAACGCCGACGAACCGGACGAGCAGGAGTAAGCGATGACGCAACCGCCCCACGGAGGGACGGGTTCGCAGCGCACTCAGTCCAGCGACGACGCCGGCACCACCAAGACCGACCTCCCGCCGGTGCACGAGAACGGGTCGCGTGGCTCGAGGGCCGCGGCCGATTTCGGCCAGACGACGATGTCTGGTTCGCCGCGGCAGGGTTCGCAGGGCCAGCAAGCACCGCAGGCACAGCAAGCACAGCAAGCGGCTCAGCACAGTACCCAGCAGGGTCCCGCGCAGTCCTACGGGCTCTCGGGCTCCGCGTTCAGTCGGGGTCCGGGTGAGCGTTCGGCCGAGCCGCAGGATTCGACGCGGTCAGGGGCGGCACCACAGTCGCGCGGCGCCCGCAACCGCGGTCCGCGCCGGGCCCGCCTGCAGCTGCGCCACATCAGCCCGCTCACCGTGCTGAAGTTCTCCTGCGTGCTGGCCATCGCGCTGTTCTTCGTCTGGTTGATCGTGGTCGGCGTCCTGTACGGCGTCCTCGACGCCGCGGGGGTCATCTCGAAGGTCAACGACACGGTGGTCCAGCTCAACGGATCCGGTTCGAAGCCGCCCATCACCGCGGGCATCGTCTTCGGTGGCGCCGCGATCATCGGCGTGATCAACATCGTCTTGTTCGTCGCGCTCACGACGATCGGTTCGGTGATCTACAACCTGTGCGCGGACCTCGTCGGCGGCATCGAGATCACGCTGTCCGAACGCTGACGCCGAGGCGGTTCGAGACCCGCTCGACGCGGCCAGTAGAGTTCTGCACGCACTCGCAACGGGCCTGTAGCTCAGACGGTTAGAGCGCATCCCTGATAAGGATGAGGCCGGAGGTTCAAGTCCTCCCAGGCCCACGCATGTCGATCGAGGAGGCATCGTGGGCAAGCCCTTCGTGCTGGTGGCCGGCGCCGTCGGCGTCGCCGTGGCGCTGCTGCGGCGCCGCCAGAGCAAGGCCGACGCAGCACTCTGGCGCGAGGCGACGTCGGACTCCTCGCGCTGACCCACCCCTGGGGGACGTAGCTCAATTGGCAGAGCACCGCCTTTGCAAGGCGGGGGTTAGGGGTTCGATTCCCCTCGTCTCCACTGTCTGAAGGCCCCGGATGTGCTGGGCTGGAGCCGCAGCGGCCGCCTTGTCGAACCATGACTCCGGCCCTTGGCGAATGCGTCGTGTCAGCGCGCCGGTCACAGGATTCTCGTGATCGTCCAGGTGCTGGAATAGCTGGCTACGAAGGAGACCGAGGGCGGCACCTTGACCTTGAAGTAGTGCGTTCCCCTGGACGGAACGGGCAGGCGGAACCGGTACCGACTCGTCGCCGCCGTGGCCTGTCGGGCGTAGATTTTCCAGGCGCACGTGCGGCACTTCTTCCGCAACAGCGCGACGGTCTTCCTCGCATACGACGGTGTGACGCCGCCCGACAGGAAGAACACGTTGGGACGGGGTTCCTTGCCCGTCGCGGACACCTTGCGGGCCACCTTGACAACCACCGAGCTTGACGACGGGCCGTAGGTCGCGCTGCCGGCATAGCTCACCTTGTACTGGGCGTTACGGGTCGCTGCGACCGTGAAGTCGAAGGCCGGGAGGAAGCCGCTCATCCGATCGGTCCCGAGCGTGCGCCACGTGGTTGTTCCAAGATATCTGCGTTTGAGCGCGACCGTCCCCTCGACGGCGTGCTGGTGGCCGTCGGCGGCGATGTACACGACCTGACCCTCGATCGACACCGACGTCTTGTAGATGACGGTTCCCGAGGGGAAGGCGTCCATGTCGACACGGGTCGAGTGCGTCGCGGCGGCCACCGCGGGTGACGCGACGACCATCGCAGCACCACCGACCAAGCCCACAGTGAGGGCACAAGCCAAAGCAGCTGAGGGTCGCATGATTACACCTCTTCGGATTTGGGTTCGCCTCGAACGCTAGATCGCGAAACCCGGCACGCAGACGAGGCGTTGTGCCCCGTCCTGAAGGGCCTTCGGGCGGGGGCTAGGGGTTCGCACTCGCTGGGCCGGCCTGTCGACCGAACATCCCTGCGTTACATCGCCTCATACGCAGGGACAAGTGCGCCGGGTTCAAACGCAACCGGATGTGGGAGGCCAAGGAGATCACCTCCGCCCTCGACGCATTCGCTTCTCGCGCGGGACGGCGTCGCCTCGCCAGGTGGTGACCGACTGTCGGGGTCCGGGCCGGGTGCGGGCACGGCGGCATGGCGCCTGCTGAGTCCGTACTACAGCTGTAGTACGGCTTGCGGACGCCGTCATCGCCGGGGAGCCGTGGGGTCCGCATCACGACGGCCGCCAGCCGGGCCGCCGCGCCGCTACGCTGTGCTCGTTTTCCTCAGCAGCGAGCGGAGCAGACCATGGTGTCGACCTCGAAGAGCGATCCCGTCGGGACGCCGCAGACCGGCTCCCGGACCGTCGAGACCATCGGGATCGAGGTCATCGACGACGCCCAGCGCAAGGGCACACCGCGCCAGCTGTTCTGGCCGTGGTTCGGCGCGAACGTGTCGGTGCTCGGCATCGGCTACGGCGCGTTCGTGCTCTTCTTCACGGTGTCGTTCTGGCAGGCCGCGATCGCCGGCGTGCTCGGCATCGTCCTCTCCTTCCTGCTCTGCGGATTCATCGCGGTGGCCGGCAAGCGTGGGTCGGCGCCGACCATGGTGCTCAGCCGGGCCGCCTTCGGGGTTCGGGGCAACGCGGTGCCGGCGCTGCTGTCGTGGGTGCTGACCGTCGGCTGGGAGACCGTGCTGACCATCCTCGCCACGCTCGCCACGGCCACCGTGTTCGATCAGCTCGGCTGGAGTGGCGGCACGACGACCAAGGTGATCGCGATGATCGTGGTCGCGGCGCTGGTCATCGCCGGCGGCGTGATGGGCTTCGACGTGATCATGCGCGCCCAGGCGGTGATCACGGTGGTCACCGCCATCCTCACCGTCGTCTACATCGTGCTGGTCGCCGGCAAGGTCGACTGGAGCCACGTGTCGGCGATTCCGTCCGGGTCGGCGCAGCAGACCCTCGGCGTGTTCGTGTTCGTCCTCACCGGCTTCGGACTCGGCTGGGTCAATGCCGCCGCCGACTACTCGCGCTACCTCCCACGCCGCGCCGCGAGCAAAGGCGTCATCGGCTGGACGACCTTCGGCGGCGCGATCGCGCCGGTCGTGCTGCTCGTGTTCGGGCTGCTGCTCGCCGGCTCGTCGACCAAGCTGTTCAACGCGATCGCCCTCGACCCGATCGGTGCGTTGGCCAAGGAGCTGGACACCTGGGCGCTCGTGCCGTTCCTCATCGTCGCCGTCCTGGGCCTGGTCGGCGGCGCAATCCTCGACATCTACTCCTCGGGCCTCGCGCTGCTCACGGCCGGCCTGCGTATCCCGCGCCCGCTGGCCGCGCTGGTCGACGGGGTCATCATGATCATCGGGACGGTGTACGTCGTCTTCTCGGCGCAGGACTTCGCCGCGCAGTTCCAGGGCTTCCTGATCACGCTCGGCGTGCCGATCGCCGGCTGGTGCGGCGTCATGCTCGCCGACATCCTGCTGCGCAAGCGCGACTATGCCGAGCCCGACCTGTTCGACCGCCACGGCCGCTACGGCGACATCCGGGTCGTGCCGCTCGCGGCGGTCGTCGTCGGCACGTTCCTCGGCTGGGGCCTGGTCACCAATACCCTCGCCAGCTGGCTCACCTGGCAGGGCTACCTGCTCGGACCGTTCGGGCTCGGCGGCAAGTCCGGTAACTGGGCCGGCGCCAACCTCGGTGTGCTGCTCGCGCTCGTCCTCGGCTTCGTGGTCACGATCGCCGTCGACGGCCGCAAGGTCCGCGCCCAGGAAGGGCGCGTGTGAGTCACCTGGTGGTCATCGACCTGCAGCACGTCTTCGGCGATCCGACCAGCCCGTGGGGCGCGCCGCGTTTCGACGAGATCCGGGAACCGACGTCCCGGCTGGTGACGGCGTTCGGCGACGCGGTGACCTTCACCCGCTTCGTCGCTGCGACCGAGCCGAACGGGGCCTGGCGCGCCTACTACGAGCAGTGGCCGTTCGCGCGCGTCGCGCCGGAGGACCCGATGTATGACCTGGTCGAGCCCTACCGCGACCGGCCCGCGGTCACTGCGACGACCTTCGGCAAGTGGGCCGAACTGGCCCCGCTCGTCGGTGACGACATCGTCGTGACCGGAGTGTCCACCGACTGCTGCGTCATCTCCACCGTGCTGCCGGCCGCCGACGCCGGGGCGCGCGTGCGCGTGGTGGCCGACGCCTGCGCCGGGGCGAGCGACGAGACGCAGGCCCAGGCGCTGGCTGTGATGGGCCTGTACGCGCCGCTGGTCGAGATCGTGTCGACGGCGGACGTACTCGGCGCATACTGACCCGCATGGGCGTCCTGATCGCCGCACTCGTGCTCGCGCCGGTCGTCGCCGCGGCCGGCGTGCTCGACTGGCGCACGCGGCGGCGGCGGCACTTGCATGCCCGCCCGATCGATCACCGCGGCAAGGCCCGCGAGATCGAAACCGGCCTGGACCTCGGCGATCTCGAGAGCTGACCCGACCTCGGTAGCCTGGGCAGCATCATGACTGCTCTGGTGAACCTGCTGGCCGTCTGGGTCGGCAAGGCGACCCTCGCGGCGTTACGGCTGCTCGGCCGACGCGGCAACGCCCTACCCGGCCTGGTCGTCGAGAAGCTCTTCCCCCGCTACCTCACCCGCGCGATGGCCCGGCTGCCCGAGGGCGTCGTCGTGGTCACCGGTACCAACGGCAAGACGACGACCACCAAGATGGTCGCCGCGATCCTGGCCCAGAAGTACCGCGTGCTCACCAACGACACCGGTAGCAACTTCGTCCGCGGCGCGATCACCAGCACCGTCGAACACGCCGCGTGGTCGGGGCGCCTGTCTTACGACGTCGCGGTGTTCGAGCTCGACGAGGCCTGGGCGGTGCGCTTCGTCGCCGCGGTCGCGCCGCGCCGCGCGTTACTGCTCAACGTGATGCGCGACCAGCTCGACCGCTTCGGCGAGATCGACATGACCGCGCGGTTGCTCGGCAAGGTCGCCGCCGCGACCAGCGGCCACGTCGTGCTCAACCGAGACGACGAGCGGGTGGCGGCCCTGGCCGGCCAGACCCACGCGGCTGTCACCTACTACGGCGTGAGCCGCGAACTACGCGAGCTGTTCCCCACCGACGAGGAGCTCTACGGCGGGCCCGTCCACTACGCCGAGCAGCGCACCACCGCGGAACTGCTGCGGCTGCCGTCGCACACCGGCACCGCGTTGGGCATGCGCATCGACGAGTCCGAGCACGACATCGTGCTGCGCGCCGAGGGCCCGCACAACGCACAGAACGCCACCGGCGCCGCCGCCCTCGCCCTGACCTTCGGCCTCACCCCCGACACGGTGGCCGCGGGACTCGCCGCGGTGTCGCCCGCCTTCGGACGCGGCCAGCGGTTCCGGGTGGACGGGCGCACGGTCGTCCTGCAGCTGGTCAAGAACCCGGCCGGCTTCCGGCAGACGCTGCGCACCCTCGACACCACCGCGGCGGACGCCGTCGTCATCGTCATCAACGACGACTACGCCGACGGTCGCGACGTGTCCTGGCTGTGGGACGTCGACTTCGCCGTGCTCTCGGGCCATCCCGCGCGCGCGTCGACGTCGGGCACGCGGGCGGCGGACATGGCGCTGCGGCTGCGCTACGACGAGGTGGACACCGTCGAGGCCGAGCCGGACCCTGAGAAGGCGGTGCGGTCGGCGGTGTCGGCCGTGGCACCGGAGGCGACCGTGGTCGTGTTCAGCACCTACACCGCGATGTGGGCGCTGCACGCGATCCTGCAGCGGATCGGAGAAGCGCAGACATGATGCCGCTGACGTTGGTTCACCTGTACCCGCGCGAGATGAACATCTACGGCGACACCGGCAACGTGCTGGTGCTCAAGCGGCGCCTGGAATGGCGCGGGCTGCCCGTCCAGGTCGTCCCGGTCAGCGTGGGCGACCCGCTGCCGCACGACGCGGACATCCTGCTCGGCGGCGGCGGCCAGGACGCGGCGCAGGGCGAGATCGGTGCCGACTTCGCCGCCCGGGGCGCCGACCTGCGCGCCATGGCCGACGACGGTGTGGTGATGCTGACGATCTGCGGCACCTACCAGATGCTCGGCCACGCCTTCATCACCCAGGACGGCGAACACATCGCCGGAGTGGGGGTGCTGGACATCGTCACCCGCGGCAAGCACGAGCGGCTGATCGGCAACAACTACGTCGACACCCCCGACGCCGGCCGGCTGGTGGGCTATGAGAACCACAGCGGGCTCACCGAGCTGGGCGCGGGCGTGCACCCGCTCGGGCGCACCCAGCAGGGCCGCGGGAACAACGGCGTCGACCGCACCGAGGGCGCCGTGCGCGACAACGTCATCGGCACCTATCTGCACGGGCCGGTGTTGGCCAAGAGTGCCCGCTTCGCCGATGACCTGCTCATCCGCGCCCTGCGGCGCCGCGGCCTCGGTGTCGACCTGGAGCCGCTCGACGACACCCTGGCCGATCGCGCGGCCAAGGTTGCGGTCGGCCGCCCCCGCTAGCGACAGTTTTCGGCGGCAGGACGTGGAACACCCGTCCTGCCGCCGAAGTGGGTGGGTCAGCGGCTGCGGGGCGGATCGCCCGGCAGCCCCGAGCCGGTGTCGGCCGTCGGGGACGGCGCGAACGGGTCCTGCGCCGCCTGCTTGCGCCGCACCGCCGATACGACGATGACGCCGCCGACCGCGAGCCCGCCGAGCACGACGACCTTGCGGCCGCGCCGCGGCTTGCGGCCCGCCTTCTCCTGCAGCGCGAGGTTGAGCTCGTGGGCCTTCTTGCGGCCCTTCTTGCTCGCCTTGTCCGCACGCTTGCGCGCCGCCTTCGCCGACTGCTTGGCGGACTTGCGGGCGGCCTCGGCCGCCTGCTCGGCGAGCTCGGCAGCGCGCTTGGCCGCCTTCTTGCGGGTTCGGCGGCTCTGCTTGCTCGCGGTGTCGAGGGCGGAGCCGGCCCGGATGGCCAGCGTTTCGCCGGCCGAGGCGGCCTGCGCCTTCACGGTGTCCAACGCGGCCGAGGCGGCCGGACGGACGTTGTCACGCACAGCCACTCGCACGTTGTCGCGCACCTCTGCGAGGTCGGTCTTTGCCATCGGGTGCTCCTGATCGGTCGGTTCCGGTCGGTGTCGATCGGCGACAGCGGTCGTCGCAGCAGTCTCAGTCATATTGTCCTTCGACCTACCCGAGATCGGTAGCGGGGTATCGGGAGTGGGTTGACAGTGAGATGTCCGTGGCAGGATGGACGCCGCCCGTTACGTCGACCACAGGAGCCCGTCCGCTGATGTCTGCCCCGATGTCCACCCAGAAGGCCACGCTGCACACCAGCGCCGGCGACATCACGATCCTCCTGTACGGCAACCACGCACCGAAGACGGTCAAGAACTTCGTCGAGCTCGCCACCGGCGCCCGCGAGTGGACCCACCCCGGCACCGGCGCGAAGACGTCCGAGCCGCTCTACAACGGCACGGTCTTCCACCGCGTGATCTCCGGCTTCATGGTCCAGGGCGGCGACCCGCTGGGCGAGGGCTACGGCGGCCCGGGTTACAAGTTCGCCGACGAATTCCACGGCGAGTTGAGCTTCGACCGTCCGTACCTGCTGGCGATGGCCAACTCCGGTGCGAACACCAACGGATCGCAGTTCTTCATCACCGTCGGCGCGACCCCGCACCTCAACCAGCGCCACACCATCTTCGGTGAGGTCGCCGACGCCGACAGTCGCGCCGTGGTCGACGCGATCGCCGCCACCGCCACCGACCGTCGCGACCGCCCCACGACCCCGGTGACGATCGAGTCGGTGACGGTGGAGTGACCTCATTTGTTGGCGCCGTGCCATGACCGGCCCGGCGACCGACACCGGGGTGGCGCACTGCTACCGCCACCCCAACCGCGAGGCCGGTGTGCGCTGCACCCGGTGTGACCGGCCGATCTGTCCGGAATGCATGCGGCCGGCCTCGGTCGGATTCCACTGCCCGGACGACGTCGCGATCGGCCGCCGCACCCAGCGGCCGCTGCGCAACTCGGTCGGCGCGGCGCTGCGCGACTCGCCGCCGGTGGTCACCATCACCCTGCTGGCGCTCAACGTCGCGGCCTACGTCGCGACGGGGCTGCCGTCGACGCGCGGGATCAACCAGCCCGAGTACAGCCGGCTGTTCCAGGACTGGCAACTGCTGCCGTACGCGGTGTACCACGACGACGAGTACTTCCGGCTGGTCACGGCGGCGTTCCTGCACGCCAACCTGCTCCACATCGCGGTCAACATGATCTCGCTGGTGTTCGTGGGGCCCTACCTCGAACGAGCCATCGGCTGGTGGCGCTTCGCGCTGGTGTACGTGCTGTCCGCGCTCGGCGGGTCGGCCGCGATCTACGCCTTCGGCGCGCCGCTGGTGCCGGTGGTGGGCGCGTCCGGGGCGCTGTTCGGCCTGCTCGGCACCTGTCTGGTGCTCGTGCGCCGGCTCAACCTGGACCTGCAGTGGCTGGTCGGCATCATCGTTCTCAACTTCGTGCTCACCTTCTCGGTGGCGGGCATCTCGCGGCTGGGACACATCGGCGGCTTCGTCACGGGGGCGTTGTGCGGGCTGGCCATCGGGGGCTGGCCGACACTGCGCCGGCGGGTGCCCGACCGGGTGCAACTCGCCGGGGCGGGGGCGGTGCTCGTCCTGATCGTGGCGATCATCGCCGTCCGCACGGCCACCGGCACGTTCTAGTCGGCGGCGGTCAGGGCCGCATCGCGTTCACCAGGCCCGCGGCGGCCTCCGGGTCGGCGCCCAGCGTGCGCCGGCTGAACACGACGAGCACGTCGCCGGCGTCGACCTCCAGGGTGGCGCTGCGCAGGCCGTGCCGGGTACGCACGTCCGCCCGGACCGCGCTGATCTGCGTCCAGGCCAGGTCGGCCCGGGTGAACGGGGTGCGGATCCGCACGCCGGAGGCATCGGCGACGAGTCGGTCGGCCCAGACGAGATCACCGATGGCGTAGGCGGCGAGCACGACAGCCGCGATCGCGAACAGCAGCCGACCGGGTGGGTCGGGGTAGAGCAGCGCCGAGGCCAGCGCGACCACGGTGGCTGCGGCAGCCGCGATCGTCAGCCGTCGGTCCGGGCCGAACCGGACGGTCGGAGTCGTCACGTCCACAGGTTTGTCCCCAGCTGGGGATGAACTACAGCCGTGTAATCACAGGCGTGGAAAACGTTGTGGACGCACCAACGGCGCCCGAGCGGCACCTCAGCTCACCGCCAGCGGACCGCCATGATCAGGCCCAGCATCATGACCCCGAAGCCGACCGCGAAGTTCCACGCGCCCAGATCCTGCATGATCGGCACGCCCTGACCGCTGTTCGTGAGGTAGTAGACGACCAGGTAGGCCAGGCCGAGCACCATGACCACGACCATCGTGATCGGGTACCAGCTCGGGCTCGGCGCCATCGCCCGGTTCGCGTGCGAACTCCCCGCCAGGGCGTCCGGACGGGACGGGCTGTCGGACTTCTTGCGGACCTTGGACTTCGGCACTGACACTCCTGCGGTGCTCTCGGTACGGCGCTGCACGATCGGGCACGCAAGGCGCGATCCGCCGCTGTGTTCACCGGTTAGCGTAGACGCCGATACCCTTGACCGCCCCAGAGAGACGGGATGTGCTCATGCGGCTGCGGTCGGCACAGGCCTGGCGCTGGCTCGTGCCGGTGGTCTGCCTGGTTGCCGGCTTCGGCTTCGCCACCTCCGCGCACGACTCGCGCGGTACCGACCTGCGTCCGCCCGGCACGACGAATCTCCGCGATCTGGTGAGTTCGGCCGAGGCGCGGGTGCGCGCGCTGGACGTCCAGTACGCCGGCCTCGAACGACAGGTCACCGCGGCGACGCGGGCGGCCGGCCGCTCGGACGGTGCCGTCGCCCGGCTGCAGGCGCGCACCGCGCCGCTGCGCCTGCCCGGCGGCCTCAGCGCCCTGCACGGTCCGGGGCTCGTCGTCATCCTCGACGACGCCGCACCCTCCTCGGCGAGCGCGGCGATCGCCGGCGGGGTCGACCCGAACCAGCTCGTCGTGCACCAGAGCGACCTGCAGGCCGTCGTCAACGCGCTGTGGGCCGGCGGCGCCGAGGCGATGAGCATCGCCGGCCAGCGGGTGGTCGCCACCAGCGCGGTGCGCTGTGTCGGCAACACCCTGCTGCTCAACGGCGAGGTGTTCTCCCCGCCGTTCCGGGTCGAGGCGATCGGGCCGGCCCGGGCGATGACGGCGGCGCTGGGCCAGTCGAAGGGCGTCAAGTGGTTCGAGCAGGCCGCCGAGTACTACGGCCTCGGTTACACCGTCGAGTCGACGCCGGTCGAGGTGCCGGCCTACACCGGGTCGATCCGGCTGCGCTACGCCCACGTTGCTCGTTGACTGCGCGTGCTGACCGCGCAGGTAGCCTGAATCGCACGCGATCACGAGCAGGGAGCGATGGTCGACACCGCCGACGACACCGAGCGCCGTGAGCGCCCGGGCCCGACCTGGGGCGATCGGGTGCGCTTCGTGCTGCGTGGCATCGGCCAGACCCTGATCACCCTCGGCGTCGTGGTGCTGCTGTTCGTCGTCTACGAGGTCTACGTCACCAACTGGTTCGCCGAGCACGAGCAGGCGCAGGTCAGGACCGCGTTGAAGAAGCAATGGCTGGACGCGGTCAAGGATCCGCTGCTGCCGCTGCCGGGCCAGTCGGCCCCGAAGCTGCCCGAGGGCCAGGGCATCGCCTACCTCTACATCCCGCGGCTGGGCCGCGACTTCGGGTACGCGATCGTGCAGGGCACCTCGCAGGCCGATCTCGAGAAGGGGCCGGGTCACTATGTGGGCACGGCGCTTCCCGGTCAGCGCGGCAACTTCGCGATCGCCGGGCACCGGGTGGGCAAGGGCGAACCGTTCCTGAACCTCGACCAGTTGCAGGCCGGCGACGCCGTCATCGTCCAGACCGACTCGAACTGGTTCGTCTACCGCGTCGGCGGCACGCCGGGTGACATCAGCGCGGCCGGGCTGGACGGCGTACCCGGCCGCGAGATCGTCGACCCGAGTGACGGCAACGTGCTGCTGCCCGTGCCGGACCACCCGGACGCACCGGCGAAGCACAGGTGGATGACGCTGACGACCTGCCACCCCAAGTTCACCGCGACACAGCGGATGATCCTGCACGCGGTGCTGGCGCAGACCGTCCGCGCACACGGGCTCGCCATGCCCGCCGCGATCAGCGCGCTCTACAACCAGGTGAGGTCCTGATGTACGTCTGGATCTGGCGACACCTGCCGGGCAACGTCGCGCTGAAGCTCGGGCAGGCGCTGCTGCTGTTCCTCGCGGTCACGGCGCTGCTGTTCTTCGTGGTGTTCCCGTGGATCGAGCCGCACCTGCCGATCAGCCAGGTCACCGTGCCGGGTGAGAAGTGATGACCCGCGTCCTCGTCGTCGACAACTACGACAGCTTCGTCTACAACCTCGTCCAGTACCTCGGTCAGCTCGGCGCCGAGGTCGAGGTGCACCGCAACGACGCGATCGCGCCGGGCGATCTGGACGCGCTCGGGGTCGACGGCGTGCTGCTGTCGCCCGGTCCCGGGACGCCCGAGAACGCCGGCAACTCGATGGCGTTCGTGACCGCGTGCGCCGAGCGGGCTCTGCCGCTGTTCGGGGTGTGCCTCGGCCACCAGGCGATCGGCGCCGTCTTCGGCGCCCCGGTGGTGCGCGCGCCGGAGCTGCTGCACGGCAAGACCTCGACCGTCCGCCACGACGGCACCGGCGTGCTGGCCGGGCTGCCGTCGCCGTTCGTCGCGACGCGGTACCACTCGCTCGCTATCGAGGCGGCCGCGTTGCCGCCGGAGATCGTGGTCACCGCCCGCACCGAGTCGGGCGTGGTGATGGGCCTGCGGCACACCACGCTGCCGATCGACGGCGTGCAGTTCCACCCGGAGTCGGTGCTGACCCAGGGCGGGCACCGGATGGTCGCGAACTGGCTGGCCCGCTGCGGCGCCGTGGTGCCGGACGAGCTGGTCGAGCGGCTGGCCGGCGAGGTCGAGGCGATGCGCGCCGGCGCGTTCGTCCCCGCCTGAGCGCCGCGGGGGGTCAGGTGGCAGCGGCGGCTTTCGCCTTGGCCTTCTGCTCCTTCTTGAACGTGCGCACCTTCTGCAACGACGTGTCGTCCACGACGTCGGCCACTGAGCGGAACGAGCCCTGCTCGCCGTAGGCGCCGCTCGCCTCGCGCCAACCGGACGGCCGCACCCCGAACTGCTTGCCGAGCAGGGCCGCGAAGATCCGCGCCTTCTGCTCGCCGAACCCGGGCAGCCGGCCGATCCGCTTGACCAGGTCGGGACCGTCGGCCGCCCCCGTCCACACGTTCTCTGCGCGCCCGTCGAACTGCTCGACCAGTGTGCGGGCCAGGGCCTGCACCCGCTTGGCGAAGGCCGCCGGGAAGCGGTGCAGCGCGGGCGGGGTGCGGAACAGCTCCTCGAAGGCCGCCGGGTGGTAGTTCGCGATGTCGGTGGCGTCCAGGTCGCGGCCTATCCGCTCGCGCAGCACCGCCGGTGAGGTGAACGCCTTCTCCATCGGGATCTGCTGGTCGAGCAGCATTCCGATCAGCAGCGCCAGCGGATCGCTCGCGAGCAGCTCGTTCGAAGCATCGGTCGTGCCGAGGAACAAGGGACCGTTTTCTGGGGTCGCCGCGGAACGTCGTTGCGATCGCGTCATCGCCGGAGCGTAACCGAAAGCTAGGAAGAACTACGCCGGTCTAGCGTTTCCCTAGACTGCGCTAGTTCTCAGTAGAGTTTGGCTGTGGATGCTGTCTCGAACCCGTATTCGCCCGGCGCCGGCCTGCGCCCCGGTCTCGTTGCCGGCCGACAGGACGAGCTGGACGCATTCGCCGCCGCAGCCGCTCGTGCGGAGCTTGCACGCCCGACCCGAGGGCTGATGCTCACCGGTCTGCGCGGCGTCGGAAAAACCGTGCTGCTGAACGAGATGGCCAACCACGCCGAGGACAAGGACTGGGTTGTCGCGCGGCTGGAGGTGCGGCCCGGCGGAGCGCAGGCCGCACTCACGCAGCTGACCGCCGAGCTCGCCCGCGGCCTGCGGGCCAAACGTGGCAACCGGCTCAGCGACGCAGCCACGCGAGCGCTGCGCAGCGTGAAGTCGCTCAGCCTGACCATCGACCCGTCCGGTGCGATTGCCGCGACCACAGATCTCGACGCGGTCGGCAGCGGCGACCTCGAGGTCGACCTGGCCGCCGCGATCAAGGACGTGTCCTTGGCTGCGCGCGAGCTGGGAACTGGTGTCGCGGTGTTCATCGACGAGATGCAAGAGCTGGATGCGCCCGCCATGGCGGCGCTGTCGGCAGCCGCGCATGCCGCGGGCCAGCGTGACGCGCCGTCCGTGCTCGTCGGCGCGGGCCTGCCCAACCTGCCCGGCAAGCTTGCCGACGCGAAGTCCTACGCCGAGTGGCTGTTCGACTACCGGCCGCTCGGCCGGCTGGAGGGTCAGACCGCGGTGGACGCGCTCGCAGTGCCAGCCGCTGACGCCGGCGCTCGGTGGGCGTCCGATGCGCTTGCCGAGGCGGTGGCTGCGGCCGGCGGTTACCCGTACTTCCTTCAGCAGTTCGGCGCCGCGACCTGGGAGGTCGCTGCCGGTCCGGACATCAGCGTCGCCGACGCGCGCAACGGCATCCGCCTCGGTCAGAGCATTCTCGACGGCGGGTTCTTCCGAGCCCGCTGGGACCGGGCGACCGCGGCCGAGCGCCGCTACATGCAGGCGATGGCGGCCAGCGGCGACCGCGCTCGTACGCCCGATGTTGCAGCCGTTCTGGGCCGTGAGCAGCGCAGCCTCGGCCCGATCCGTGCGGGGTTGATCGGCAAGGGGCTGATCTACGCGCCCGAGTACGGCGTTGTCGCGTTCACCGTCCCGGCGATGGCCGATTTCATTTCCCGCCAGATCGACTGACGGCAGTCCGCTCAACAAGCGCACCAACCGGCGCACCGTCTACATCAATGCGTGGACGAGGTGTCGCTGACCTACCGACCGCCCACCAACGGTGACCAGCACTCCGGGACTTCTGCCACTTCCCGGACCTGTCTACGCGCCCGATCGTGACGGGAGGACTCGGTCGGGGAGGCCCGCGATGCGGACGGTGTTCACGGCGGGCGCGCTCGCAGTCGTCACGTTGATTTCGCTCTCGCCGTCGGCCGCCGGATCGGGCCCCGGTGAGAGCACCGTGCGCTCACCCGCGGCGACTCGGACGGCCACAGGCGCTCAATACGGCGCGCTGCCGAGGTGGCTTCTCGGCCATGACTGGGAACGCATCCCGACACGAAGACACGTCGTCGCCCTGACATTCGACGCCGGTAGCAACGCCGCCGGGCTGCCCTCGATCCGTCGCACTCTCGGCGCGCGGCGGGTGCCGGCGACCTTCTTCCTCACCGGACAGTGGGCGCGCGGACACCCTGGGCAGGCAAGGGCGCTGGCCGCCCGGTACCGGATCGGAAATCACTCCATGACGCATCCGCACTTCACCGCGTTGACCAACCGACAGATCCGTTCCCAAATCACGCGCGCGACGACGGCGATCCGCAACGTCTGCGGTGTCAGTCCGCGTCCCCTGTTCCGGTTCCCCTTTGGAGACCGGAACAGGCGCACGATCACCGCGGTGAACAACGCCGGCTACGTCCCCGTGCGGTGGACGGTGGACACGCTCGGTTGGGAGGGAACCCGGGCAGGCATCACCGTCGGGTCAATCGTCCGCCGGGTCCTGGCGAACCTCCGTCCGGGCGAGATCGTGCTGATGCATGTCGGCGCCAATCCCGACGATCACTCGACCCTGGACGCCAACGCCCTACCGCGGGTGATCAGCGCCCTTCGTGCTCGCGGCTACTCGTTCGTGACGCTGAATGCGCTGCTGGCCGCTCGGTAGAAGTTTCGGGTCGCACTCGAACGTCCCCGACTCTGCAGGGACGTGTGGCTCGACCTGGTCCAGTCGTCGCAGGTGTCGCCGCCAGGACCCTTTTCCGACCGCCGGGGTAGATGTCGGGCGACGTCGCCACCCGCCCGTAGCCGCGAGTCGGCCGATAGTGCACCGGCCTTCGGCCGTCGGCTCACGCGCGCGGTTTGGTCGGGCGTCACCCGAACCGGCCGGACGCTAGTTGCCGCAGCTCGCAGACGATTGCCTTCTCACCCGGGCTGAGGGAATCGTTGGAGATCTTGGTGTCGGCGGCGACGACGAGCCATGCGACCCGCAGCATCTAGTTGCGCACGCCACAGCCGCGGCTACTGTCGGACCCGTGCGGGTCGTCATCAACGGGCACAAGCTGCCGGGACGTGAGTGCGGTACCTACCGCAACGTCCACGTCGGCCTGCAGGTCGGCTCGCGCGCCGAGGGCCTCGTTCCCGGTGACGCCACGGTGGCCCGGTGGGAGACCGAGGTGCACGTGGTCGACCTCGCCGACGAGCGGGACTTCCGCGGCCCCGCGGTGCACGGTCGCCGGGGCGAGCGCTTCCTCTACCTGACCTGGGGTGAGTTCGACGGCCGCACGTTCGCGATGTTCCGGCGGGCCAAGCTGATGCTCGCCGACGTGCCGGTCGCCGACGACCTCGTCGCCGACGTCGACCTGACCGCCGACGACGGCCTGCCCTGCTGCGCGCGCCTGCACGACCCGGTGATCCGCTGGCGCGCCGCGGTCGGCTGATCCGCATGGCTCACACGTGATCGAGGTCGTCGCCGCTGCCCTGATCGTGGACGGCACGGTTCTCGCGGCGCGCCGGCACACCCCGCCCGGCTGGGAGTTCCCCGGCGGCAAGATCGAGCCCGGCGAGACGCCCGAGCAGGCGCTGCGCCGGGAGTGTCACGAGGAGCTCGGGATCGACGTGCAGCCCGCCGAGCTGCTCGGCCGGGCCACCGCGCCCGGCATCGTCTTGCGTCTGTACCGCGCCGAGACCGCCGACGAGCCGGCCGCGCGCGCCGACCACCTCGAGCTGCGCCGGGTCGGCGCCGACGACCTGGACGCGCTGGACTGGCTACCGGTCGATCGCGCCCTGCTGATTGCGGTGCGTCCCGCGCTGCGGTGAGGCCGCCTACCCGCTGGGTAGCGTGGCACGGTGATCATGAGCCGCCGCGCGTACGCGGCCGCGGCGGCCGTGGTGCTGCTGGCCGGCTGCAGCACGACCACCTCGGGTGCCCCGCAGCACACCGCGGTCCGCCCGTCCGCGCCACGGAGCACGACCACGACGGGTCCGGCGCCCGCGCCGTCGTCGTCGAGCGGGCCGTCCGGCGGCGTGAACGCTGCCTTCAGCTGCACCTCGGGCTTCGTGACGACGTTGTCGGGCTACCCGGTCGCGAAGCGGGTCAGCCACTACCCCGTCCCGAAGCTCACCCCGTCGCCGCACGGGCTGGCCGGCCAGGAGGGGCTGCGGGCGCTGCGCGCCGGCGAGCTGGACGTCGTCTTCGACCGCGAGTCGACCGGCCTGCCGAAGGGCCCGAGCCGGGCGATGTACACCTGCTTCCTCGCCCAGGTCCGCCGGCACGGCTGGGCGCCGGACGTGTCGCTGAACAGGATCTACCGCAAGGACCACAAGGCGGGCGATCCGCAGCTGTTCTCCTTCTACGACAGCGGCAGCCGGTACAAGGGCGGCAACGAGCTCACCGTGCGGTGGTTCACCTCCAAGGCCAACTTCGGTCTGGGCGCGCTGCTCAGCGTCGTCATGTCACCACACCAGTACCTGCCGGATCTCCACCCGCCGAGATGAGCCGCCCGTCATGACCGATCGGCGCTGGCTGTTCGGCGACCAGCTCGGCCGGCACTTCCTGGACGATGCGCACCAGCCGGTGTTGATGATCGAGGCCAAGGCGGTGTTCGCCCGGCGCCGGTTCCACCGCGCCAAGGCCCACCTCGTGCTCTCGGCCATGCGCCACCGCGCCGCCGAGCTCGGCGACCAGTGCGAGTACGTGCGCTCCGACAGCTATCGCGCCGCGGTGCGCACCCCGGTGACGGTGTGCCATCCGACCTCGTGGGCGGCCAAGCACTTCGTCGAGAGCCTGGACGGTGTGGACGTGCTGCCCGCCCGCGGCTTCGCCACCGCGATGGCCGACTTCACCCGCTGGGCCGACGGCCGCGGCGGCAAGCGGCTGCTGATGGAGGACTTCTACCGGGACGCGCGGCGCCGCCACGACGTGCTGATGGACGGCGCCGACCCCGCCGGCGGCCGCTGGAACTTCGACGCCGACAACCGCGAACCGCCGCCGAGGACGGCCACGCTCGGCGTCGCCGAACCGTGGTGGCCCGAGGAGGGCGAGATCGACGACGAGGTACGGCACGACCTCGACAGGTGGGAGAACGACGGCGACGTCTCGTTCGTCGGGACGGACGGCCCGCGCCGCTTCGCCGCCACCCGGGCCGAGGCCCTGCACGTGCTGCGCGAGTTCCTCGCCCACCGGCTGCCGTCGTTCGGCACCTACGAGGACGCCATGCTCAGCGGCGACGACTGGATGGCGCACTCACTGCTGTCCGCCCCGCTCAACCTCGGCCTGCTCGATCCTCTCGAAGTCGTGCACCGGGCTGAGGACGCCTACCGCGCGGGCGACGCGCCCATCGCGTCCGTCGAAGGGTTCGTCCGCCAGATCATCGGCTGGCGCGACTACGTCTGGCATCTCTACTGGCACCAGGGCGAGGACTACCGGCGTCGCAACGCCCTCGACGCGGCCGGCACGATCCCGAAGTGGTTCGCCACGCTCGACGCGGACTCCTCGGTGCGGGCCAACTGCCTGCGCCACGTCCTGCGCGGGGTGCGCGAGCACGGCTGGGTGCACCACATCCCGCGGCTGATGGTGCTCGGCAACTACGCGATGCAGCGTGGCTGGCGGCCCACCCAGGTCACCGACTGGTTCCACCGCTCGTTCGTCGACGGCTACGACTGGGTGATGGTGCCGAACGTGGTCGGCATGTCGCAGTACGGCGACGGCGGGGTGATGGCGACCAAGCCCTACGCCGCGGGCGGGGCCTACATCGACCGGATGAGCGACTTCTGCGGCGGCTGCGACTACGACCCGAAGGTGCGCGTCGGCGACAACGCCTGCCCGTTCACCGCCGGCTACTGCGCCTTCCTCGAGCGCAACCGCGAACGGCTGCAGGGCAACCATCGCATCGCCCAGCCGCTGCGCGGCCTCGACCGCCTCGAGGACCTCGACGCCGTTGTCGCGCAGGAGAACGAACGCGGGTCGCGAGCGCCCTGACCGGTCCGGGTACGGTCCGAGGAATGCGTGCTGTCGTCGTCCCCGAGCCCGGTGACCCCGAGGTGATGCGGGTCGAGAACGTCCCCGACCCGACCCCGCGACCGGGCGAGGTGCTGATCAAGGTCGCCGCCACGGCGGTCAACCGTGCCGACGTGATGCAGCGCCAGGGGAACTACCCGCCGCCGCGGGGGGCCTCGCCCTACCTCGGCCTCGAATGTTCGGGGACGGTCGCCGCCCTCGGCGAGTCGGTCGCCGGATGGGAGATCGGCGACGAGGTCTGCGCGCTGCTCGCCGGCGGCGGCTACGCCGAGTACGTGGCCGTTCCGGTCGGGCAGATCATGCCGGTGCCGCACGGCATCTCGCTGGTCGACGCGGCGGCGTTGCCCGAGGTCAGCTGCACGGTGTGGTCGATGGTCTTCGGCACGGAGGCCGGGCGGCTGCAGCCCGGCGAGCGGCTGCTCGTCCACGGCGGCACGAGCGGCATCGGGACGATGGCGATCCAGCTCGCCGCCGGACGCGGCGCGCGGGTGTTCGCCACAGCGGGCACCGACCGCAAGGTCGAGTTCTGCCGCTCGCTCGGCGCGGACGTCGCGATCAACTACCGCGAAGAGGACTTCGAGGACCGCATCGCCGACGAGACCGCGGATGAGCCGGGCGGCCCGGGCGCCGACGTCATCCTCGACAACATGGGTGCGTCCTACCTGCATCGCAATGTTGCCGCGCTCGCCCTCGGCGGACGGCTGATCGTGCTCGGCCTGCAGGGCGGGCGCCGGGGCGAGCTCGACCTCGGCGCGCTGCTCACCAAACGGGCCACGGTGCACGCGGCCGGGCTGCGGGCCCGTCCCGCCGCACAGAAGGCAACCATCGTGGCCGAGACCGTCCTGGCCGTCTGGCCGCTCGTCGAAGCGGGCACGGTCCGGCCGGTGATCGACCGCGTGCTGAGCCTGTCCGACGTGGTCGAGGCGCACCGGCGGGTGGAGTCCAGCGAGCACATCGGCAAGGTGCTGCTGCGGATCGACTGATCACCCGATCCACACCGCGTCACCCCGGGGGAACCCGCTCGTTGGTAGCGGGCAGAGGCCATGTGCCGCCCGCCGAACCCTGGGGTCCAGATGAGCAGAGCCGCCCGATTCACCAGCGCAGTCGCCGTCGTCGCGCTGGCCGTCAGTACCGCGGTCGCCGCCGGTCCGGCCGGCGCGAGCTCGGCGTCCACCGCCACCGTGCGGTTGGCCGGCGACGTCGTGCCGAACCTGTCGACCTACCGCGATCTCGGTCCGACCTCGCCGACCCGGCACGTCCAGGTCGACATCGCCATCGCCCGTCCGCACCCGCAGGCCGAGCGGGCCTTCTACGCCGCGCTCTACACCCGGGGCAGCGGCCAGTACCACCAGTTCCTGACCCCGGCGCAGTTCGACCGGCGCTTCGGCGTCGAGGCGTCCCGGTTCGCCGCCGTGCGCTCGTTCGCGACCGCGCACGGGCTCACCGTCTCGCGCGCGACCGGCAGCCGCGACCTGCTCGTGCTCGACGGCACGGTGGCCCAGGTGCAGCGCACCTTCGACGTCGCGATCCACAACGTCCGCAGCCAGGGACACACGTACTACGCGAACACGGCCGGGCCGCGCGTGCCCGCCGGGCTCGGCATCGCCGGGGTGCTCGGGCTGAACGACAAGCTCGGCATGCACCTGTTCCACAACGGCCCGGCGAACCCGCTGCGCAACGCGTCGCACGGCGTGACGCCGGCCCAGGACCAGTGCCAGGCGGGCACCTGCGTCGGGCTGACCACCCCGCAGGACCTGTGGTCGATCTACCAGCAGCCCGGCGGCGCGACGGCCAACCCGATCGGCAACCACACCGTCGACTTCGGCCAGGGCCAGCACATGGCGGTGTTCGGCGAGGGCCAGACCGCCCCGGTGATCACCAACCTGCGCACCTTCGAGCGGCTGCACAAGCTGCCCCGCGTGCCGATGACGATCGTGCACACCGACGGCAGCAAGGTGGCCTACACCGACAACGCCGGTGAGGTCGAGTGGGACCTCGACACCCAGTCGTCCACCGGCATGGCCCCGGACGTGCTCGGCGAGACGCTGTACTTCGGTCACGACCTGTCCGACCAGTCGGTGCTCAACGTCTTCAACACCTGGGCCGACGACCCGAACGGGCCGCTGCAGGCCAACGCGTCCTACGGCGAGTGCGAGGAGAATCCGGTCGGTGACCAGCTGGCGTCCACGCCGGCGGCATTCTCGGCCGGCCAGATGTTCACGGTCAGCAGCGAGGCGGCGCTGGCCAAGGCGAACATGGAGGGCCGCACGCTGTTCTCCTCGGCGGGCGACACCGGCTCGTCCTGCCCGGTCGTGCCGGCCGCGACGCTGAACGGCCTGACCAACTCCGTCGTCCCGATCGTCAACTACCCGGCCTCGAGCCCGCACGCCGTCGACGTCGGCGGCACCGTGCTCTACGGCACCGATGCGAAGTCGCCGCGGCGCGCGCTCGAATACAGCTGGACCTACACCGGCGGCGGCACCAGCTTCCTGTTCGCCAAGCCGAGCTACCAGGACGGCATCACCCAGATCGCCGGGATCTGTGCCGACAGCCCGGGCGGCGGCACCGGCAACGTCGGCAAGCCCTGCCGAGGCGCCCCGGACGTGGCGGCCCAGTCGGGTGACATCGCGAGCAACGGCTACGGGATCGTCGCCCAGGGCCAGACGAACTACCCCGGTGGCGGCACCAGCCTGTCCTCGCCGCTCTGGATGGGCATGTGGACGCGGGTGCAGGCCGCGGCGCGGTCGGCGAAGGGTCTCGGATTCGCCAACCCGACGCTGTACAAGCAGTTCGCCGGCACGCACTCGGCCCAGGAGTTCTTCGACATCGGCGGCGGCCCGACCAGCCCGCCGGCGGGCAACGGCTACTACGTGTCGACGCCGGGCTGGGACTACACGTCCGGCATGGGCTCGCCGAACGTCGCGAACCTGGCGCGCTACATCAACGGCTCCACCACGCCGAAGCACCCGGTGCTGCCCGCACAGGCGCCGGTCGGCTCGACCAGCCGTCCGGGGGCGTGCACGCCGCTGTTCACCGACGCCGCCGGAGACGACTCATACCCGCTCGGGACCTCCTCCGGCGGCAATCCCCAGCTGGACGTCCTGGCCGGCACCATCGACACCAGCCCCGACGGCAAGACGCTCAGGGTGCTGACCACGATCAAGAACCTGTCGACCAGCGCGGCGTCGCCGGCCGGCGGCGGCAACGAGTACTACTCCCTGTGGACGTACAAGGGCACGACCTACTTCGCCGATGCCGAGGTCGACGCGACCGGCGCGGTGACCTATCACGACGGGACGGTCGCCGGGTCGCAGTACACCACCGCGCACACCGTGACCGGCCACTTCGGCAGCGGCCGGAACGGCGTCGTCGAGGTGGACGTCCCGGTGGCCGATGTGGGCTCGCCGCCGGTTGGCGCGCACCTGACCGCGCCCGGCGCCCAGACCAAGGTGCTGGTCGGCACCGCGCAGACCGGCGGTCTGATCGAGGCCGCCGACAGCGCCGGCCCGAAGTACGACTACGTGGTGGGCCAGTCCTGCGGCTCCTGACCCAGCTGCCGGTTCGCGTGCAGAAGTGTCCGAGCCGATCCCGGACGACCGGGCGGTGGGTGCGCTCGAGGCCGGCCGTCGTGGAGCTGGTCGACAGCAACCCGTTGGCTGAGCGCGCCCGTCCGTGCGATCAGGTCTTCCTCCGCTCTGGTCGGTTGGCGGCTCGAAATCGAGCGGTGCGGAGGAAAACGTGATCGTCGGACGTGCAGGCCCGAGCGGTACGGAGGAAACCGTGATCGTCGGTGGCTAGCGCCGCTCAGCTCAGGGCGGCGAGCCCCGCGATCAGCTGATCGACCTCGCCGAGAGTGGTGTGCGGCATGAACCCGGCGAAGGTCGCTCCGCCGATCTCGTCGGCGCCGAAGGCGGTGAGCAGCTGGGTGAGCCCGCACGGCCCGGTCCACACCGACACCCCGCGCTGGGCGAGCGCCTCGCTGACCTGGGGCGGCCGGCGGCGGGCGACGGTGAACCCGAGCACCGGCAGCCGCGGGCCGGAGCCGCCGAACACCGTCACGTGCGGCAGCGCGCTCACCCGCTCGTCGAAGTGCTCCCAGAGCCGCGCGGTGTGCGCCCCGGCCAGCGCGATCGAGCGCTGCAGGCGCTCGCGGCGGGTGCCGGCGGCGTGCTCGTCCAGCCCGGCGAGGTGGTCGACCGCGGCGGTGGCCCCGTCGAGCAGTTCGACCGGCAGCGGACCGAGTTCGAAGCGTTGCGGGGCGGGCGAGTGCGAGACCTCGTCGACGTGCAGCAGCAGGCCGGGACGGGCGATCAGCGCCGACAGGGTCGGGCCGCCGAAACTGGCCGCGTCGACGCACATCAGGTCCGCCCCGAACCGCTCGAGCGACAGCGGCAGGTGCGACGCCGCGGCGCCGACGTCGGCCAGCACGAGCGCGCCGACGTCGTGGGCGAGCTCGGCGATGGCCGCGACGTCGGGCACCGTGCCGGTCGCCGGGTTGCCGACCGGCACCGTCACCAGGCGCGTCCGGGGCGTGATCAGGTGCTCGTACTGCCAGGTCGGTACCTCGCCGGTCTCGAGGTCGAACTCGGCCCACCGCACCGTCACGCCGCACGCCCGGGCGGCCCGCAGCCAGGGCGTGAGCACGGAGTCGCTGTCGAGGCGGTTGAGCACGATCTGGTCCGAGAGCTGCCAGTCGCGCGACAGCAGCTCGGCGAACTGCAGTTGCAGCCCGGCCTGGGTGGCTCCGAGCACCACCGACTCGGGCCCGGCGCCGACCAGATCGCCGAAGGCGCGGCGGGTGTCGGCCAGGGTCGCCGCGGTGCGTTGCGACCGGAACGAGGTCCCGCCGGGCTGGGTCGGGGCCGAGCGCAGCGTGGACACGATCGCCCGGATCACCGATTCCGGCTGCACCGTCGACAGCGGCCCGTCGAGGGTCGCCGGCCCCGACGGCAGGGACAGGTAGAGCCCGCGCACCCGGGCCACGTCGAAGTCCCGCGCCGACTCCCGTGCCCTCGTAGCACCCATCGAGCGGACCCCATTTCCACGCTTTGCGACACTGGACCGGTGAGTGAACCCCGTTCCGAGCAGAGCCCGGCACCTCGCCCCGCAGGTGAGGAGGACTCGCTCGCGGATACGACCGCCGAGGTCGTTCCCGCCAGCCAAGCAGATCCCGGCGAAACCGGCGAATCGGATGGCGCGGACACCGACGAGCTGGGCGACGAGGTCACGTCGATGGTCGAGCAGCCGGCCAAGGTGATGCGGATCGGCACCATGATCAAGCAGCTGCTCGAGGAGGTCCGCGCGGCGCCGCTGGACGAAGCCGGCCGGCAGCGCCTGCGCGAGATCCACGAGACGTCGATCCACGAACTCGAGGACGGCCTGGCGCCGGAACTGCGCGAGGAGCTCGAGCGGCTCACACTGCCCTTCGGCCCGGCCGTGCCGTCGGAGGCGGAACTGCGCATCGCCCAGGCCCAGCTGGTCGGCTGGCTCGAGGGGTTGTTCCACGGCATCCAGGCGGCGCTGTTCCAGCAGCAGATGGCCGCCCGCGCCCAGCTCGAGCAGATGCGCCAGCGCGCCCTGCCCGGCGCCGGCCAGCGCCAGATCGTGATCGGTCCGGGCGGCCAGGTCCTCGGCGGCGGCCAGTTCGGCGTGCCTGACGAGGACGAGCACCGCCAGGGTCCGGGGCAGTACCTCTAGCCGCGGCGCGAGCAGGTGGCCAACTACGTCCGCGACGTCCTCGCGGCCCATCCGCGTGACGAGCGCGCCCTGGTGGTGCTGAGCGCCGACGGCACCCGCACGCAGTGGAGCTTCGGCGAGCTGCTGGACGCATCGGCGCGCTTCGCGGGCCACCTGCACGAGCGCGGGGTCGGGCGCGGGTCGGTCGTGCTGACCCTGTTCGGCAACCGCATCGAGTACCCGCTGACGATGCTCGCCTGCCTGCACCTGGGGGCGGCGATGCTGCCGTGCAGCGAACAGCTGCGCGCCAAGGACGTCGCCCTGCGCCTGGCCGCCGCCCGTCCCGCGCTGATCGTGTGCGACGAGCGCAACCGCGCCGTGGTCGAGGCGGCCGCGCCGGCCTGCCCGGTCGTCACGATCCCCGGCGAGTACGAGGGATCCGCTCCCCCGTACGCCGAGCTGGACGAGCTCGACCCGTCCTTCGTGCTGTTCACCTCCGGGACGAGCGGTGCGCCGAAGCTGGTCACGCACGGGCAGCGCTACGTCACCGGCCAGCACGTGCAGGCCGAACACTGGATGGCCGCCGAGCCGGGCGAGCTGGTGTGGTCGACGGCCGCGCCCGGCTGGTCGAAGTCGGCGCGCAATTCCTTCCTCGCCCCCTGGCTGTGCGGCGCGGCGGCGCTGCTGGAGGACCGCCGGTTCGACCCGGTCGGGCGGCTCGCCACGATCCGGGCCGAGCAGGTGAACGTGCTGTGCATGGCACCGACCGAGTACCGATTGATCGCCGCCCACGGCCCGATCGACGACGTGCCCAGCCTGCGCCGGCTGGTCACCGCCGGCGAGGCGCTCGGCGTCCCGGCACTGCACGCCTGGCACGAGCAGACCGGGCTCTGGATCGCCGACGGCTACGGGCAGACCGAGACCGGTCACGTCAGCGGGGTTCGTCCGGGCGAGGTCGCGCCACCCGGCTCGATGGGCCGGCCGCTACCCGGCGTGCACGCCGAGATCGTCGACGGCGAGCTGTGCGTCGACCCGGCCACCGTGCCGACCTTCTTCCTCGGCTACGACGGCGGCAGTGTGCCGGACGGCCTCTGGCACACCGGCGACCGCGTGCGCACCGACGACGACGGCTGGCTGTTCTTCGAAGCGCGCACCGACGACGTCATCCTCAGCGCCGGCTACCGGATCGGCCCGGTCGAGGTGGAGTCGACGCTGCTCGGCCACCCCGCGGTGCGCGAGGCCGCCGTCATCGGCGAGCCGGACGAGGCCCGCGGCGAGATCGTCGTCGCGGTCGTCGTGCTGCGCGACGGCTACGCCGGTTCGGAGGGGCTCGCCCGCGAATTACAGGACCACGTCAAGGCGGAGACCGCGCCGTACAAGTACCCGCGGCGGATCCGGTTCACCGCCGAGCTGCCGAAGACCACCAGCGGCAAGATCCACCGCGCCGCGCTGCGCGCCCGCTAGTCACGCCGCTGCGCGAGCGCCTGCTCGACCACGAGCGCGACGGCGTCCTCGTCGTTGGTGCCGACCACCTCGTCGGCGGCCGCCCGCGCGGCCGGATGTGCGTTGCCCACCGCGTAGGAGATCCCGGCCCAGCGCAGCATCGGCACGTCGTTGGGCATGTCGCCGATGGCTGCGATGCGATCGGCGGTGATGCCGTGCATCTCGGCCACGTGCGCGAGGCCGCTGGCCTTGGTCACCCCGGCCGCGGCGATCTCGAGCAGGCCGCGTGAGGACGAGTGCGTGATCGACGCGTCCGGGCCGATCACGTCGTTCGCGGTGGCGAGGAAGTCGTCCACATCGAGCCCGTGGTCCTTGGCGAGCAGCTTCAGCAGCGGCCGGTCGGCGATCTGGTCGAGCGGCCCGGTACGCGGTGGTGGCACCGGATTGCCGTGCTGGTCGCGCGGCGGGTTGACGGCCCAGTCATGGATGTAGGCGGGTTCGGCCGCGAAGCCGTCGACGTACTCGACCGCGTACGCGACGTCGGGGAAGCGGGCGCTGATGCCGGCGGCGACGGTGGTGGCGGTGAGCGGCTGCAGCGGGAAGCTGTGGACCACCTGCTCGCTCTGCACGTCGTAGATCACCGCGCCGTTGGCACCGACCGCGACGCCGACATGCCCGCTCGACTCGACCACCGGGTGCAGCCAGCGCGGCGGGCGGCCGGTGACGAACACGACGACCAGTCCGGCGTCCTGGGCGGCGGCCAACGCCTCGCGGGTGCGCTGCGACACCGAGCCGTCGCTGCGCAGCAACGTCCCGTCCAGGTCGGTCGCGATGAGCTCGATCATGGTGTGAGCAGCTCGCGCCCGCCGAGATAGGGCCGCAGCGCCGCGGGCACGTACACCGAACCGTCCGGCTGCTGGTGGTGGTCGAGCAGGCACGCGATCGTGCGCGCGACCGCGCACAGCGTGCCGTTCAGCGTGGCGACAGGCTCGTTGCCGCGCTCGCCCTTGGTACGGATGTTCAGCCGGCGGGCCTGGAAGGTGGTGCAGTTCGACGTCGAGGTCAGCTCGCGGTAGGAGCCTTGCGAGGGGAACCAGGCCTCGATGTCGAACTTGCGCGCCGCCGACGAGCCGAGGTCGCCCGCCGCCACGTCGATGACGCGGTAGGCCAGTTCCAGGCTGTCGATGAACTCGCGTTCCCAGGCCAGCAGCCGCTGGTGCTCCTCACGCGCCTCGTCGGCGGGGACGTAGGAGAACATCTCGACCTTGTCGAACCAGTGCACCCGGATGATGCCCTTGGTGTCCTTGCCGTACGAGCCTGCCTCGCGGCGGAAGCACGAGGAGAATCCTGCGTACCGCAAAGGCAATTCGGGCAGGATCTCGTTCGAGTGGTAACCCGCGAGCGCGACCTCGGAGGTGCCCACCAGGTACAGGTCGTCGTCGGCCAGCCGGTACACCTCGGACGCGTGCGCGCCGAGGAAGCCGGTGCCCTCCATGATCTCCGGACGCACCAGCGCCGGCGCAATCACCGGGGTGAAGCCGGTGCGTTCGGCCTGCGCCATCGCGAGATTGACCAAGGCGAGCTCGAGCTGCGCGCCGACGCCGGTGAGGAAGTAGAACCGGGCGCCGGACACCTTCGCGCCGCGCTCGGTGTCGATCGCGCCGAGCGCCGCGCCGAGTTCGGTGTGCTCGCGCGGCGCGTCCACCTGCGGCACGGTGCCGACCGTCTCGAGGGTGACGAAATCGTCCTCACCGCCCGGCGGGACGCCTTCCTCGACGAGGTTCGCGATCGCGAGCTGCGCAGCGCGCAGGGCCTCGTCGGTGGCCGCCTGCTCGGCCTCGGCGGCCTTCACCTCGGCGGCGAGCTGCTTGGCCCGCTCGAGCAGCCCCGGCCGCTCGTCGGCGCTCGCGCGCGACACCGACCGGCCCATCGTCTTCTGCTCGGCGCGCAGCGAATCAGCCTGCGTGACGGCAGACCGGCGCTTCTCGTCGGCGGCGAGCAACTGGTCGACGAGGCTTTCGTCGGCGCCGCGCAGGCGCTGTGAGGCGCGGACCCGGTCGGGATCCTCGCGCACGGTCCGGAGGTCGATCACACGTCAACCCTACTGACGTCCCGCACCGCCGTTCCGCGCCGCCGTCGCCCAGGAACGGGGTTGTCCACAGGCGCCAGCGGGGCGGTCGCCGGTCTGCCTAGGCTCGCCGCATGAGCGAGTTCGACGTACTGGTCCCCGAGGTCGGGCGGGCCGCCGCCACGGCGGACAACGCCGGGGCCGACCTGCTGGCCGAGATCGACCGGGTGCGCCGCGAGGCCGAGGACGTGCTGGCGGGGCGCTGGCGGGGCGCGGTCGCCCGCCGCTTCGAGCGCGCCTGGTCGCAGTGGGACGCCGACGCCCGCGCGGTCGTGCGGGCTCTCGACGAACTCGCCGAGTCCTTGCGGCTGGCCGCGCGCGACTACTCGACCCAAGATCTCGCGGCCGCCGACGGGCTGCGGCTGGCGGCAGCGCGATGAGCCAGGCATCCGAAGGCTTTCGTGCCGACCTCGCCGCCCTGGACGAGCTCACCGGCCGGCTGACCGGCTTCGACCGGCGCGCGAGCGCGGTGGCCACCGAGCTCGAGCAGGACGTGCGCCGCCTCGACGCGCAGTGGTCGGGCGCCGCCGCCCGGGCCCACGCGGTCGCCCACCGCGACTGGGCCGCCGCGCACGAACGGCTGCGCCGGGCGGCGGCCGAGTTGACCGACCTCGTGCAGTGCGCGCACGCCAACTACGCCGACGCGGCCGGCGCGAACACCGCCATGTGGCGCTGACGGCGGGTCAGTCCGTCACAGACGTGGTGGTTGCGGCGGCGGGTGTCGCGGCGGATGAGCCGCTGGTCGGGTCGTGATAGCGGTGGCAGGACACCTGCACCTGCGAGTCCTCGACCGGTTGCAGCCGCGGCTCGAAGCGCTCGGCGAACTCCATACGCACCCGGCCGTTGTCGGCCCGCAGGTCCTTCACGCCGGTCCAGAGCGGCTCGTCCGGGTCGGCCGTGCGCACCTGGTCGAGCAGTTCCACCTCGTCCTCGGCTGCGCCGCGGCCGGGTTTGAGCATCGCGAGCCCCGGCGACGACTCGGCCACGTCGAACTGCGTGGCCGGCCCGACCAGCTCGGACTCCTGGGCATACTGCTCGGCCTCGACCGACGTCCACCGCTGCTCGAGCACCATCCGCACGTCGCGAGACTCCCACCCGCACGGGGCGAACGCCTCCGGGCAGCGCGGGTGGAACGAGCAGCCCAACGGCGGCCGCGCGGCATCGGGGACCTCGCCCCGGGGCAGGTCGCGGGCGACGCCGCGGGACGGATCCGGGTCGGGCACCGCACGGAGCAGCGCCTTGGTGTACGGGTGCCGAGGCGAGTCGAAGATCTCGGCGACCGGGCCGATCTCGACGATCTTGCCGAGGTACATGATCGCGACGCGATCGCAGAAGAAGCGCGCCGAGGCCAGGTCGTGGGTGATGTAGACGTAGGTCAGCCCGAGATCGTGCTTGAGTTCGGTCAGCAGCTGCAGGATCTTCGCCCGCACCGACATGTCCAACATCGAGATCGGCTCGTCGGCGATGAGCAGTTCGGGGTCGAGGGCGATCGCCCGGGCGATCACCGCGCGCTGCTTCTGCCCGCCGGACAGCTCGCCCGGGTACTTGCCCATGAACCGCGACGCGGGTGCGAGCCCCACCCGCTCCAGCGCGTCGGCGACGGCCTGCTCGCGGCGGTCGGCGTGCAGACCGTGGACGCGCAGCGCGTCGGCGATGGCGGTGCCGACCGTCATCGACGGATTGAGCGAGGCATGCGGATCCTGGAAGACCATCTGCAGCTTGCGGCGCAGCGGACGCATCGACCGCTCGGGGAGCCCGGCGAGTTCCTGGCCCCGGTAGGTGATCGAGCCGGACGTGGGACGCACCAGGCCGAGCAGGGCCCGGCCCAGCGTGGACTTGCCCGAGCCGGACTCGCCGACCAGGCCGAGCACCTCGCCCGGCGCGAGGTCGAAGTTGACCCCGTCCACCGCCTTCACGATGCCTGCCGAACCGCCGAACAGGCGCGACATGGCGTTCGTGCGCAACGCGTAGTGCACCTGCAGATCGCGCACCGAGACCAGCGGTTCGTCCGGACTCTTCCGGTCCGGCGACAGCTCAGGCTTCGTCTGCAACGGACACCTCCTCGCGGTCGAGCGGACGGCGGGACTCGTCGTCGGAGGGCTGCAACAACCAGCACTGCGCGTAATGCCGGGTCGGTCCGGCCGTGGGCGGGTCCTCGCTCGTGCAGATCTGCATCGCGTGCTCGCACCGCGGGTGGAAGCGACAGCCGGTGGGCGGGCGGACGAGGTCCGGCGGCGCACCCGGGATCGAGTGCAACTCCTGGGTGGACAGCGAGATCGTCGATTTCAGCAGCGCCTGGGTGTACGGGTGCTGCGGGTCGGCGAAGATCTCGCGCACGGGGCCCTGCTCCACGATGCGGCCGGCGTACATGACAGCGACCCGATCGCAGGCCTCGGCGACGATGCCGAGGTTGTGCGTGATCAGCAGGATCGCCGGCTGGTACTGCTCGCGGATGTCGGCCAGGATGCCCAGGATCTGCGCCTCGACGAGCACGTCGAGTGCGGTGGTCGGCTCGTCCGCGACGATGAACTTGGGCCGCAGCGCCAAGGTCAACGCGATCATGATGCGCTGCCGCATGCCGCCGGAGAACTCGTGCGGGTATGTGTTGTAGCGGGTCGGCGGGATGCCCAGGGCGCGCAGGGCTTCCAGCGCGCGCTCGCGACGGCCGGCCTTCTTCAGCTCGGGTGCGTGGATCTTGAGCACCTCGTCGAAGTGGTCGCTGATCTTCATCAGCGGATCGAGGCGGGTCATCGGCTCCTGGAAGATCAGTCCCATCCCGCCGCCGCGCAGCCGTTCGCGCTGACGGCGCGGCAGCGCGAGCAGATCGGTGCCGTCGAAGTCGACCGAGCCGTCGACGGCGGCACCGCGCGGGATGAGGCCCATCAACCCGCGCCCGAGCGTCGACTTGCCGCAGCCGGACTCGCCCACCAGGCCGAGCACCTCGCCCGGCCGCAGCGCGAAGGTCACGCCGTCGACCGCGCGCACCGGCCCCGCCGGGCCGCCGGAGTACCAGACCCGCAGATCGCGGACATCGAGGACCGGGGCGCTCATTCGGTGCCGTCCTCGGCCTCGGCGCGCCTTTTCGGGAAGACGACCTTGGTGATCTTGGACGTGCGCAGCAGCGGGTTGAGCACGTCGTTGAGAGATTCGCCGACCAGGGTGACGGACAGCACGACGAGCGCGATCGCGATGCCCGGATAGACCCCGGACCACCAGAACCCGTTGCTGACGTCGTTCTGCACGGCAGTGTTCAGGTCATGTCCCCAGTCGGCAGCTGCCGTCGGTTCGATGCCGACGCCGAGGAACCCGAGCCCGGCCAGGGTCAGGATCGCATCGCCGGCATTGAGGGTCGCGATGACCGGCACGGTCTGCACGACGTTGCCGAACACGTAGCGCCGCATGATCGCCCCCGGGCTGGCCCCGATCGCACGGGCCGCCTCGACGTACGGCTCCTCACGCGCCGCGACCGTCGCGTTGCGCACCACGCGGAAGTACTGCGGCACGTAGACCACGGTGATCGCGATCGCCGTCGCGAAGATCGAGGACCACTTGCCGCTGCCGCCGCCGCTGACGGTGACGACGACGACGATGGCGAGTAGGAGGGTGGGGAACACGAATAGCGAGTCGGCGATCAGGACGAGGACGCGATCGAGCGCACCGCCGTAGTAACCCGACAGCAGGCCCAGCGGAACGCCGACGACGATCGCGATGAAAACCGCGAGCACGATCACCTCGAGCGCGGTCTGCGCGCCGAACACGACACGGGAGAGAACGTCGAAGCCGTCCACGGTGGTGCCGAACCAGTGCTGCGCGGACGGGGGGGACTGCGTCGGGAACAGCTTGGCGCCCACGCCGGTCTGGTCGAACCCGTAGGGCGCGATCCACGGGGCGAACACCGCGAGCACGACGAAGAACGTGAGCAGGATGAGCCCGAAGACCAGCGTGCCGCGCTGGAAGCCGGAGGTGGCGCGCATCGCGGCCACACCGGGGAACCGGCTGCGCTTGACGTTGAGGTCTTGTGCGGCCAGGGCCTCGCCCTCGGGAAGTGCCGTGGTCACAGGATGCCGCCCTTCAGTACCGGACTCGGGGGTCGAGAACCGCCGCAATCACGTCGATCACGAAGCTGACCAGGGCCACGATCACCGCGAGCGCCGCGACGATCCCCTGCACCGCCACGTAGTCGGCGTTCTCTATGTAGTGGGTCAACGTGTAGCCGATGCCCGGCCAGTCGAACGTGCTCTCGGTGAGCACGGCGCCGCCGAGCAGTGACGCGATCTGCAGACCCATCACGGTGACCACCGGGATCAGCGCGTTCTTGAAGGCGTGTTTGCGCATCACCTTCCGCTCGGAGACCCCTCTCGCGCGCGCGGCCTCGACGTAGTCCGAGCGCAGCGTCTGCAGGAGGTTGACCCGAACCAGGCGCAGGAACACCCCGGCGGTCAGCAGGCCGAGGGTGAGGGCAGGCAGTATCGCGTGCTTGATGACGTCCCAGATGTAGCTGGTGTCGCCGTAGAGGATCGCGTTGATCAGGTAGATGTGCGTGTTCGGCGCGACATTGTTGATCGCGGCGTCGACCTCGATGCTGGCCCGCCCGGACGGGGGCAGCCAGCCGAGTTTGATCGCGAAGAGCAACTGGAGCAGCAGCCCGACGAAGAACACCGGCATCGCGTAGCTGAGGACTGCGAACACCCGCAGGACGACGTCCGGGAACCGGTCGCGACGGCGCGCGGCAACGCGACCCAGCGGCACCCCGATCACGAAGGCGACGAGGAGGGCGTACATGGTCAGCTCGAGAGTTGCGGCGCCGCGCGTGACCAGCAGGTGGGTGACGGGCTGGTTGTCCGTCTGCGCCTTGCCGAAGTCGAACCGGGCGATCCCGGAGAGGTAGTCCCAGTACTGGGTGAGCAAGGGGCGGTCGTAGCCCGCCTTGTGCAACGCCGCGTCGATCACGGACTGCGGAACGTGACCCGAGAGGTGCGTCGTGATGGGGTCTCCGACGACCCGCATCACGAAGAAGACGATCGTGACCAGGATCCACACCATCGGGATCACGAGCAGCAGCCGCGTGATCAAGTAGGTGCGTAGCGATCCAGCCGACGACGACGCTGTTGTCGCTGTCATGGGCTACACCCTCGCATGACGTAAGAGTGCCGGGCACGCGCGCCCCGTTCGACGAAGTGCGCGTGCCCGGCGAGGTAGCGCGTCAGCTCTTGCTGAGCATCCAGAACCGGAACTGGTAGGTCGCGTCCAGAGTTTCCTGGACACCGCTCACGTTCGTGCGGGTCACAGCGACCTGGTACCCCGACAGCAACGGCAGGTAGGGCATGGTGCCGGTTGCCAGGATCTTCTGGATCTTGCTGAGGGCCTCGGTGCGGGTGGCACCGGAATGCGTCTCTTCGATCGTCAGGAGCTTCGACATCCCGTCCTTGTCGCACGGACGGTTCTTCGCGCCCACGTCGCAGTAGTGGGCGTGCACGAAGTTCTGCTCGCTGAGGAAGTTGAACAGATAGTTGTCCGCGTCCACGAAGTCCGGGAACCAGCCCAACTGATAGATCGGGTAGGTGTCCTTCACCCGCTCCGTCGAGTACGTGGTGTACAGGGCAGAGCCCAGGGTGACCTTGAACAGGCCGGTCGCCTCGAGCTGCCGCTTGATGGCGCCGTACTCCTGCGTCGAGGTCGGGCCGTAGTGGTCGGTCGTGTACTCGATGTTCAGGCTCACCGGAGTCTGGACGCCGGCCTGCTGGAGCAGCGCCTTCGCCTTGGCCGGGTCGGGCTTGTCGCCGTAGACGTCCTTGAACGCGGTCGTCGCGCCGTTGATGCCGGGCGGGACCATCGAGTACGCGGGCTGGTACGTGCCCTTGTAGACGTCGTTCGCGAGAGACGTGCGGTCGACGGAGTAAGCCATCGCCTTGCGGATCGCTTCCTTCTGCGCGTCATTCGCGCCGGGCATCGTCTTGAAGTTGAAGACGATGTAGCGCAGCGCGCCGCCGGCGCCCTTGATCACCTTCACGTTGCTGTCGCTCGACAGGCTCGTGATGTCGCTCGGAGTGAGCGAGCGGTACGCGACGTCGATCTGACCGCTCTGGATGTTGAGCTTGAGGTTGGACGACTCGCTGTAGGTCTTGACGATGATGTTCTGCGTCTTGGGCGTGTTCGGTCCCGAGTAGTTCGTGTTGGCCGTCAGGCTGGCCTGCTGGTTCTTGTCGAACGACACCAGCTTGTACGGGCCGGACCCGATCACCTGCTGGTCGGGCAACTCCTTGGTCGGTGGGAAGACCTTGCTGTCGACGATCGGGCCGGCAGCGGTGCCCAAGACGTAGGGCCAGGTCTGGTCGTTCGGGTTCTTGAGCGTGAACACGACCTTCGAGTCGCTCGGCGCGGCCACCGACTTCATGTTGGCGAGCAGCGAGGACGGCCCGTTCGGGTCGGCGATCTTCACAATGCGAGTGAAGGAGAAGGCGACGTCCTTGGCGGTGAGCGGGTCGCCGTTGGAGAACTTCAGCCCCGGCTTCATGGTGCAGGTGTATTCCGTGGGCTTGGTGAACGAGCAGGACTGCGCAGCGTCCGGCTGCGGGGCCTTCCCACCCGCCGGCACGTTCATCAAGAACTGGTACAGGTTGTTGATGAAGAACGACGACCCGAAGTCGTAGGCGCCCGCCGGATCGAGGGCGATGACCTGGTCGGTGGTGCCGATCGTGATCGTCCCGCCGCTGGTCGTGCTGCCAGAGTTGTTGGCGCCGCCCGTCGGCCCGGAGCTCGCTCCGTTGTTCGTCTTGCCTGCGCCGCAGGCGCTGAGCGCGATTGCGGCAAGCGCCGCGGTAGCCAGCGCCAGCCCCTTTGTCGTCATTGCTCTCACCGGTCGGGTGTCCTCTCTCCGGGAATGGAAGGGGGCTGAGAGTAGTGCATCCGACCACACGGTCGAGCATCGCCGACGACGCGATTCGGTATCGATAGTCGTTCGTCCCAGGAGGTAGTCCGTCGTCCCAGCTTGTCCCAGTTGGTCAGGGATCCACTCAGGTGGTCGTCCCGTTCGGTCACTGTCCGTCACGGCTAGTACCAAGGAGTCAGTGACCAACTCTGTGCCCAGATCAACTTCGGGGGCGGCGGGACGGGCACATGAGAAAGGTGGGGCAGCACCTTCGCTGCCCCACCTTTGTCGATCTTCGGTTACTTGACCGGCGCTGCCTTGACGAAGCGGCCTCCGATCAGCCGCTTGGCGTGCTCGACCGCCTCGCTCGCGCTCAGCGCTTCCAGCTCGACTGTCGACCAACGGCCGACGCCCGTCTTCATGGTCACCGTCCACGTCTTCGTGGTGGTGGGCTTCGTCGCCGCCATCACTCGGCCTCCGCCTTGGCGGCCTTCGCACTCTGACGCTGGCTGCGGACGCAGTCCTTACACCAGGAATTGAAGATCGACTTTTTGGAGTTGAACGCGAAGTTCTCGGTCGTCTCCGGCAGCCACCGCTCGCCGTCGTGCCCGGTGTACGTGCAACGGCGGAGGTTGGTGCCGTTCTGGGTCTTGCGATTCGGGTTGGCCTTGGGCGCCGCTGCCTTGGCCGGAGCCTTCGCTGGCGCTTTCGCCGCTGCCTTCACGGGCGCGGCCTTGGCAGGCTGCTTGGCCGGTGCCTTCCGCGCGCGGGTCTGCTTCTTGGCGATCTCCTTGGCGGCAACCTCGGCCGTCTCGTTCGTCGTCGTGGTGGTCATGGTCATCTTCTCCTTCGTCCTGTGCCGCCCTGGTCGGCGCCACTGAGTTCATTCTCTCAGCGTTTCCACAGGTTGCACATATGCTTTGGTCCGCACGTTTCCGACCACGTGACATCCGCACAGTCCGCGTGCTGTGCAAGTGGACCTTGACCCGACCTACCTTGGGGTTGCAGGTCACCTGCTCGGTGCCCGGCCGCGACCGACCTCCCCTGGCCACGTCGGGGACGGCAGGTGGCCCGCCAGGCGGCGGCGGCGGCGGGTGGTTGCGGGGGCACCTCGGCCGCTGCCGATGAGCCGGAGTTCGGCGCCGACGAGAGACGCGCGCCGGGACTCCGGTTTCTCGTCCTTGCGAAACGCAACGACCGCTCGTACCGTTGATTTCGTCACACACGGGGTGGGTCGAAACCCAGCAATACCCCATATCTATCCCGTGAAGACGCGATCTGGCACTGCCCATCCGGGCGTGCCAACGTCTTCACGGAAGGAGCGGATCACCGCTCATGAACACTCACAGCAGTAAGCAGTACGGCGCGCCCGGGAACGACCAGAGCGTCAACAGGTTCAAGTTCGATCTCCGACCGCTCGGGAACATCGACAACGCGCTCGACCCCGCCTTCGATGTCACGGATCTGGTTGACGAGCGCCTCTTCGCGGACCGCAAGTTCAACCGGCTGCTCGCAATCCTCTCGGACAGGCTCGGGTTCCCGGTCGCTCTGAAGATGTCGCTTGTTCCGTTGAGCGAACTCGACGCGGACGGAGCGGACCGGTGACCGCGCAGCACATCCAGATGGTGAGGTTCTGGGTTGTGATCAGCGCGGAGGACAAGCCCCGGTTCGACGACCGAGCACATCGGACGACTGATGCGTGGACCTTCGATCTCGAGCAAACTGACGACACGTCGCGGTGGCAAGGCGAGGTGAGCTACACCGCCCGCTCGTCGGGCCGGTTCATGCTCGCCCGGCTGCTCACCGAGGCC
>DATBTJ010000030.1:0-39075 GCA_036559305.1 Jatrophihabitans sp.
GCGACCGGCGGGATCGGCAAGGTCGCCAAGGTCACGTCCAACTCGTGGGAGTGCACCGGCGACGGCATGGGCCTGGCGCTGCGCGCCGGCTCGACGCTGCTGAACATGGAGTTCGTCCAGTTCCACCCGACCGGCATGGTCTGGCCCCCGTCGGTGAAGGGCATCCTCGTCACCGAGGGTGTGCGCGGTGACGGCGGCGTGCTGAAGAACTCCGACGGCAAGCGGTTCATGTTCGACTACGTGCCGGACGTGTTCCGCCCGCAGTACGCGGACAACGAGGCCGAGGCCGACGCCTGGTACAAGGACCCCGACCACAACAAGCGCACCCCGGACCTGCTGCCGCGCGACGAGGTGGCGCGCGCCATCAACGCCGAGGTCAAGGCCGGCCGCGGATCGCCGCACGGCGGTGTCTTCCTCGACATCGCCTCGCGGCTGCCCAAGGACGAGATCCTGCGGCGGCTGCCGTCGATGCACCACCAGTTCAAGGAACTGGCCGACGTCGACATCACCGCCGAGCCCATGGAGGTCGGCCCGACCTGTCACTACGTGATGGGCGGCATCGAGGTCGACGCCGACACCGCCGCGGCGATGCGCGTGCCGGGCCTGTTCGCCTCCGGCGAGGTGGCCGGCGGCATGCACGGCTCGAACCGGCTCGGCGGCAACTCGCTGTCGGACCTGCTGGTGTTCGGCCGGCGTTCCGGCGAAGGTGCGGCTGCCTACGTCAAGGCGTTGAAGGGCAAGTACCCGACGATCACCGACGAGCAGATCGCGGCCTGCGAGAGCACCGCCCTCGCGCCGATGGAGAAGCAGGACGGGGAGAACCCCTACGAGCTGCATGCCGAACTGCAGCAGATCATCAACGACCTCGTCGGCCTGATCCGCGTGCGCAGCGAGATGGTGGACGCGCTCGAGCGCCTCGAGAAGCTCAAGGAGCGCGCGGCGCACATCGCGGTGACCGGCGGGCGCGAGTTCAACCCGGGCTGGCACCTCGCGCTCGACCTGCGCAACATGCTCTCGGTCGCCGAGTGCATCGCGAAGGCGGCGCTGCTGCGCGAGGAGTCGCGCGGCGGGCACACCCGCGACGACTTCCCGAAGATGTCGCCCACGTGGCGCCAGGTGAACCTGATCTGCACGCTCAACGACAGCGGTGACATCGACGTCGTCGAGCAGCCGATGGCGCCGATGCGGCAGGACCTGCTCGAACTGTTCACCAAGGACGAGCTGAAGAAGTACTTCACCGCCGAGGAGATCACCTCGATCCCCGACGACAACCCCGACATCGTCGAGAAGGTCGAAGCAGAGTCTGGAGCGAACGCCTGATGAGTTACGACGCACACTTCCGGATCTGGCGCGGCAACGCCGACGGCGGCGACCTGCAGGACTTCACCGTCGAGGTCAACGAGGGCGAGGTCGTGCTCGACATCATCCACCGGTTGCAGGCCACCCAGGCGGGCGATCTCGCGGTGCGATGGAACTGCAAGGCCGGCAAGTGCGGCTCGTGCAGCGCGGAGATCAACGGCCGTCCGCGGCTGATGTGCATGACCCGCATGTCGGTCTTCGACCAGAGCGAGACCATCACGGTCACCCCGATGCGCACCTTCCCGGTGATGAAGGACCTGGTCACCGACGTCTCGTACAACTACAAGAAGGCCCAGCAGGTCGAGGCCTTCTCACCGCCCGACCTCAAGCCGGGCGAGTACCGCATGGCGCAGCAGGACGTCGCGCGCTCGCAGGAGTTCCGCAAGTGCATCGAGTGCTTCCTGTGCCAGGACGTCTGCCACGTCATCCGCGACCACGAGGACAACAAGACGGCCTACGCCGGTCCGCGGTTCCTGATGCGCACGGCCGAACTCGACATGCACCCGCTCGACACCCTCGACCGCAAGCAGGCGGCGCAGGACGAGTACGGGCTGGGCATGTGCAACATCACCAAGTGCTGCACCGAGGTCTGCCCCGAGCACATCAAGATCACCGACAACGCGCTGATCCCGCTGAAGGAGCGCGTCGTCGACCGCAAGTACGACCCGATCGCGTTCATCACGAACACGATCCGGCGGCGCAAGGGCTGACCACTAGTTCCTGTTACGTCCGGATTCGCGGCGCTCAAGTTTCAGGAAAACTGACCGATCACTGAAAGATGTGATCAACTTCCTGCATTCGTGTCGTTGTGATGCCTATGCTCTCGTGATCACTGGTTCCGCGTTCGCGGACCAGGATCGGGAGGGATCGCGATGACCACGGTGCGACGCGACGTCGCCGTAACCCGCCGTCCCGCGACCCCCGACGACATCGCGTTGCTGCGGTCGCTGTTCGCGGACGCGCACCTCGAGCTCGCCTGCCTGCCGTGCGACACCCGCTTCGTCCTGGTCGACATGAAGTTCCGGGCGCGGCGTCGCGAACTCGCCGCAGGGCATCCGGATGCGACCGACCAGATCATCCTGGCGGGCACCGCCGAGGCCGGCCGGGTGCTGGTCGACCGCGCCGGCGAGGCCATCCACATCGTCGACATCACCGTGGCGCTCGGCCACCGCGGCAACGGCATCGCGCACGAAGTGATGGTCGACCTGGTCCGCGAGGCGGACGAGACCGGCCGCCGGATCGAGGTCACCGCCTGGTCGGGCAACACCGCGGCGGTCACGCTCGCCGAGCACGCCGGATTCGCCGCAATCCGCGACGAGGCCGGCTACGTCACCTACCGTCGCGAACCCCGCGCCTGATCATTCCCTCCCGGCGCAGTCAGATTCCGGCGCCGGAACGGGCTGCGCGAGGGGGAAGCGCGGCGTTGAGCGTCAGCTGCCGGGGCGGCGGGGTGGCGTGCTCTTGGCGACCTGACCCGGATCCCGTGTGACGACGTCGCCCAGCACGTCGTCGATGCGCTTGAGGACGTCCGGGTCGAGCGTGACCCCGCTGGCCTTGGCGTTCTCGCCGACCTGCTCGGGACGCGACGCGCCGATGATCGCGGCGGCGACGTTGTCGTTCTGCAGCACCCACGCGACGGCGAGGGCGGCCATGGTCAGGCCGAGGTCGTCGGCGACCGGCTTGAGCTGCTGGACCCGGGTCAGGACGTCGTCCTTCATCCAGCGCGAGATCATGTCCGCGCCGCCCTTGCTGTCGGTGGCACGCGAACCGGCCGGGGCGTCCTGGCCGGGCAGGTACTTGCCGGTGAGCACGCCCTGCGCGATCGGCGAGAACACGATCTGCGACAGGCCGAGATCCTCGCTGGTCGGGACGACCTCGCCCTCGATGATGCGCCACAGCATGTTGTACTGCGGCTGGTTGGAGACGAGGCGGACACCGAGCTGCTGGGCGAGCTCGTGGCCGGCGCGGATCTGCTCGGGCGTCCACTCGGACACCCCGATGTAGAGCGCCTTGCCGGCCCGCACGACATCGGCGAAGGCCTGCATGGTCTCTTCGAGCGGGGTGAACGTGTCGTAGCGGTGCGCCTGGTAGACGTCGACGTAGTCGGTCTGCAGGCGGCGCAGTGAGTTGTCGACGGCTTCCATGATGTGCTTGCGGGACAGCCCGACGTCGTTCTTGCCCCCGGGCCCGACCGGCCAGTAGACCTTCGTGAAGATCTCGAGCGACTCGCGCCGCTCGCCCTTCAGCGCCTCACCGAGCACGGTCTCGGCCGCGCCGTTGGCGTAGACGTCGGCGGTGTCGAAGCTGCTGATGCCCGCCTCGAGCGCGGCGCGCACGCACGCGGTCGCGACGTCGTTCTCGACCTGCGAGCCGTGGGTGAGCCAGTTGCCATAGACGATCTCGGAGATCTGGAGGCCGGAGTTGCCGAGGTAGCGGAAGTCCATATGTCCATCTTGCCAATTCCGCCGCATTCACTAACCGGCCGCCTAGGGTGGGCGACCATGAGCAGTGAGCTGAGCGGCCTACGCGCCGTCGTGACCGGCGGCGCCTCCGGCATCGGGCGGAGCACGGTCCGGCTGTTCCGCGACCGCGGCGCGCAGGTCGTCGTGCTCGACCGGGCCGTCGGCCCTGCCGACGGCGAGCACGACATCCGCGCCGATCTCACCGACGACGCCTCGGTGCGCGCCGGCGTGGCGACCGCGGCGCAGCGGCTCGGCGGTATCGACGTGCTGGTCAACAACGCGGGCGTCGGCGCGCAGGGTCCGGTCGAGGCGAACCCGGACGACGAGTGGCGCGCGGTGCTCGATGTCAACGTGCTCGGCACCGTTCGGGTCACCCGGGCGGCGTTGCCGTGGCTCGAGCGCTCCGAGCACGGCGCGATCGTGAACGTGTCGTCGATCGTGGCCACCGCGGGGTTGCCCGACCGGGTGCTCTATTCGGCCAGCAAGGGCGCGGTGTCTGCGCTGACCCGCGCCATGGCCGCCGACTTGTTGCGCCGCGGTGTGCGCGTCAACGCGGTCAACCCGGGGACGGCGGACACCCCGTGGGTCGGCCGGCTGCTCGAGCGCGCGGACGACCCGGCCGCCGAGCGGGCCGCGCTCGAGGCGCGGCAGCCGCACGGTCGACTCGTGACACCTGACGAGGTCGCCGCCGCGATCGCCTATCTCGCCTCGCCCCAGGCGTCGTCGGTGGTCGGGGTGGAACTGGCCGTCGACGGCGGCATGCAGGCGCTGCGGTTGCGGCCGGCCCGGTCGGACTGATCGCTCAGTGCCGGTGCGTGGCGTCGGCGTGGTGCGGGTCGGCGGGGTGCTCGAACCCCGGTCGCAGCTCGACCTCGAGCGCCATGCGTCGCTCGAGCCAGTCGGCGAAGGCGCGGTCGTGCGCGGCGGAGCGCAGCGTCGCGGCGATCCCCTCGCGCGCATCGGCGTAGGCGACGCCGCGGTCGGCGTACCGGTCGGGATTGCGGTCGTAGTAGCCGCGCACGCTTGCTTCGACCACCCCGGGACAGGCGGTGACCTCGATGGCATCCGGGCGGACGGCGAGCACCGCCGCCGCGACACCGCCGACAGCGAGCGCACGCTCGATCGCCAGCGGAGCGGGCGGTGCCACGGGTGGTCCGAGTTCGGCGGCGACCAGCCGCTCGGCGCACACCAGCTGGGTGACCCAGCGGCGCGCGTTGCGGCCGTCGGCCGTCGCCGGGTGCGGCAGCCGGGCCCCGAAACCGGACGCACGTACCTGGGCCAGGCGCGCGTCGACCTCGTCGGCGGTCACGGCCTCGCCGCGCACGAGCGCGGCCGTGGTCACGGGCGCACCGTCAACACCACCGGTTCGGTGAAGTGCACGACGCCGGCGCCCGCGACCTTGGCCAGCGCCCACCACGTCCCTGGCGCGGTTCCGGGGCCGGCGTGGCAGGCGAAGGTGACCCGCGCGGTGCCCCCGGGCTCGACGGTCACCCCGGTGTCCCAGGTGTCTACGACGTCCCAGGTGTGCCACGGACTGATGAGCTGGACGCGGGCACTGACCGGTGACCGCGCGTGGTTGGTCACCGTCGCGACCAGGCGGGCGTCGGCGCCGATGTCGACAACGTCCGGCCCGGCCAGCGCCACCTCGAGCTCGGGCGCCTCGCTCGCGCCGATGATCACTCGGGTGACGTCCTCGATCACCTGCCCGCCCGTCGGGATGCGGCTGCGCACCCAGTAGATGCCCGGGGCCGCGTCCTCGGCGGGGTGCACCTGCACGCTCAGGTCGGCGAAGCCGCCCGGCGGTACCGATACGGCCACGGTCGACGGTTCGGCGGTCCAGCCCGTCGGGACGATCAGCTGCACCTCGGTGTCGGTGCTGGCGTCGGTGCGGTCGGAAGCGACGGTGACCGCGAGATCGATCGGGCCGCCCGCCCCCGGCGCGCGCTCGACGACGGTGGGTTCGGCGTGCACGGCCGTGACCATCCCGCCGATCGGCGCGGGGCCGGTGTTGTCGAGCCAGTAACGCGCGTAGGTCGGCTGGTGCGGATCGCGCTCGTCGATCAGGACGGTGTCGCCGGCGCCCGCGGCACACTCGAGCCGCAGGGTCGCGATCTGCATCGGGGCGAGGGGGACCGGGCCGGTGATCGGCCCGCGCTCGCGTTCGACGAGGTCGAGCTGGGTCACGGCGTCGACGCCGAAGGCGGTGTCGATCGTGTACTGCTGGTGCCGGCCGGCCGCCTCGACCAGCCGTACCGTCAGCGCGTCGACCGGCGGCGGCGTCCGCCCGTCCGCCACCGGATTTCCGCTCGCCTTGACCGCGGTCACGACCACCTCGGTATCGCCGAGGTCGAGGTAGTGGCCGGGTCGCGGCGGGCCGGCGGCCGGAGCCGCCTGCGAGCTGCGCAGCGGGTGGTTGAACTCGTGGCCCGCGCGCACCAGCTCGTTGGCCCGCCAGTCACCGCTGCCCGCGACGAGCGCGTACTCGAAGTGGTGCGTCCAATGCTGTTGCTGGAAGTTGGACCCGTCCGGGACGGTGCGCCGGGGCGGATTGAGCCACACGCCCGACGGCCAGCCGGTGCACGAGCGCAACACGGCGGTCGTGAGCGTTCCGTCGACGTCGACGTTGAAGCTGGGCAACCCCGTGTTGAGCAGCGCGACGGTGTAGTCGTCGAGCTCCGGCTCACCGGCGACCGCCGCGTCGGCCGACTGCGCGACCTCGATCGCGGCGTCGGCCAGGTCCTCGACGAGCGCGTCGAGTTCCGCAGGTCCCACCACGACGAGGACGGGCAGGTCGCGCACGCCGGACAGGTCGGCGCTGGGTTGCCACACCTCGCGCAGCGGGCGCTCGGCGGGGATCCACACCCGGGCCGTGCCGGTGCCGGCAAGCTGCTTGTCCAGCTCGATGCGGTACTGCTCGTCGGCGAGGTCGAGCACCTGCGCGGTGAACGCGTTGTCCTCGGGACCGCCGACGGCGATGCGGACGTCGGGCAGGTTCGAGTCGACGGCGAGTCGTCCGTAGCGGGCGCCGCCGCCGATCGACGTCGTCGCGGTGACGCCCTGGCCGGCGAGCGCGACGGCGAGCGGGCGAAGTCCACCGGCCGCGTCGGCGTCGGCGGCGACGAGCTCGGCGATGCCGATCGCGCGTTGGGTCGGGGTACCGCCCGGCAGGCTGATCCGCACCCGCGCCGTCGAGGTGAGTGCGAACCAGTTGACGGCCGGGTTGTCCAGCGTCCACGGGTGGTTGGCGACGTCCGCGCCGCGGAAGCCGAAGCCGCGCCCGACGACGGCCGCGCCCACGTCGCTCGCGGGCAGCGCGCCGGGCACGTCGGCAGCCCAGCAGATGCGCACGAGCTGGTCGGCCCCGTTGAACCCGTCCAGTGTGGTGCGGCAGTCGACGCGGTCGGCGCCGTGCAGCAAGGCGATCGTCTGGGTGTAGGCCGAATCGCCGAGGCGGCCGGTGACCACCAGCCGGTGACCGACGGCGCTGCTCTGCACCCGGACCGAGTCCGCCGCGTGATCGGTCGAGCGGGCCAGCACCGTGCCGGTCGGCACGAGGTGCCAGGGCCCTTCGTTGAACTGCGGGTGCGCCGAGTACTCCTGCTCGAGCACCAACTCGTTGCCGAACGCGCCGGCGCGCAGCACCTCCCGCAGCGCCCGCTTGTCGAACAACCGGCGAACCGCGCCACCCGCCGCGGGGTCGACCTCGATCAGGTACCGGTCGGTTTCGATCACCGTGCCGGCCGGCTCGTCGCGCCAGCCCGACACGTCATCGCCGCCGGCCCGGATCGCCCAGCCGGTGCTGTGCCCGATGCCCGGCACCTCGTCGGCGACGAATCGGACTCTCGCCGCAGTGATCGTGCCGTCGGCGTCGGTCACCGCCTCGTCAACGACGCTGGGCACGACGCGCCCGTCCGGTGCCACCACCTCGAGCGAGCGCGCGCCGGCCGAGGGGGTGACGTCGATGTCGACGGGTCCGCCGCGCGCCCAGGCCGAGGGGTTGAATACGGTCACGGGCAGCCCGTCGGCCGGTGCGCCGGGGAGCGACGCGGCAAGGTGGTCGAGCGCGGCCTTCAACACCTGCCGGCCCAGGCCGTGCGCTTCGCGCCAGGTGGTCAGGAGATCGAGGTACACCTGGTCGGACTCCGAGCCGGTGATCGCGTCGTGGTGGGCACCGAACACCAACTGGCGCCAAGCCTTGTCCAGCGTGGCGTGCGGATAGGCCGCGCCGTACCTCGTCGCTATCGCGGCGAACATCTCCGCGTCCACGAGCAGGCTCTCGGCGCTGCGCTGCGCCTGCTTGGTGTCGATGTAGGAGACGTCCTTGCCGGTGTAGACCGGATTCATGTCGCGGGTCTGCGGCGCGGCAGCCCGGCCACGCTGGTCGAGCTCGGCGCGTACGGCGGCGAAGAACTGCTTCGGGAGGCCGCACTCGAAGCGCGGTGAGCTGTAGCGAGCGTTCCAGTCGCGCTGGATGTCGGTGAGCCACTTGCTCGGCGGCGTCCAGTCGGTGCCCACCGGCAGCAGCACGTTGCGTGTCGCCGCGACGCGCTTGAGGAGAACGAACAGCTCGTACACAGCGGCCTCGGCCTCGGCGAGCGATGGCTTGGAGTCGATCTGCCAGCCTGCCGAGTAGTGCGCCGGCATGTAGTGGGTGAGCACGCCCTTGCCCGAGGGCGAGACCCACTCGAACTCGGCCGGGAACTGCATTACCGCGGGGTCACCCCAGCCGCCCTCGGGACGCGGCTGAGACAACATCGGACCCCACTGGTGGTGCGGTCCGCGGGCCCACGACGACGAGGTCAGGCCGGCCTCGGCGGCGAGGCCCGGGAACTGCGGGTCGTGACCGAAGACGTCGAGCTGCCAGGCGGTCTGCGGGTCGCCGCCGAGCACCCCGTGCTGGAAGCCGCGGCCGTGGACGAAGTTGCGCACCGTCGTCTCGGTGGTGGTCAGGTTGGTGTTCGGCTCGTTGTAGGTACCGCCCATGATCTCCAGGCGGCCCTCGGCGAGCAGTCGCCGCAGGTAGGCGCGCTGCTGCGGGCGCGCGTCCCAGTACGGCTTGATGTAGTCGACTTCGGCGAGCACGAACTTGTAGTCGGGGTCGCGTCGCGCGGCCTCGAGGTGGGCGTCCACGAGGGCGAAGCCGGTCTGCTGGAAGGTCTGCCGGAACTGCTGGGCGGGGCCGGGCAGCTCGTCCCAGGTCGCGGTGTATGCGGCCTGGGTGTTCCACCACACCGGGTCGTAATGGAAGTGGGAGATCATCCACACCGTCCAGCCCGGCTCGGCGATCGTCACGCGCACTGTCTCGACCAGACCGGTCCCGGCCTCGACGCGCACGGCCTCGATGCTGCCGGGCGGCCGTCCGGCGAGACCCGTGAGCGGCACCTCGACCCGCTCCGCGTCGCAGCGCGCGGTGCCGACGACCTCGCCGTTGTTGAACGCCGTGAGCGTTTCGTCACCGTCCGGGTCGACGAGCGCGACCTCGAGCACCTGGGCCTCGCCCCCGTCGGGCGTGCGGACGAACCGCTCGGTCGAAACGATTTCCGAGATCTGCATGTATCGCCTTCGAGAGGTTGAGTCGGACGGCGGGTCAGCCCTTGACACCGCCGGCGAAATTGAACGCGCCGCCGAGGTATTTCGACAGCACGCCGTAGAGGAACACGATCGGCAGGGTGTACAGCACCGAGAATGCGGCGAGCTGGCCGTACTGGACCTGGCCGTAGGAGGAGAAGAACGTGTAGATCGTCACCGACAGCGGCTGCTTGGCCGGGTCGAGCAGCAGGATGAACGGGATGAAGAAGTCGCCCCACTGCGTCACGAACACGAAGATGCTGACGACCGCGACACCGGGTGCCATCAGCGGCAGGACGATGTGCCGGAGGCCCTGGAACCAGCCGGCACCGTCGGTCCAGGCCGCCTCTTCCAGCGACACCGGCACGCCATCCATGAAGTTCTTCAACATCCAGATGGCGAACGGCATGGACGTCGCCGACATGAAGAACACCGTCGAGGTGACCGAGTCGGTCAGGTTGAAGTGCGCGAACATCGAGTAGACCGGCACCATGATCGCCGTGATCGGCAGGCCGGTCGAGAAAACGATCGTGTAGAGGAAGAACCGCCCGAAGCGCAGCCGGTACCGCGAGAGCGGGTAGGCGGCCAGCGAGGCGCAGACGACGGTGATGATCGTCGTACCGCCCGACAGGATGAGCGAGTTGCGCAGCGGCACCCAGAAGGTCGTCGGGTTGAGCACGTCGGCGTAATTGCCGAGTGTCCACCCGCCGCCGAACGGAACGGTCAGCCCCGGGTTGCGGTGCAACGAGCCGAGCAGCAGCCACAACATCGGCGCGATGAACAGCAGCACGATCACGACGAGGACCAGGCGCGCGATGAGCCGCGACAGCTTCGGGCGCGGCGAGGTCAACGCCCACCGCCCGGCGGTGCGTGGGAGTCCTGTGGTGACTGCGCTCATCGGTCGTCCACCTTCACCAGACGCAGGTACACCAGCGAGAACAGCGCGCCGATCACCAGCAGGACCAGGGCCATGGCGGTTCCGTAGCCGAGGTTGTAGAACTTGAACGCCTGCTCGTACATGTAGACCGGGGTCGTCGAACTCTTGTTGCCGGGTCCGCCCTGGGTCAGCACGTAGATCGTCGTGAAGACCGCGAGAGTCTGCAGCGTGATCAGCATCAGATTCGTGACGATGGAGCGGCGGATCATCGGGAAAGTCACGTACCAGAGCCGGCGCACGCCACCTGCGCCGTCGATCTCGGCGGCCTCCTCGACGTCCGGCGGGATGTCGGACAGGGCGGCCGAGTACACCATCATCGAGAAGGCCGTTCCGCGCCACACGTTCGCGAGGATCACGGCGAACATCGGCGCCGAGTACAGCCAGTTCTGCGTCGCGCCGACGGACTTGAGCCAGTGGTTCAGCGCGCCGTCCGGGTTCAGGTAGGCGTACCAACAGAATGCGGCGACGATCTCGGGCATCACCCAGGCACCGATGACGACGAGAGACACCGTCGCCTGGGTGACCCGGTGGCGTCCGCGCAGCAGCAGCGCGATCAGCATGCCGAGCACGTTCTGCCCGATCACCGCCGACCCGAGGACGAAGATCACCGTCAGCAGCAGCGACTTCACGAAGATCGGGTCGTGCCACAGGCGGATGAAGTTGTCCGTGCCTATGAATTTCGGGCTGGACGCGGCGGCACCGGACAGCGACTGGTCGGTGAAGGCCGTGTAGCAGCTCCAGATCACCGGTCCTGCGAAGAACAGCAACAGCAACAGCACGGCCGGGATCAGCGGGGCGAGCTTGCGGCCGGCCGACGGACCGCTCCGGCTCGGCCGCGCCCGACGCCGATCGGGCGGGGCGGGTGCCGGCTTGGTGAGCGCAGTGGCACTCATGCCGGCTACTTGGCGGTCGTCGCGCCGTCGCCGACCTCGCTCTTGACCGTGCTCGCGAGCTGGTTGAGCGCGTCACCGACCGACGACTGGTTGGTCATCACGGCTTCCATGGCGGTTTGGATTGCGTCAGAGACCTTCGGGTACTGCGCGTACGCCGGCCGGAAGTGCGTGTACTTCACCAGCCCGGTGAAGAATGGCGTGAACGGGTCGTTGGACTTGTAGGACGGATCGTTCGCCACGTCGCTGCGCTCGGCGATCTGGCTGGCCGCGTTGTCGTAGGACAGCGCGTTCTCCCGGTTGAGGGAGGTCGCAATGAAGTCGAAGGCGGCCTGCGGGTTCTTCGCGTGTGCCCCGACCGACAGCAACCATCCACCCGACATGCTGGTGCTGCCCGGCGCCGAGCCGTCCTCGGTCGGCATCATCGCCGTGCCCAGGACCTTGCTGTACTGAGGCCACGGCTGCTGGCCGGTCTTCTTCCAGTTGCCGGTCTGCCAGGAGCCGTCCAGATCGATCGCGATCTTGCTCTGCGGGATCAACTGGGTGGAGACCTTGGTGCCCCACTGCGTGTCGAGCTCCTGCTGCGGGCTGGGGCCGAGACCCTCGGCGAAGACGGTGTGCAGGAAGTTGAACGAGTCGGTCAGGCCCTTGCTCGAGACGATCCACTTCTTCGAGGCGTTGTCGTACAGGGTGTCGTGCGTGCCGTAGAGCAGCATCTCCAGGCCCTGCATCGTGGCACCCTCGCCGGCCGACTTGGCGGAGTAGATCTGGAACGGGATGACACCGGGCACCTTCTTCTTGATGGTGCGTGCGGCGGTCAGGATGTCGTTCCAGCTCTTCGGTTGCCAGTTGGTCGGAAGCCCGGCCCTGGCGAAGATCTGCTTGTTGTAGTAAAGCCCGCGGGTGTCAGTCCCCATCGGAACGCCGTAGGTCTTTCCGTCCAGTGCCTTGCCGGCGGTCTTGGCCGCGGCGCTGAACTGTGACCAGTCCTTCCACTTGTTCAAGTACTGATCGAGCGGTTGCAGGTAGCCCGCGCTGATGTCCGAGTTCACCAGGAAGGTGTCCTCATAAAGGACGTCCGGCGCGGTCGACGCCGACCGGTTCATCAGGTCCAGCTTGGTGTAGTAGTCGTTCTCGTCGGCCTGGATAGGTTCCAGCTTCACGCTCATCTTCGGGTTGGCCTTCTCATACTCGGCCTTGACCTTGCGCATGAGCTGGTCCATCTGGGTGAAGCTGCCGAACTTCTCATAGGCGACCGTGATGGTGTTCGACGACCCGCCGCCCGAACTCGAACAGGCCGAGACCGCTCCGGCAGCAAGGGTCGCCACGGCGAGCGTGGCCAGCAGGGTGCGTGCCCTCATGTCGGTTCCTTTCGTGGATGTCAGTAGAGGCGGGTGAAGTCGGACGGGGGCCAGGCCAGCACGGCGAAGATCTGGGTCATCGCGGCCTGCTCGATCATCTGTACGTGCGGGTCACCTGCGGCGGCGAAGTGGAACAGCCCGGTGTTCGGGTCACGGTGCGTCTGCCACATGCGCTCGGCGTAGGCCGCGAGTTGCCGACGATGGTTCACGTGGTCGACCGACTGCAGCAGCAGCAAGTTCTTGAAATAGATCGAGTTGAAGTACGGCGGTTGCTTGTCGAGACCGGCGGTGCCGAAGTACGCACGGCTCGCCTGCGCGATCCGCTCCGCCTCGGCGAGATAGGAGCGCTGGTGGGTGATCCGGAACAGCAGCACGTCGACACCGATCGGGACGCCCTGGTTGTACGACCAGATCGTCTTCTCGACGTTGCCCTGCAGGTCGACGTGGTCCCAGTACAACCCGTCGGGGCGTTGCAGGTACGTGTTCGTCCACCGGTACATGCGCAACGACCACAGGAGATAACTGCGGTCTCCGGTGAGCTGGAAAAGCCGCAGACCCAGTTCGGCGCCGGGCATGTTCGACACAGTGTTGCGGTCGCTGCTCCACGGCGCCTGGGTCCAGAAGGTGCCACCCGGGTCGGCATGGCTGGGGTCGGTGTCCCATCCCGACCGAACGAGGGCGAAGATCCTGCGCGCCTCGGCGAGCGAGGCCGCGTCGTGGAAGAACGCATAGTGCTGGACGTCCTCCAGCCCGACCCACTCGTTGTCGTCGTAGAACAGATCGCCGCCGTTCGCATAGGGCGGTTCGGCGCCCGAGGCGAATCCAGGCAGTCCCGTCGTGCTGGTGTCCTCCCAGTAGTGCTGCTGCGCGGCATCGCGGTCGGCGAGCGCGCCGCGGTGGTCGGGAGAGCCCGCCATCGCGGCGAGGTCGAGCGTGGCGACGTGTTCCTGCGAGAACGGCCACTCATAGGAATAGGTGTTGTCGGTCGACTCATGCGGGTACTCCTCGCGGTACAGCCCTGATCCGTCCGCAGCGGCGAAGTACTGCTGCAGCGCGCGATCGGTGGCTTCCGCGCGCTGCCGCCACGAGCCTGTGGCACTTGCCGCAGCCGGACTCACCGCCAGTGCGCCGGCCAGGGCCGGTGCCACCAAGGTCGCTGCGAGCATCCGCAGCCGTCGTCGACCCGTCATCAGCTCCGTCCGTCCCGCTTGGCAACGTTTCCATTTGGGAACGTAACCAAGAACACTCGACGGAGTCAACGATTTGTCCGAAATCGCCCCGAGGGCCGGGCCGGCGCTCTGAATACGATGCGGGTGGTGGAGGAAGGCGGTCGTGCCGTGGTGGCAGCAAGAGAACCGACGATGCGGGATGTCGCCGTACGTGCGGGTGTCGGGGTGGGCACCGTGTCCCGCGTCGTCAACGGCGGCGCATCGGTCCGCCCGGTCACCGCGGAGCGGGTGCAGCGCGCGATCGAGGAGCTCGGGTTCCAGCGCAACGACGTCGCACGCGCCCTACGGCCCGGCATGACGTCGACCACCATCGCACTCCTGATCGGCAACCTGGCCAATCCGTTCTATGCGGCCATCGCGAAGAGCGTGCTCGATGTCGCGCGCGCGGCCGGCTACGCCGTGATGGTCAGCTCGGTCGACGAGGACGCCGAGTCGGAGAAGCGCGCGGTGCGCGAACTGTTCTCACGCCGCATCGCGGGCATGATGCTCGTGCCCGTTCGCCGTGACAACGGGTTCCTGCAGCGAGCGCACCGATCCGACACCCCGATCGTGCTCATCGACCGCCCCGCCCAGGGTGTCGAGAACGACGCGGTCGTGATCGACAACGACCGGGGCGGGTTTCTCGCGACGGCACACCTGATCGCGCACGGCCACCGCCGGATCGCCATGCTCGTCGCGCCGTCCTACTACACGACAGGCCAGCGCGCGAACGGTTACCGCCGTGCGCTGCGCGCCGCCGGACTCGCACTCGACCCCTCGCTCGTCGTCACACTCGAGGTGGGCACCGTCGAGGCGGCCCGGGTCGCGACCGTCGACCTGCTCGGACGGCGCGACCGCCCGACCGCGGTGTTCGCCACGACCAACTTCGTCTGCGAGGGGACGCTGCGCGCCATGCACGCCGTAGGGTGTCAGCTCGCCGTGGTCGGCTTCGACGACTTCCGGCTCGCCGACTTCCTGCCGGTGCCCGCGACCGTGGTCACCCCGGACGCGGACGAACTCGGCAGGCGGGCGACGGAGCTGCTCCTGCGCCGCGTCGCCGGCGACCGCGGCCCGGCGCGGCGCGAGGTCGTCCCGGTCCGGCTCGTCGAGCGCGGCTCGGGCGAGCTCGACCCGCCGGGTCGGGACGCTCAACCGGCCCGTCCGCGGCCGGCGAGCCCGCGCCGGTCAGTGCGTGCCGTTGACCGCGGCGGCGTAGTGCGCGACCACGGCCGACGGACGTAGCGCCGCCTGGTAGACCGCCACCTCGTCGATGCGGCCGTTGAAGTAGTACGCGCTGCCGCCCTGCGACCCGATCCAGCCGCTCAGGTTCGCCGGCGCCGAGGCGGGCAGGTCGGTGCGCTGCGCGACCTGCACGCCGTTGCGGTAGAGCGTGAGCGTTCCGCCGCCGCGGGTGAGCACCCAGTGCACCCAGGTGTTCAGGTCCGACTGCGCGCTCGAGGGCTGCAGGGTGTACTCGGTGTTGTTCAGCCACACGCCGGCCAACACGTCGGTGCCCGTGTTGGGAGCGCCGGGACGGGTCAGGATGCGCACCTGGTTGTTGGTGCCGTACAGCGCGTTGTTGCCGTTGCTGTTGTTCACGGCCGCGCCGGTGAGATAGCTCCAGCCCTCGAAGGTGAAGTCGGTGACGGCGGGCAGCGCCGGCAGGCTCACCTTGTTGTTGGTGCCGTTGAAGGCCACACAGGTGTCGGGGTCCGCGGCCAGGGCGCCGGGCGCACCCAGCGTCGGGTTGTTGACGTACTGCCCGCTGAAGCCGCCCTTCAGATCGGTGGCGACCTTGCCGGCGGAGTCGTCCAGTCGCCAGTAGGCGAGCAGGCTCGACTCGCCCATCACGAGATCGCGGTAGCTGACGGGCGGGACGGAATCCGGGGCGATGCCGTTGGTGCCGGCGCTGTAGTCGTTGCTCACGTCGTCGCCGGACAGGGCCGCGGTGTACACCGCAACCTCGTCGATCCGCCCGGCGAAGTAGTAGGCGTTGCCGCTCTGCGCGCCGATCCAGCCGCTGACGTTCGCCGCTGCCGAGGCCGGCAGATCGCTGCGCTGGGCCACCTGCACCCCGTTGCGGTAGAGGGTGAGCGTGCTGCCCTGCCGGGTCAGCGCCCAGTGCACCCACGCGTTCAGGTTCGACTGCGCGGTCGTCGGCTGCAGCGCGTACTCGGTGCCGTTGAGCCAGACACCGCCGTACGCGCTCGCACCGTTGCCGGGACGCACGAGGATGCGCACGTTGCCGTTCGTGCCGTAGAGCGTGCTGTTGGCGGGCGCCGAGGTCAGGAAGGTCCAGCCGACGACGGTGAAGTCGACCGTGCCGGGCAGCGCCGGGAGGCTCACCTTCTGGTTGCTGCCGTTGAACTGCGCGGCCGTGTCGCCGTCGCGGGCGAGCGCGCCGGCCGCACCGAGCGTGACGCCGTTGAGGTAGCTGCCGTCGAAGCTGCCCTTCGAATCCGCGGCGACGGCACCGATCCGGTCGCCGAGGCGCCAGTGCGAGCAGAGCGCGCTGCGCCCTTGCACCAGATCGTTGTAGGCGACGGTCGACACCGCGGCGACGCCGCAGTACGGCGACGATCCGTTGTTGTTCACCGCGCGCAGCCGGTAGTAGTAGACGCCCGGGGTGAGGCCGGTGTCGTTGAAGGTGGTGGTGCCGGCGGACAGTGGCGTGCTCGTGACCGTGCCGAACGAGGACGAGGCGCTGCGCTCGACGACGACGCCGCTCGCGCCGGAGGAGTTGTCCGTCCACGACAGGCCGACTGTGGTGTGATCGGTCGGGACGGCGGCGAGGCCGCTCGGCGCCGGCGGGATCGGGACCGGCCCCGCGACGAGGGTGTCGAGCACGTTCGCGGTCATCTGCTGGATCCGCGCATCGGCCGACGTGCGCCCGTTGATGTTGGACAACCCCCAGTTCCACTCGATGGATCCGGCGTTGAACACCCAGGCACCGCTGGCCGCCTGGTAGACGACGGCCGTGCAGTGCTCGGTGATCGCCTGGCCGGAGCCGTCGGTGGCGGTGAGCGATGTGGTGAACGGCGAGTCGGAGAGCAGCGTGTACGTGCCGGCCGCCGCCACCGGCAGCGGATAGGCCGCCTGCGAGCGGTCGCATTCGTACCCGACGATGCCGGGAATGCTGTCTCCGTCGGCCGCACCGCTGCCGCGGTACACCCAGTGCGAGCTGTTGCGGACCACGAACGGTGCCGGGGTCGCGCCATTGGGCTGCTGCGAGACGAACATGCTGCCCAGCAGTTGCTGTTCCGGCCGGTTGAGGACGGGGTTGCGCCACAGCACGGTCGTCCCGGCGCCGTTCACCGGATCCTTTGCGGCGTCCTTGTAACAGACCTGGACGCGGTTGGGCGTGCCCGCAGCGTTGGCCTCGAACCGGATCTGCCAGTAGATCGCGTCGGCTCCGAAGAACCCGAGCCCGACGCCTGATGCGAGAGCGTTGCTCACGCCGTCGTACATGGCGCCCGACCAGTACTCGTCGTGCCCGACGGCCAGGAAGCCGCGGTGCCGGGTGAGCCGGGTGGCGTCGGTGTGCGTGTCGAGATCGGTGCTGTACGAGACGTCGTAGCCGGCCTGTTCCATCCAGCGGACGAAGAACAGCTCCCAGTCGAGGAAGTCGCCCGCGCCGTCGTCATTGGAGTACGGCCGGTCGAAGCTGACCTTGTTCGCGCGCGTCGTGCCGACCGCGGTGGGGGTTGCCGAGCTGTTGTACTCGTACAGGCTCTTGCCGGTGGACGGCAGCGTGGCCCCGTTCGCCACGTCGTTGGGGAAGTTGTTGTACGCCTGGTAGGTGGTCACGCTCTGCTGGTAGAGCAAGGCCGAGGTCGACGAGTCGTCGCGTACCACGAAGGTGATGTAGCTCTGGTACTGCGCGCTGCTCGTCAGCTTCACGAGGTAGATGCCGGTGGTCCAGCCGGCCGGGATGGTGAGGCGGTAGCCGGCCGACCAGGCACAGCTGACCATTCCGGTCGCGGGGTCGGCAGCGGGAGCCGGTTGGGTGATGCCGCTGACCGAGTCGTGCAGCATCAGCCGGCCGCCCAGGCCCTGGTAATGGCCGATCCGGTAGACGTCGAGGGTGAAGGTCTGCGCCGGGTTCACCGTGACGAACAGCGTGATCGTGTCGCCGACGTTGACGCTCGTCGCCGACGCGAACCCGCAGATCTGGCGGGTGCTGTCATCGGACTCGTTCAATGTGATGCGCCACTGGTCGGTGCCGGGCAGGGCGTTCTCGGTGACGATGGGGTTGCCGGCGCCGCCCGCGGCGCGCGCCGACTTCGTGTCGCTCAACAACAGCGAGGCAATGCCTGCGGCACCGACGACGCCGACCCGCAGCATGTTGCGCCGGCTGACCGGCGCGTCGTACCAACCGCTTGCGCGCTCGTCCGATTCGTCACTCGCAACCATCGTCACCACCCCCTGACCGCGGCTGCCGGGGCACGTCGCCGGCTGCTGTCAGGCGGGACCCTATGGCCCCACGCCACGCCCACGCGTCCGTCATCCGGCGTACCTCGGGTCACCTGCGCGCCCCGCATGACCCGTTCGGGAAGAAGGTCCGCCCGCGCGCGTGCGCCGGCCGGCACGGATCCGCGATCGAGGCGGTCGTCCGTCAACGGGCGTAGGCATTTACGCCTAGGCGCGGATGCGGTCGTGCCGGGCGCCGGGCAGCCTCTCCCCCAGCGAGTAGAGGGAACATCGACGCCGGCCCGACCGACGTGTTGGGGGGGACAACAACATGCTGCACCTTGTCGGCGCTGCGGTCTTCGGCTGCGACCGGTCAGTCATGGACGGTCGTCTGCCTCTCGGGGCGGACACCGGATCGCTCGACGTCACGCCGACCGGCTCCACGGGCAGCGTCGGCGGGCGGCAGGTCCTGCCCACCGGGCCGCTGCCCGCCGGCGCGCCGTCGACCGACGCCCACCGGCCATGACCGCCATGGCGACGACACCTCGGAGGGATTCATGACGTCCGAAGCTTGCCGGCTCTCGGTGATCGGCACCGGGTATCTCGGCGCGACCCACGCCATCTGCATGGCCGCGGTCGGCCACCAGGTCATCGCGGTCGACGTCGACGCAGCCAAGATCGACGCGCTGCGCGCGGGTCGGGTGCCGTTCTTCGAGCCGGGCCTCGCGGATCTGCTCGCCGAGGTGGTCGCGACCGGACGGCTCACCTTCGGCACCGACCTCGCCGAGGCGGCCCGCGAGGCCGACGTGCACTTCCTCTGCGTCGGCACGCCCCAGTCGAGCACGTCGAACGCCGCCGATCTGACCTTCGTCCACGCCGCGATCGCCGAATTGGCACCGCAACTGCGTCCCGGCGCGCTCGTCGTCGGCAAGTCGACCGTCCCGCTGGGGACGGCCGCGGAGCTCGAAAGCATGATCACCGCCGCCGCGCCGGGCACGGCAACCGAGCTCGCCTGGAACCCCGAGTTCCTGCGCGAGGGCTTCGCCGTCGCCGACACGCTGCGGCCGGACCGGTTGGTGTTCGGTGTCGCGTCGCCGCGGGCCGAGACGATCCTGCGCGCGGTGTACGCGCCGATCACCGATGTCGCCGAGGTGCCGGTCGTGGTCACCGACCGCGCGACCGCCGAACTGGTCAAGGTGGCGGCGAACAGCTTCCTGGCCACCAAGATCTCGTTCATCAACGCGATGGCCGAGATCTGCGAGCAGTCCGGTGCCGATGTCATGAAACTGACCCAGGCGCTCTCGCACGACAGCCGGATCGGCGGGCGGTTCCTGCGGCCCGGCCTGGGCTTCGGCGGCGGTTGCCTGCCCAAGGACATCCGGGCGTTCCGGCACCGGGCCACCGAACTGGGGTGCGGTGAGTCCGTCGAGTTCCTGCACCAGGTCGACGAGATCAACCAGCGCTGCCGTACCCGCACGGTGGAGCTGGTGCGCAGTCTGGTCGGCACGCTGGACGGCGCCCGGGTGGCCGCCCTCGGAGCCGCCTTCAAGCCCGACAGCGACGACATCCGCGACGCGCCCGCGCTCGCCGTCGCCAGCGCGCTCGCCGCGGGCGGCGCCCGGGTGCGCGTGTACGACCCGGCCGCGATGGACAACGCCCGCCGCTCCTACCCCGACCTGCGCTACGCCAGGTCTGCGGTCGAGGCCATCCACGGAGCGGACGTGCTCGTCGTGCTGACCGAGTGGCAGCAGTTCGTGCAGCTCGACCCGGCCGCGGTGGCGCGCATGGTCCGGCGGTGCAATGTCGTCGACGCCCGGCACGCGCTCGACGCCGACCGGTGGCGCGCCGCCGGCTGGACCTATGCCGGGCTGGGCACGGCGGCACCGGTCACGACCGCGCCGGCGCAGCGGGAACGCGCCCTTGCCGACCTGGTCTCGTAGCCGCCTGCGGGTCAGGCCGTGAACCGGTAGAGCCCTTCGCCCACTGCGGCGCAGACCCAGGGCGGGCTGTGCCGGATCACCGCGGCGAGTGCCCGCGCCGCCGGCGACTCCGCGAGGTCGGACGACTCGGCCGGGGCGCCGGACCCGGTGAACGTGGTGTAGCGCAGTGGCTGCTCGACCGCGCCCCAGGCCGACTTGAAGGCGCGCAGGCCGGTGTTGTCGAGGTCGGTGCGTCCCCAGTCGAGCGCGGTGTCCCCGGCCAGGCAGGCGGTGCGGATCGCCTGCCAGAACAGCGCATGGTTCGGACGCACCGCCCACGCGTCGTTGTCCGAGGCGCCGTACTTGTAGACCACCGTGCCGTTGTGCCGCAGGAACACCGCGGCGGCCACCGGATGCCCGTCGTGCTCAGCGATCAGCAGCGTGCCGTGCCCGGCGTCGAGGACGTGGCGCCGGATCAGGTCGAAGAACCGGCGCGGCTGGACCGGCACCCCCTGTCGGCGCCGGGTGCCCAGGTGCAGCCGGTAGAAGATGTCGGTGAGATCGGTCGGGCGGTCGCCGACCCGCACCACCACGCCCTCGCGTTCGGCGCGCCGGATGTTGCGCTGCACCTGCGAGCGGTGGAAGCCGCGATAGACCGCGTCGGGGTCGCCGGTGAGCGCCAGCACGTGCCGCACGCCGGCACTGTGCGGGGCACCGCCGTCGACGTCGGCGCGCACGTCGATGCGGCGCGGCCGGCTGTCAGCGAGTGCGGTACGCAGCAGCGCCGGCCACGAGGCCGCAGCGGCCGCGTCGGCGAACAGCGGCGGGCAGTGGTCGGTGAACGGCAGCGCGACCCACTTGGCGCCGCGGCGCGCCGGCCGCGGGACCGCGACCACCGGCATCCCGGCGAGCACCGAGCCGGACGGCGACAGCGCGGTCAGCGCGAACGCGCGGAAGCGGTAGCAGTCGGCGACCGCCGTCGCCCAGGCCGGCAGGTGGAACGGCGTCGCGTCCGGGTGCGTGGCCACGAAGGCCGTCCAGCGCGGGTCGGTCAGATCCAGCACGACCGGCGCCGGGCCGGTCGCGGTCCGGCCGTTCTCGACAACGGTCATCGTCATCCCGTCCTGTTCAAGCGGTCGATACGGTGCAGCAGATCGGCGACGTCGTGCAGCGGCGAGCCGACACCGGCGCACGCCCGGCACTGCGGCGCGAGGTGCAGGGTGCGCAGCTGCCGGAAGGACGGCGCCGCGCCGGCCGGCATCCGGCTCGAGAACGCCGGCCGGATCCGGCGGCCACCGGGCACCGGGTCACCGCCCCACCAGATGTTGCCGCTGCCGGTCGTGCGCCGCGCGGCGGAGTAGCCGTAGTAGAACAGCGACTTCGTGACGGTGTGCCCGGAGCCGGCGAGGTCGAGCTTGCCGTGCGAGTGCAGGCCGGCGTTGGGACGCGAGGTGAGGTAGGACGTCACCCGGCTGATGCGCCAGTCCGCCGGCGTGACGGGATCGGCGGCGATCCGTGCGCCGATGATCGCGTGGTCGAGGGTGTTCAGGAACAGCGAGTCGGTGACGACCACGTGGTCGAAGCTTGCCACGTTGTTGTCACCCGGGTAGACGCCCTGGGCGAGGAACGGGCCGAAGACGTCGTGGCTGAAGGTCATCCGCTGCTGATCGAGGCCGCCGCCCCACACCTGCAACCCGTCCACGTGGGTGCAGTCCTGACGCGGCACGTCCTGCGCCCCGGAGTTGAACCCGTAGCCGGGCCACAGCGGGCTCGGGCGGTGCTCGTAGAGCCAGGAGTTCGACACCGTGATGTCGTGCAGCGGCGCGTGGCCGGTGCCGGGGACTCCGGTGTCGGTGTCCTGGATCGCGTCCTGGCCGTTGTCGTGGATCAGCGTCCGGTCGACGGTGATGTGGTTGCCGGCGAGCGAGATGCCCTCGCCGTCGGTCCGGTAGCCGTGGCGCCATTTGCCGAAGGTGCCGTTGTCGAACAGTTCGAGATTGCGCAGCACGACATAGGACGTGCGGTCGCTGTGCAGGTCGATGCCGGAACGCGCCCCGCTGATCATGATCCCGCTGCGGTGCATGCCGTTGACGACGATGTGGCTGCGCGCGGGGAACAGGATGCCCGTCGACCGGGCGACCCCGGAGGGTGTGTAGGAGCGCTGGTCGCAGTAGGGCAGCGGGCTCGTCCGGCCGCCGGCGAGCACTGCCGTGCCGTCGCGGCCGCGGCTGGTCGCGAGCGCGATGGTGATCGGTTCTCCGGGTGCCCCGCTCGCGCCGACGACGAACGGCGCGCGGTAGGCCATGCCGCAGGTGCGACCGGGCGGCACGGTGACGCCGGCGCCGAACGCGTAGTCGGACGGGCACGGGGTGGGCCCGCCGTCGAGGACGATCCGGTCGCCCGGGTTGACCTCCGCCCAGTTGATGGCCGACGGCTGCCGCCAGGCGGTGGCCCACGACGTCCCGACCGTCCCGTCGCCGCGCCGCGAGACGTACCAGGTCGTCCCGGTGTGCAGCTCCGCCGGCGCCGGTACGACCGCGCCGAGCACGGACAGCACCAGCGCCACCGCGGCCAGCACGCCCCCGACGACCCGGCGGCGCTGCGGCGGCTGGGACAGCTGGGGGGCACCGGCCATCGGCGGGCTCACCTCCCGCGTCGGCGGGTCAGTCCGGCGGCGAGGTAGGGCAGTTCGAGCAGCGCGGGCACGGGGTCGTCGCGGGCCGACACCGGGCCCTCCAGCGGTGGCCGCAGGCTGTCGGTCAGCTGACGCACCCGCATCCGCCCGGTGACGACATCGCGCACCGCGTAGGGCAGGTCGACCGCGAGCCGGCTCCAGCGAACCCCGACCTTGCCGGCGCGGAACTCCAGCCGCTCGCCGAGGGCGGCCCGGTAGGCGGCGTGGGCGAAGTCGACCCCGGCCGGCGCGCCGATCGAGTGCCAGCCCCAGACCCGGACGTTGACGTCGAGCAGCTTGGGCTGACCGTCTTCCGCGTCGCGCTTGAACTCGACCTCGACGAGGCCGTCGATGCCGAGCTCGGTGGTGAGGCGCGTCGCGTCCTTCACCAGCTCAGGATCCTCGATCGTCTCGACGAAGCAAGAGGCCCGGCCGACCTCGCGCGGGTACTGCCGGGTCCGGCGCGCGGCCACGACGTAGCGCGGTTCGCCCGCCGCGCACACCGCGGCAACGGCGAGCTGGTGGCTGTTGTCGCCGCCGATCCACTCCTGGAGCATCAGCTGGTCGGGCGGTAGCACGTCCAGCGCCGCGCGGTAGCGCGCCACGAGCTCGCGGCGGTCCCGCGCCCGCCAGGCCTTCGCGGTCGTGAGGGCGTTCCGCGCCTCGCGCCGGGTCGGCTTGACGATCAGCGGGAACGCGGCGTCGTCGATGTCGAGGTCGCCGAGCTCGGCCACCCCGTGCGGGTGCCAGCACAGCGGCGCTTGCAGCCCGATCGCCGCGGCAGCCTGGTGGACCCGCCACTTGTCCGCGGCGGCGGAGTACACGTCCCACTCGGGCACGGTCAGCCGGTAGCGCTCGGCCAGCCGCGCGTGGTGCCGGCTGACCAGCCAGGCCGTCTCGTCCGAGGTCGCGAACAGCACCGGACGCTCGGAGGAGGTCGCACCGGGCGCGAGCTCGAGCAGCGTGTCGATGAGCCGATCCGGCTCGCCGTCAGGCACGTGGACTGCCGCGATGCAGTACCGCGAGCCGACGGCGAGCCGGTCGCTACCGTGCACGACTCGCACCGGCACGCCCTGCCGGCCGAGACTGCGCACGATGCCCAGGCCGCGGTAGTCGCCGCCGACGACCACCGCACCGGCCGCCACGCCGGACACTGTCATCCGCCGGTGATGCCGCGGGTGACCGCTCGCGCCGCGAAGTCGCTACCCGCGACGAAGCGCATCAACGGACCGTGCCGGCGGGCTGCGGGCGCGCCGATGACATGCAGGCCCGCCACGCTCGTCTCGAAGCCCGCCGTGAGGCGGGGATAGCCGTCCGGGCAGCGGATCGCGTCCACCACCGCCGGGTCGAGGAAGCGGTACTTGGACAGATCGACCCGATAGCCGGTCGCGGTGACGACGTGGTCGACCAGGTCGACGCTGCCGTCGGACAGCGTCACCTTCACCCGGTCACCCGCCTCGTCGGCCGACACCAGCGTCGTGCTCAACCGCAACGGCACCTGCTGCAGCCGCGGCCGCAGCCAGCCGGCGCCGGCCGGACGTACCGACCGGGTGGCCAGCCGGAGCTGGGTGGACATCGGCATCGATGTGTAGAGCCGCGGACGGGCGACGAGGTGGCTCGCGAAGGCGGGGCCCACATCCGGCCTCGCGTAGAGAACAGGTGACACGACCCGAGAGCGGTGCTTCCACGACGCCTCGGTGAGCCAGCGGACGAACGGGGCGCGGATGAGGACGTCGACGTCGGCGTCGCTCTCGTAGAGCAGCGCGGCGGTCTCGAGGGCGCTCTGCCCGCCGCCGACGATCGTGACGCGCTTGTGCGCGAGGTGCGACAGGTCGTGGTGGGACATGGTGTGCGAGCACAGTTCGGGGCTCAGCCCGCGCAGCTCGTCCGGCAGGTGCGCGAACGTGCCCACGCCCGCGGCCACGACCACGCGCCGCGCGGTGATCGAACCGCTGTCGGTCTCGACAGTGAATCCACCGTTCGTCCGGGTCACCCAGCGCACGTTCTGCCGGTCGATGTCGGGCACGATCCGCTTCTGGAACCACAACCCGTAGTCGATGAACCGCTCGACCGGGATCGGGCGGGTGATCGGGCCGGTCTCGCGCTCGTAGGCCTGCAGGGTGAAATCCGAGCGCGGGTCACCCAGGTTCGATCCGTGGTACGGCGAGCGCAGCCACATCCCGATCGGCGTCTGGGACCGCCAGAACTCCAGCGGTTCGCCGAAGATGCGCACGCTCCGGCCGGCGGCACGCAGGTGCGCTGCTGCCGAGAGGCCGTACGGCCCGGCTCCGACGATGGCGATGTCGACGTCAGTGCCCATGAGAACCCTCCCTGTCATGCTGGACGGGCCCGGGTCCGGGCCCGTTGCTGCCGGCCGGGTCGCCGGCCGGTTCGGTCGGCGCGGTCTGGGCCGGCTCGCCGATAAGGCTGCCGACCACATCCAGGTAGCGCGTGCGGTTGTGCTCCCAGGAGAGCTGGGTGCGCGTGAGCCAGAGCGCGTGCAGGCACATCCGCGCGCACAGCTCACGGTTGTCGAGCAGGTCGGCGATCGCGCGCGCATAGGCCGCCGGGGTCTCGTCGGAGACGAACACCGCCGCCTTGCCGGCAGCGCGCCGCGACTCGGCCAGGTCGAAGGCGACGACCGGCAGCCCGAAGGCGAGGTACTCGATCGTCTTCAGCATCGTGCACAGGTCGGTGAACGGCGTGCGCCGATCGGGCTGCAGGCCGAGGTCGCTGCTCGAGAACACCGCCGAGATCAGCTCGTCGTCGGCCCACCCGGTGAACTCGACCCACGGCTCGATCTCGAGCTCACGGGCCAGCTCGCGCAGGTCCGGCAGGCACTCGCCGTCGCCCATCAGCACGAAGTGCACGTCCTCGCGCTGCTGCTCGTAGACCAGGTGCCGGACCGCGTGCAGCAGCAGATCGACCCCGTCCTGCGGGCCCATCACCCCGAGATAGGCGCACAGGTAGCGGCGGCCGTGCTTGCGTTCGGGTTGCGGTGCGCCCAGGCGCAGGCGGGTCAGGTCCGCGCCGGTCTGCACGACGGTCAGCCGGTCGCGCGTGGTGCCGGTGCGGCCGAGCAGCAGCCGGCGGCACGACTCGTTCACGGTGATCACGTGGTCGGCGACCCGGTGGGTCAGGCGTTCGGCCGCGCGCAGCAGCGCCGCGACGACGCGGGACGGATGGTCGAACCGGTCGGCGTAGATCTCGGGGCAGATGTCGTGCTGGTCGAACAGGAACCGCACCCCGAGCGGCCGGTACAGCGCGGCGATGGTGAAGTAGGTGTCCGGTGGGTTGCAGGCCTGGATGAGCTGGAAGCGGCGGGTGCGCCACACCGTCCACGACAGGCGCAGCACCGCCGCCCACGACCGCGCGAAGTGCACGGCGTAGCGCAGCGGGCTGCCGCCACGCGGGGCCGACGGGTAGCGGTAGACCGCGATGCCGTCGATGTTCTCGCGCAGCGGCTCGTCCGGCCGGCCGGGCGAGATGACCGACACCGCGTAGCCGGCGTCGCGCAGAGCAGTGCTCTCGTGCCAGATGCGACGGTCGGTCGGCGTGCCGTTGTTGCTGATCATCAGCACGTGCGGCCGGGTGTCCTTGGTCATCGGACGCCGCCGGTGAGCCACGCAGGAACGCCGCGCGCGTTCTCACGAACGCGATGGAAGAAGTCCTGGATCGTCAGCGAGTCGATGTCGCCGGTGAGGGCGAGCGCGCTCTGCGTGCCGTAGGGCCAGCGGTCGACGGCGAGCACCGGGCGCTCGGCCTGCAGCACGCGGGTGCGCAGCGCGAGCTCGTCGGTGGCGTCGACCGTGGCCGGCAGCTGCACCGCGCAGGCCACGTCCGGGTCGGTGACGACCAGGAAGCCGTCCTCGACGAGCAGGCGACGCACCGTCTCGGGCGTCCCCTGGGCGAGCCCGACCGCCGGCAGGCGATCGTCCGGCAGCGTCATCGACCGCACCGGCGCCCGGCCCGGCCCCTTCATGTTCGGTCCGCCGACCAGGCGCATCCGCGCCCGGCTGTCGCCCGCCAGGGCGAAGCGGGTGCGGCCGTCGCGTCGGCCCTTCTCGATGCGGCAGGCCGCGCGAGCGCGCCACCACTGCGCGATCTCGTCCAGGCGCGCCGTCCACACCGTCCCCAGCGAGCTCGCCTCGGTCAGCACCGAGCGCACCGCGGCAAGCGACTTCACGAACCGTTCGGGATGGATCTGCATCGTGAACAGGTCGCCGCGTGCGTGCGTGCCGGCGAGAATCTGCTGCCATACCTCGGCAATCGCGTCCTCGGGCAGGTGCAGCCGGTCGACGAGCATCTCGTCGTCGGGCAGGCAGACCGGGATGCGCACCAGGCCGTCGTCGAGGCTCGGCCGGGTGGTCGTCGAGGCCGCCGGACGGGCGGCGTACATCTCGACGGCCAGCCGGTACGGCTCGGTGCCGGCGGCGATCCCCTGCAGCCGGTCGGTGTCGAAGACGACGGCGTCGTCGCTCTGGTAGGCGAGGCCGGCGGCTCGCACGGCCGCGCGGGTGCGCTCGTCGGCACGCAGGTACGGCGCGCGGAAGCCGGCCGGCTCGATGCCGCACCGCCGGAACAGCGCGACGGCCTGCTGGATCTCGCGGCGCTGCAGCTCCGCGTCCATCGCCAGGTGGTCGTTGTGGCGCAGGCCGTGCACCGCGATCTCCATGCCACGGTCGGCCAGCGCCCGGACGGTGTCCGGGTGCCGCACCAGCACGGTGGTGGTGATCGGGCAGGTCGGGCGGAAGCCGTGGTGCGCGGCCTCGTCGATCATCCGGTCCAGCCGGCGGCGCAGCACGAGCGGCGTCGGGCCGAACCGGGTGCCGACGGTGACCACCCGGGTGGCCAGGCCGCGGGTGCCCTTGGTGCGCAGCGTGAACAGCACCGGCGCGAGCACACTGCCGCGCTGCGGCGCGGCGGCCGGGTCGCCGGCCCCGCGGGTGCGGTCGACGGCGGTCACCACGGCACCTCGACGGGCGCGCCGCGCCGGGCGGCGGACTCGTCCAACGCGGTCAGCACGCGCACCACGTCGGCGCCGTGCCGGCCGTCGGTCGCCGGCGCGTCACCCGACCGGCAGGCGACACCGAAACTCTCGACCTCCATCAGCAGCGGCTCGACCAGTTCGATGTGCGGGATCAGCAGGTCACCGACGCGGGTGCGCCACTGGAACTCGCCGAGCGACTCGAACTCGCCGAAACCGCGGTTGCCCCGCTGGGCGACCCCGGCGTCGGCGAGCTGCAGCTTCTGGTCCGGCGACACGTCGTCGTAGACCGCCATCTTGCGGTCGCCGACCACGGTGACCAGCCGCACCTTGCGCGGGTCGATCCAGCTGCACTGGAAGTTGCCGACGATGCCGGATCCGAAGGTGAGACTGGCGAAACAGACGTCGTCGACCCCGCTGCTGATGAACGAGTAGCTCCGCGCGGACACCTCCACCGGCCGGTCGTCGAGCAGGTACATCATGATCGAGATGTCGTGCGGGCCGAAGTTCCACAAGGCGTTGCAGTCGCGCCGGATCCGGCCGAGGCTCAGCCGCTGCGAGTAGAGGTAGCGCACGATGCCGAGCTCGCCGTCATCGATGTAGGAGCGCAGCCGCCGCACCGGCGCGGAGTACAGGAAGGTGTGGCCGACCATCAGGGTGCGGTCGGCCTTCGCCGCGGTCTTCACCATCAGCTCGCAGTCCTCGACCGAGGTCGCGAGCGGCTTCTCGACCAGCACATGCCGCCCGGCCGACAGCGCGGCGACGGCGAGATCGGCGTGCCGGACGGCGGGTGTGGCGATGACGACGGCCTCGATCCGCGGATCGTCGAGCACCTCGTCGATACCCGACACGAGCTTCGCGCGCGGCAGGGCGCGTCCCGCCGCCGCGAGCGCCTTCGGGTCGCTCTCGGCCACCGTCACCAGCTCGAGCCCGGCCGCGGCGTCGATGTTGCGGGCGAGGTTGCGGCCCCAGTAGCCGTAGCCGATCAGGGCCGTCCCGACCGGCCCCCGGCGTTCCCCGGCGAGGTCGGTGCTGTGGTCCGAGGCGATGGTGGCAGCGGTCATGTCGGGCTCCCGTTCACGTGCGGATAGCTCTTTCGGCGTTGGTCGTCGTTGTCGAAGTCGCTCCAGGCGAGCAGCGGCGCAACCCGCGCCCGCGCCGCGGCGGGGCGCGCCGCCGGCGGAAGCGGCTCGGCGGTGGCGGACGGGGTGGCCGCCGGCGGTGCCACGGCGACCCCGGTACGCGCCGCGGGCAGCCCGATCAGGACTGCGCCGCCGACCGGGCACCCGGCCGCGCGCAGCTCGGCCACCACCTGCCGGGCCGGGTCACGCCGGGCCGAGCCGAGGTCGTCGACCACGATCGCCAGATCGGCGACACCCGCGACGTCCAGAGTGGCGATCGAGGCCGGGACCGGCGGGCCGGTCACCACGACCACCTCGTTCTCGGTACGGGCCCGATCGATGCGCGCGAGCAGCCGGTCGAGGCGGATCGGACGCCACTCGCCGGCCGGGCGCAGCGCGCCACCGCGCTGCGTCGTGGTGCTCTCCCGCAGCTGCAGCGCGACGGTGCGGCCCGGTGCGGCGCCGTCCGTGTGCCCCGTCCCGTCCCCGGCTGCGGGCGTGCTCTGCTCCGCACTGTCGGGCGTCAGTTCCAGCAGCGTCGCGGTCCAGCCGGCGCGGGCCAGGCCGTCGGCGAGCGAGCGAGCGAGCGCGGCACGTTCCGGCTGGGGCTGCACGGAGGTCACCAGCAGCACCCCGCCGGTGCGCGGCATCAGCTGGCCGGCGCGGGCCCGCAGGTAACGCAGCACGGTCCCGGTGCCGTTCGCGGCGTGCACCGCATGCGCGCCGTCCAACTGCGATCCGTCGATCAGCGAGTCCTGTTCCAGCCCGGCGAGCACCGGCACCCCGGTCGCTTCCTGCCAACGCATCGTGGTGCGCAGCCGTTGCCCGAACCGGTCGGCGAGCAGGGCGAGCCCGATGCCGACGATGGTTCCCACCACCAGGCCGGCGATCAGATCGATGACGAGGTCCGGCGACGACGGGCTGCCGGGCACCCCCGCCGGGCTGATCAGCCGGGTCCTGATCTGCGGCGTCGCGAGCGTCTGGGTCGGGTTGGTCTGCACCGTCGACCCGGTCGTGCCGGTCAGCACCCGGTAGGCCATGTAGGCGGCCGCGAGCGCGGTCGAACCGCGCGCGGCGGCGGCGCCCGTCGATGCCGAGTACCCGAAGTCGAGGATGTTCGCCACGGTCGACACCGACACGTTGGCGGCAGCGGTCACCGTGCTGACCGAGGTGTGCAGCGCGCGTGCGGCGTTGCCGAGCACCACGCCCGACACCGCGATCGCCTGCTCGGTGCCCAGGTCGGGAGCGGGGTTGGCAGCCGTCGGCAGCGTGTACGGCTCGACGAGCACGGTGGCGTGCGCGGTGTAGGTGGGCTGCTGCAGCGCCGCAAAGCCGTAGGCGCCGGCCGTGATCACGCACGCGGTCGTGATGACCAGCGCGAGATGACGGCGCAGCAGCGGACGGGCCGGTGCAGCGGCGGGCAGTTGCCCGGTGGGCTGGTCAGGCTGATCGGACATGGTCGACTCCTTCGTGACCGCGCATCGTGGCGGGCAGCGTGCACAGCGCCAGCAACGCGAACAACTCGTCCGCGACACCGCGGTAGGTGAGATGTGGGTCGAACACCATGAGCACCGTGATGACGGCGATCGCGGTCGTGGTCGCCAGCCCGACGACGCGTAGCGGCGCTGCGGGCGAGCGCAGCGCGCCCCGTCCGGTGCGCAGCGCGACGACGACGAACCAGCAGAAGGCGAGCAGCAGCGGTATCCCGCCCGCCCAGAGCAGCCAGGTGTAGCCGCTCTCGATCCAGATGAAGCCGTTCGCGCGGTGCGGAGCGACGATCCGCGCGGCCGGGCGCACGCCCAGCAGGTAGTTGTGGTGCGCGCCGAGCACCGGCCAGAAGTAGGTGTGCAGGTTGGTCAGCCGACCCGTCCAGCTGACCGGGAGGCCCGTGGCCGACTGGAAGCCGGCGAGCCGGGTCTGGATGACCGTCCACACGAACGGCAGACCGAGCACGCCACCCAGCCCCAGGAACCGGGCGGCGAGGGTCGAGCGCGTCAGCGCGCACACCGTGCCCACCGCGACCAGCAGGCCGATGAAGCCGCTGAACTCGCCGGCGCCGATGACGCCGAGGGTGAGCACCCAGCCGGTGCCGACCAGGAACGGGCTGGCCCGGCGGCGCACCCAGATCATCCCCATGACGATCGCGAGGTTGAACATCGAGAAGTCGGCGACGGCGATCGGCAGGCCGAGAGTGGAACTGCCGCGCGAGTTGGTGATTGCCGCGGTGTTGTCGTTGCTGGTGAAGTAGCTCTGCAGCAGCGAGACCACCGGGCCGAACCCCGCGATCTGCAGCAGCGAGATCATGCTGATCAGCGCAGCCGTGCCGACCGAGAGCTGCAGGGCACGCCACACCTGGGCCTGGTCGAGGTGCGCGCCGCGCACGACCAGGAAGACGATCAGGAACTTCCACAGCACCAGCGCGTACAGCAGGTCGTCGGCGGTCGCGGGCAGCCCGCGCAGCTTCAGCCAGATCAGCGGGACGACCGAGGACAGGACGGCGAGGGCGAGCAGCGCCCCGAGCATCGGGTCGATCCGCAGCCGGATGTCGCGGACCGAGCGCAGCGTGAGCACCCAGCGTGCGAGCATCGCCGCCGCGACCAGGCCCAGCACCGCCTCGTTCGGGCGCAGGACCGGGATCAGCGTGCCGCGGTCGATCCCGGCCGTCAGCGGGGTGAGCACGATGACGGCGTACACACCGAGCACCGGCCGCACCGCCACGACGACCAGCACGAGCAGGCCGAGCGCTGCCGCGACCGCGAGCAGCGGTGACACGCTGACCGCCGCCCCGAGGGCGAGGCCGCCGACGACCAGCGGCACGCCGGCGACGGCCGGTGACCTGCCCAGCGCCGCTGCGCGGCGGGGCAGGTCGGTGACGGCGAGCGCGGTCACGGCGTCGCCGCCTGCGGGGCGCGGCGGTGGATGCCGAGGCTGCCGGCGAGCAGGGTGAGTTCCGGGGCGCGGGCCACCCGCTGCCCGGCGAAGTACACGACCGCCCCGACGAGCACGGCGAGCGCGAGCGAGCCCAGTTGGGCGAGGCGGGACGCGCTGCTCGCGAACGTATGGACGCACGCCCACGAGGCACCACCCATGACGAGCGCGCACACCGCGGTGCGTGCCGCGGACCGGAAGAACTCCTGCATCAGGGTCCGGCCGAGCCGCAACTGCCACACCTGCAGGGTTGCGCCGACCAGCGCGCCGGCCGCGAGCCCGACGCAGATGACGGCGAGGGCGGCGCCTCCCGGCACCGCCAGCGAGCAGGACATGACGGCGATCGCGACGCCGGCCTGCACGAGCGTCGAGCGCAGCGGGACGAGCACCTCGTCGCGGGCGTAGTGCGCGTAGGTCGCGACCGTGCACAGCGCCAGGCCGATGACACCGAGCGCGAGCCCGCCCAACGACCAGGTGACCAGGGTGCGCGCGTCGGAGGCCGCCGCCGTCCCGAACGTGACCGCGCGGGCAAGCGGCCCGGCCAGCACGAGATAGCCGACCCCCGCCGGGGCCGCGACGAAAACGGTCAGCCGCAGCGCCCGCGCGGTGGCTGCCGCGTAGGCCTCCCGCCGCCCTTCGACGTGGTGTGCGGCCAGCCGCGGCAGCGTCGACAGCGCGATCGGGGTCGCGACCAGCGCGATCGGCAGGAACAGGAAGTTGCTCGCGATGAGCACCGCGACGACACCGCCGGCGAAGCGGTTGCTCAGCGCCAGCGCGACCAACAGCTGCACTGCCCACAGGCCGGCCTGCGCCGCCGCGGCCGCGCCGCGCTTGGCCACGACACGCACCTGCGGATTGCGCCAGCCGAACCGCGGCACGAGCGTCACACCGCACCGCCGCGCGCCGTACCACTGCACGGCGGCGTGCAGCAGCACCGCCGCGGTGGTGCCCACTCCCAGCAACGCGATCTCGCCGCCGCCGACGGCGGTCACCTCGCGTCCCGAGCCGTAGCGGGTCCAGACGAGGACGAGCACCGCGATGCTGCCGAGGTTCTCGATGAGCGGCGCGGCCGCGGCCAGTGCGAAGCGGCGGTGCGCGTTCATCACCGCGACCGCGCACGCGACCACCGCGTAGCAGACGATCTGCGGGGCGAGCAGCACGATCAGCCAGGTCGCCGCACCGACCTGGGCGTGCGCCTCGTGGGCGTCGCCGCCGCTGGTCAGGCGCAGCGCGAGCGGCACGACGACGATGATCAACGGCACCGCCACCGCCGCGGCGCAGACCGCGCACCCGAACAGGTCTCGCGCCAGCGCGGCGGCGACGTCCGGTCGGCCGGCCGAGAGGTGCCGCACGAAGGCCGGGACGAGCAGCGACGACACCAGCGACCCGCCGAGCAGGCCGTAGTAGACGAGGTTGGGCACGGAGTTCGCGAACTGGTAGGTGTTGCCGAGGAAGGTCGGTCCGAGCACCGCGGCGATGACCATCACGCGCACCAGGCCGCTGATCCGGCTCACCGCGGTCCACACGGCGACTCGCAGCGAGTCGCGCGTGGTCTCCAGTGCTTCGTCGGAGTCGCTGCCGACGGCGGGATTCGTGGACCGCCCTTTCACGGCGGGCCCGCTCACATCGTCCCGCCGCGCATGAACAGGGCGGGGACGGTACGAAGCATGATCCACAGGTCCAGCCCCAGGCATTGCCGGCGCACGTAGTCGATGTCGAGTTCGAGCGCCTCGCGCATGGTCAACCGGCCCCGGCCGCTGACCTGCCACAGCCCGGTGATCCCCGGACGCACGGCGAAACGCAGCCGGTGCTGCGGCTGGAAAAGCTCTACCTCGTAAGGCAACGCCGGCCGCGGACCGACGATGGCCATGTCGCCCTTGATGACGTTGAACAGCTGCGGCAGCTCGTCCAGGCTGGTGCGGCGGAGCAGTCGTCCGGTCGCGGTGACGCGCGGATCGTCGTGCAGCTTGTGCACCTCGCCGGCCGCCGACGACGCCCGCTGCTCGACGAGCATCTGCGTCACGTACTCGCGGTGCAGCTGCTCGTCGCAGTTCACCCGCATCGTGCGGAACTTGTACATGCGGAAGTTCTCACCGCTGCGGCCGACGCGCACCTGCGCGAAGAACGCCGGCCCGCGCGAGGTGACGCGAACGGCCAGCGCGCACAGCAGAACGATCGGGCTGAGCAGCACCAGCGCCACGCCGGCAAGGAACAGGTCCAGACCGCGCCGCAGCAGGGCGCGATTCTCGACCCGGCCGGCGCGGATGGTCACGACCCGTCCCGCCCGCCGGACGGCTGCAGCCGGAAGCGATCCTGACCGTCGTCGGCCGGGGCAACGCGGTCGATGATGTCGACGAGTTCGTTGACATGCCCGTGCACGCGGGCCGGCGATCCGTAGGCGACCGCGCCGGCAGGGATGTCGCGCGTCACCACCGAGCCCGAGCCGACCAGCGCGTCGGCGCCGATGCGCACGAACGGCAGCAGCGTCACGTTCACGCCGATTCGCGCGCCACGACCGATGTGCGGTCCGGTCATGAAGGTGCGCGAGCCCGGGACCTTCGGGTACAGATCGTTCGCGATCGTCACCCCCGGCGCGAGGAACGCGTCGTCGTCGATGACGGTGTACTGCGCGACGTAGCAGTTGGTGTGGATCTTGACCCGGTCGCCGATCCGGCAGCCGAAGTCCACCACGCTGTTCGTCCAGATCGCCACGTCGTCGCCGATGACGTTCTGCTCGCGGATCACCACGCCGTGACCGGTGCTCAGCCGCGCACCGATGACGCTGCCGCGGTAGATCACCGTTCCGCTGCGCAGGCGCGCATCGGGGCCCAGCACCAGCTCGGCGAAATCGCCACGGTCGGACGGGTAGCCGAGCAGCACGCCCGGATCGATCGTCCCGCTCGGCGCGGGCAACACGTCAGCCACCGACCCGCTCCGACGCGTCCACGACAGACCGCAGCACCTCGCACACCGCGACGACGTCGTCGGCCGACATATGCGGTGACAGCGGCAGCGAGACGATCTGCGCAGCTGCGGACTCGGCGACCGGCAGCGGGCCGCGGGCGTAGGTGCGGTACGGCGCGATCTGGTGACACGGCACCGGATAGTGCACGCCCGAGCCGATGTTCTCGGCGGCCAGCGCTGCCAGCACCCGGTCGCGCTCGGGCACGCGCGCGACTGCGAGGTGGTAGGCCGGTGCGCCGCCCTCGAGCTCGGCCACCAGACGCGCCCGCGAGTCGTCGAGCAGCTCGCGGTACTGCGCGACGAACGCGCGTCTGCGCCGGTTCCAGTCGTCCAGATGCGGCAGCTTCGCCGTCAGCACCGCGGCCTGCAAGGTGTCCAGGCGGCTGTTGAAGCCGACCAGGCCGTGTTCGTTGCGGGTGCCCGGTAGGCGGCCGTGGTCGGTGAGGGTGCGCAGCGTGTCGGCGAGCAGGTCGTCGGACGTGACGATCGCCCCGCCGTCGCCGAAGGCGCCCAGGTTCTTGCCGGGGTAGAAGCTGAAACACCCTGCTACGCCGAAGGATCCGGCCCGCCGGCCCTGCCAGGTCGCACCGTGGGCCTGCGCGGCGTCCTCGATCAGGGCGAGATCGGCGCGCCGGCAGTAGGCCATGATCGCGTCCATGTCGGGGAGTTGCCCGAAGAGGTGCACGACCACGACGGCGCGGGTGCGGTCGGTGACGGCCGCCGCGATGGTGTCAGCAGTCATCAACAGGGTGGCGGCGTCGACGTCGGCGAACACCGGACGGGCACCGGCATGCACCACGGCCTCGGCGGTCGCCACGAAGGTATTGGTGGGGATCACCACCTCATCGCCCGCGCCCACGCCGAGCGCGCGCAGCGTCAGCCACAACGCGTCGGTGCCGTTCGCGACGCCGATAGCTTGCTCGGTGCCGCAGAATGCGGACCAGTCGTGTTCGAAGCGGGTCACCGCCGCACCGCGTACGAAGTCGCAGTCGGCGAGCAGCGCCTGCCAGGCGAGATCGACGTCGTCGCGGATCTCGCTCGCCATGGCGCGCAGGTCGAGGAACGGGATCGGCATCATCGTCGGCCTCCGTCCACGGCCACCGGCTCGCGTTCGAGCCGGTCCAGCGTGTTGCTGCCGACGCGCGTGGCCGGGAAGGTGGTGACGTCGGCCCCGATGTCCGCGGTCACCTCGTCGAGGGTGATGCTGCGGCCCTCGTCGATCGCCCGTTGCGCAGCTTCCAGCACGCGCACCACGCGCGTTCCTACGACCCCGCTCGTCCGCGGTGTCGTGCCGTTGCGGATGCAGTCGACGAAGTGCGCGTCCTGGATACCGAGCGGTTCGTCGCTCGGCGTGTACGGCGCGACGATGTCGCCGTACCGGTAGAACATCGGCGGCTGCGTCGTGACGTCCCCGAGCGACGGCGGGGTCACCCCCTTGTCGTAGATGCGGATGCGTTCGTCGTTGGCCAGATCGTCGTAGACGGCCATCTTCCGGCTGCCCACGACGGTGACCCGACGCACCTTGCAGGGGTCGAGCCAGCTGACGTGGATGTTGGCGCACACGCCCCGCTCGCCGTACTCGAGACGCAGGTAGGCGACGTCGACGTGGCGCGCGTGCGCGTGGCGCGAACCCCACGCCTGCACCAGGGTCGGCTCGCTGTCGAGCAGGAAGTTCAGGATCGACACGTCGTGCGGGGCGAGGTCGAGGATCACGTTCACGTCGTCCTGGTAGAGGCCGAGGTTGAGCCGCGCGCTGTGCACGTAGTAGATGTGACCGAGTTGTTCCTGGACGATGTCGCGCAACCGGACGACCGCGGGGTTGTACTCGAAGGTGTGCCCGGCCATGAGCACGGTGCCCGCTGCCTCCGCCTGCTTGACCAGCAGTTCGGCCTCGAGCGTCGTCGTCGTCATCGGCTTCTCGACGAGCACGTGCTTGCCGGCGGCGATCGCCTGCGCGGCAAGGGGATAATGCGTGCTCGGCGGCGTCGCGACCACCAGCGCGTCGATGTGCGGCAACGCCTCGTCCAGCGTCGCGCTGGTCTTGGCTGACGGCAGTGCCCGCCGCACCGTGGCCAGCTGCTCGGGTCGTCCGTCGATCGCCACGATCGACGCGACCGTCGGCATCGCCTCGAAGACCCGCAGATGCTTCGGTCCCCAGTACCCGCAGCCGATGACACCGACCCGGGTCCCGGCAGGATCGTGAACAGGCATGGTCCCTCCCGTGCTCGCTGGCGGCTACTGCCGACCCGTTGAGAGGCTTTCGCGCCGGCCACCGCGACGCATCCGCGCACTGGCGTAATCGCGCTACGTCGATCGACGGAGGCCGGGCGGTACGGCGAGACGCCGCTGGGCGCGAGCGTTTCAGTCGCGCACGAGGGCCAGTGCGGCGAGCGTCGAATGCACGTTGAGCCTGCGCAGGATGCGCTGGACGTGCGTGCGCACGGTGTTCGGCGACAGGTGCAGCGCCGCGGCGATGTCCTCGCGGCCCAGGCCCTGTTCGAGCAGGAGCAGGATCTCGACCTCGCGCCGGGTCAGCTGTGCGAGCACCCGCTCGCGGGCGTTCTGCACGGCGGGGCCGGAATCCGCCTGCTCCTCGGCGATCAGGCGCATCACGTCGAGGGGGATGAACGCATCGCCGCGCAAGCAGATCCGCAACGCCTTCATCAGGTCCTCGCTGGATCGGTCGCGGCTGACCCAGCCCGCGATCGCCCGCAGGCGGAACAGCTCGCGGGCGCGCGTCTCATCACCGGAATCGGCCAGGATCACGACGGGCAGGGCGCGCCCGACGTTCGGCGCCGGCGAGCCGGCATCGATCTCCAGGGCGAGTTCGGGTGTCGCCACGACCACGTCGAACGACAGTTCGGTGATGACCCGTAACGCCTCTGCGGCGGACGACGCGACCGACACCGCCGTCACGTCGTCCTCGGCGAGCAGCCGCCGCCCGAGGACGTCGGCAAGCAGCCGTGACCGGTCGAGCACCAGGATCCGCAGCCGCTGCACACCGGGCAGGTCGGTGTGCAATGCGGTCATTGCATGCTCCACGCCGGCGAGCCGCTCGCGACGCTCGGGTGCACCGCAGTGCCGCAGGCGAGCGCAACGACCTGCAGTTTGGTGCGTGCGCCGAGTTTCCGGCGCACATTCTGGACGTGCGTGCGCGCGGTGCTGCGCGAGATCTGCAGCGCCACGGCGATGTGCCGGGTGTCCTCACCGGCCAGGATGTGGTCGAGCACCTCGTGCTCGCGACCGGTCAGCTGCTCGAGATTCGCAGCGGTCGCCGCCGCGCGCGGAGGCGGCCCGACCCGTTGGGGCCGCGCGCGCAGGGCGTCGACGCCGATGATCGCGCGCGTCGCGCAGACCCGGTCGATCGTGGTGCGCAGGTTGCGCAGGTTGGCGTCCTTGCGGATGAACCCGCGCACCCCGGCGTCTGCCAGTTCGCGCACGAACGCCGGCGACGGCTCGTCGACGAGGACGACGACGGCAGTCGCCGGTGCCCGCCGGGTCACCGCGCCGATGGTGCTCGCGCAGTCGGGATCGCTCGTGTCGGTGTCGCACAGGCAAACCGACGGCATGCGCTCCTCCATGATGTCCGGCAGCAGGTCGGCATCGGTGGTCGCCGCGACGACGGCCATGGTCGGGTCGCCGTCGAACGCCGCGGCAAGCGCCTCGAGAAGCATGAGGTGTCGGGCGTGGACGACCAGCGTGATGGGGCGTGAGACTCGCATGTCATACCCGCCTCCCAACGGGCCAGACTTCGGATCAGGCAATGCGTGCCTGGCTCGTTCATCGATTGCCGCCCCATGGGCATTCGCGCGAGGGAGGTCGCCGCCGGCGGGCAACCCCGTGCCAGGTACTGCTTGTCCCCGTCTCTAAATCGGCGCGGTTCTTGATCCTTCGAGAAGCTCGTGATTTGGATAGCTTCCGCGATAGGGATTGTCGCCCTGACGATGGACGCCCGTCCACCCCGCGAGCCGCCTTTTTCACACCGGGTATACGCAGGTTTCGCTCAGGGTGCGGACAATTGACCCCCAATCCGGACCCGTTGCCGCAGGAATCGGTCATCAGACGTACGGGTTCACGGCATCCGGCGTACCTGCGCGATCACTGTCCCACCGCGCAGGACGACGGTTCGTGAGGTGACTGTGAGGCAGGCCCGCGTCCCGCTCCGAATCCCGCTGCGGACGCGCGTGTGGTTATCGTCGTGGCATGAGTGAAACGAGCGAGGCCCGCGAACTGGACGAGCAGATCGCGAACGTGCAGCAGTCCATCGACGAGATCGACTCGAGCCTC
>DATBTJ010000031.1:0-50987 GCA_036559305.1 Jatrophihabitans sp.
GACCAAGCCGGCGAAGCCGGCCACGCCCGTCCATGTGTCGTTGAAGTTCGGCGACGGTCAGACGTTGGGTGTCGGCATTCCGATCATCGCCTACCTGTCGCGGCCCATCAAGGACGCCCGCGGGTTCGCGAACGCGACGAAGGTGACGGTGAACGGCCGCGCGGTGCACGGTGCGTGGTACTTCGAGCAGAAGTACGGTGACCCGGGGCACCCGATCGAGGCCGACTACCGGTTGCAGTCGTTCTGGCCGGCGCACTCGCGCATCAAGATGAGCCTGCCGGTCAAGGGCGTCTCGGCCGGCAACGGGCTGGCCTTCGATGACAACCTGTCGCTGCAGTTCGCGACCGGCGACGCGCGCATCGCCACGGTCGACGCGGCCACGCACAAGATGACCGTGACCGACGACGGCAAGCTGTGGGGCAAGTTTCCCGTGTCGCTCGGCGCAGCCGCGACCCGCACCCGCCGCGGCGTCAAGGTGATCATGGAGAAGTACCCGACCACCTGCATGCACAACATCGCCCACACCTATTACGAGTGCGGCATCAAACTCGACCAGCGGCTCACCTACGACGGGGAGTACCTGCACGCGGCACCGTGGAACGTCTACAACATCACCCACGGCATCGACTCCTCCAACGGCTGCACCAACCTGTTGCCGGCCGACGCGCAGAAGCTCTACAACTTCCTCGACGTCGGCGACCCGGTCGAGTACCCCAACGCCAACGGCCAGCTGATGCAGATCGGCGACGGCTACGGCGACTGGAACGTGTCCTGGCCGCAGTGGCGTCTGGGCGGGCTCTACCGCACCAGCTGAGTCACCCCGATCGGCTGCCCTGAGAGGATGACCGGGTGGTTGTTCTCTGGATAGTCCTGGCCGTCGTCGTCGTGGCGGCGCTGATCATCGGGCTGGTCGCGACCCGGTCGCGCCGCGGTCCCAAGTTCGACGCCCCGCCCCGGGCGGGCGTCGACTACCCGGCCCCCGCCGAGCAGGAGCCGAGCGGGTCGGTCGGCACGCTCGAACCCACCCCCCCGCCTGCCGCACCACCCGTCGACGTCCCGGTCGACGATCTGCTCGGCGCTCCCGAGGTCGAGACCCCGGCGCCGACCGCAGGCCGCCTGCTGCGCCTGCGCGCCCGGCTGGCCCGCTCGCAGAACACCCTCGGCCGCGGGCTGCTCAGCGTCCTCTCGCGCGAGCGCCTCGACGACCAGGCGTGGGAAGAGGTCGAGGAGGCGCTGCTGGCCGCCGACGTCGGTGTGCGCCCGACCACCGAGATCGTCGAGGCGCTGCGCACCCGGACCAAGGTGCTCGGCACCCGTTCGCAGGGTGAGCTGCGCGCGCTGCTCGCCGAGGAGCTGGTTTCGGCGCTGCAGCCCGACCTCGACCGCACCCTGCACGCGACGCCGACCGGCGACCGTCCGGCGGTCGTGATGGTCGTCGGCGTCAACGGGACGGGCAAGACCACCACCTGCGGCAAGCTCGCCCGGGTGCTCGTGGCCGATGGCCGCACCGTGCTGCTCGGCGCCGCCGACACCTTCCGCGCCGCTGCCGCCGACCAGCTCGAGACCTGGGGCTCGCGGGTCGGCGCCGCGACGGTACGCGGCCCCGAGGCCGGCGACCCGGCGTCGGTCGCCTTCGACGCTGTGAAGCAGGGCACCGAAGCCCACGTCGACACCGTCCTGATCGACACCGCCGGCCGGCTGCACACCAAGGTCGGGCTGATGGACGAACTCGGCAAGGTCAAGCGCGTCGTCGAACGCCAGGGCCCGGTCGACGAGACGCTGCTGGTGCTCGACGCCACCACCGGCCAGAACGGGCTGACCCAGGCCCGCGTGTTCACCGAGGTCGTCGACGTCACCGGCATCGTGCTCACCAAGCTCGACGGCACCGCCCGCGGCGGCATCGTGATCGCCGTCCAGCGCGAGCTGGGCGTCCCGGTGAAGCTGGTCGGGCTGGGCGAGGGCGCCGACGACCTCGCCCCGTTCGAGCCCGAGGTGTTCGTCGACGCGTTGCTGGGAGACTCGGCACAGTGAAGGCTCTCTACAAGCCGGCAGCGTCGCCGGGCTTCGAGTTGGTCGAGCGTCCCGAACCGTTGGCAGGGGCGGGTGAGGTCAAGATCCGTGTGCTGCGCACCGGCATCTGCGGTACCGACCTGCACATCCTCGAGTGGGACGCCTGGGCCGCGTCCGCGGTCGATGCGCCGCTGGTGCCCGGGCACGAGTTCTGCGGCGAGGTCGTCGAGGTCGGCCCCGGCGTGCGCGACGTGCACGTCGGCGCGCTCGTCTCCGGTGAGGGGCACGTGGTCTGCGGCACCTGCCGCAACTGCCGTGCCGGGCGGCGGCACCTGTGCATCCGCACGTCCTCGGTCGGGGTGAACCGCGACGGCGCGTTCGCCGAGTACGTCGTGCTGCCCGAGTCGAACGTGTGGGTGCACCGCGATCCGGTCGATCCCGACCTCGGCGCGATCTTCGACCCGTTCGGCAACGCCGTCCACACCACACTGTCGTTCCCGCTGGTCGGTGAGGACGTGCTGATCACCGGCGCCGGGCCGATCGGGTTGATGGCCGCGTCCATCGCCCGCCACATCGGCGCGCGCTTCGTCGTCATCACCGACGTGTCGTCCTACCGGCTCGACCTCGCCCGCAAGATGGGCGTCGATCTCGCCCTCGACGTCACGCACGAGACCATCGCGTCGGCGCAGGACCGGCTCGGCATGGTCGAGGGATTCGACGTCGCGCTCGAGATGAGCGGTCACCCGTCGGCGCTGCCGGACGTGATCGCCAACCTCAACCACGGCGGGCGGATCGCGATGCTGGGCCTGCCCGCGCAGCCGATCGAGATCGACTGGGGCAAGGTGGTCACCCACATGATCACCATCAAGGGCATCTACGGCCGGGAGATGTACGAGAGCTGGTATGCGATGTCGGCGATGCTGCGGTCCGGGCTGGACATCTCCGCCGTCGTCACGCACCGCTTCCCGGCCGCGCAGTGGCAGGACGCGTTCGACACCGCCCGCGGCGGGCAGTGCGGCAAGGTCGTCATGGATTGGACGGTGGTCTAGATGTACGGCGCGGTGGGGGAGCAGCTTCGCTCGACGCTGCAAGAGATCCGCGACGCCGGGCTCTACAAGAGCGAGCGGCAACTCGCCTCGCCGCAGTCGGCCCACGTGCTGGCCGGCGGCGCGGACGTGCTGAACTTCTGCGCGAACAACTACCTCGGCCTGGCCGACCACCCGTCCGTCGTCGCCGCCGCCAAGGACGCGCTCGACGAGTGGGGGTTCGGGATGGCGTCGGTGCGGTTCATCTGCGGCACGCAGACCCAGCACACCACGCTGGAGGCGCGGCTGTCGCAGTTCCTCGGCACCGAGGCGACGATCCTGTACTCGTCGTGCTTCGACGCGAACGGCGGCGTGTTCGAGGTGCTGCTCGACGAGAACGACGCGGTGATCTCCGACGAGCTCAACCACGCGTCGATCATCGACGGCATCCGGCTGTGCAAGGCCAAGCGCTTCCGCTACAAGAACCGCGACATGGCCTCGCTCACCGAGCAGCTCGAGGCCGCTGCCGGCGCGCGGCGCACCCTGGTCGTCACCGACGGCGTGTTCTCGATGGACGGCTACCTCGCCCCGCTCGCCGACATCTGCGACCTCGCCGAGAAGTACGGCGCAATGGTGATGGTCGACGACTCGCACGCGGTCGGTTTCGTGGGCGCGACCGGCGCGGGCACGCCCGAGCTCGCGGGCGTCCAGGACCGGGTCGACGTGATCTCCGGGACGCTCGGCAAGGCGCTCGGCGGCGCGTCCGGGGGCTACATCTCGGCGCGGGCCGAGATCGTCGAGCTGCTGCGGCAGCGCTCGCGCCCGTACCTGTTCTCGAACGCCGTCGCGCCCTCGGTGGTCGCCGGCTCGCTGGCCGCGCTCGACCTGGTCGCGTCGTCCGACGACGCGCGGGCGCAGCTGCGCGCGAACACCGAACTGTTCCGCCGCCGGATGACCGAAGAGGGCTTCGACATCCTGCCCGGCGAGCACCCGATCACGCCGGTCATGTTCGGCGACGCGGTCGTGGCCGGAAGGATCGCGGACGAGATGTTGCGCCACGGCGTGTACGTGATCGCGTTCAGCTACCCGGTCGTGCCGCAGGGCAAGGCCCGCATCCGGGTGCAGCTGTCGGCCGCGCACTCCGCCGCGGACGTCGAGACCTGCGTGCGAGCGTTCGTCGCCGCCCGCTCCGCCGTCGCCTGACTCACAAGGCTCTGACCAGCGTTACGCCCGACGGCTCGCTTCGATGCTGACGACCACGGTGACGATGTCCGTACCGACAGCAACCCCTCGGATTCCAGTTGGTGCTCACCGATGAGCGTCATCTCCGAACCAGTCGGTGCGTCCGCCGCGAAGGTGATCGAGGTCGGTCCGTCGTCCACCGACCGGACGCCCAGAGCGACGCAGTCGTTCGTGCCGACCGACGTCGCCCCGCCGAAGCCCGACGGCACGGTGAACTGCTCGCGCCCGACGATGAGGACGACGGAATCAGGAGGCTCGATCGTGACGGTCACGTGAGGAGTCTGTCGCAGCGGGGTGTGCGAGACGGACCCCGACCCGCGCGTCGGCGAAAAGGTTGCCGTTCTCGGTTCGTACTACGCGTGTAGTACGAACTGCTGCGCTCCAACACTCGCGAGACCTCCCTGCGCGAAGCACGACATCAGCGGCAGGCCCGGTCGGATCACCGCTGCGCGCTGTCGGCGTTGGCGTGGACCGCGTCGTGGACGTACTGCGCGAGACCCGGCGCGACCTGCTCGTAGGTCTGCCGGAACCGGTCGTCGGACAGGTACATGTCGGCCAGCCCGCGGTGCAGGTCGTAGCCACAGTCGTAGAACCAGCGGGTGAGGAACTGCCGATGCTCCTCGGCGAGCGCCGTCCCCTGCACCGAGCGCGCGTCGACGCCGGCGGTCATGGCATCGCGGAAGGCGATCAGCCCGGCATCGGACTCCTCCTTCAGGCGTTGCCAGTCGTCTTTCGTGTAGCGCGCCGTGCGGCGTCGGGATTCGCGGTAGGCCGCCGTGTCGCCCCAGCGGTCGCGGGCCTCGTCGGCCCATTCACCGCTGACCTTGTCGGTGCCGAAGACCTCGAACTGTTCTTCCGGTGTCAGCGAAATGCCCATCTGACGGGCTTCCATCTCTTTCTCGAGTGCCGCGAGCAGTTCACGGCGGTGGTCGATCTGTTCGCGCACCAGCCGGTGCTGGCGCCGCAGGTGGTCCTCGGCGGTGACGTCCGGCTCGGCGAGCATCGTGGCGATGTCGTCCAGGCCGAATTCGAGTGAGCGGTAGTAGAGGATCTGGCGCAGCCGCACCAGGTCCGTGTCGGAGTAGCGGCGGTACCCGCCGTGGGTCCTGCCGCTCGGGATGAGCAGCCCGATCGCGTCGTAGTGGTGCAGCATGCGCACGGTGACGTGCGCGAGGGCGGCGAGCTCGCCGACGGTGTAGGTCCCGGACGTCATGACAGTCACTGTGCAGCCTGACGCCGCGTGAGGGGCAAGTGGAATCATCGGCGGCGTGCCGTCGCTGTTTCGTGACCCCGTCGTCGTCACCTACGTCGACGAGGCCGACACCGAACTCGCCGTGACGACCTACGCCGAGCTGCTGCCGCGCGTCGGCGAGAACATCCGGATCGCGAAGACGCCCTACGTCGTCGTGCGGATCGGTTACGACCTGCCCGAGCAGACGATCACCCGGGTGTGGGTCGTCTGCCGTCCGGCCTGAGCGTTAACGTCCCGGAAACACGTCCGCGCCGTTCCCGGAAATCTCGTTTGCCGAGAGTGCGGGGCGAGGAGCGGGACAGCGCGGTCCGCAGCACCCCCACCGCAACGCAGATCTCGGCTGGAGGCTGAATGGACGGGTACTACGCCTGGATGATCGTCGCTACGGCGCTCGTGCTGATGATGACCGTGCCGGCGCTCGCGCTCTTCTACGGCGGCATGACGCGCTCGAAGTCCGTGCTCAACATGATGATGATGTCCTTCGCCGCGTTCGCGGTGGTGGGCATCGTGTTCGTGCTGTGGGGCTGGTCGGAAGGCTGGGGCGGCAACGGCGTCGGCAACGGCAACGGCGCCCTGATCGCCAACCCGCTCTCGATGTTCGGGATGCACGGCGTGAGCCCCGGCAACTACATCTACGTGCTCTTCCAGCTGACCTTCGCCGCCATCACGGCAGCCCTGATCAGCGGGGCGATCGCCGACCGGGTGCGCATGTCGGCGTGGATCGTGTTCGTCGTCGCCTGGGTGACGCTGGTGTACTTCCCGATCGCCCACAACATCTGGGGCGGCGGCTGGTGGTACTCGCATTTCCCGAACCTCGACTACGCCGGCGGGACGGTCGTCCACATCAACGCCGGTGTCGCCGGCGGCGTGCTGGCGCTGATCATCGGCAAGCGAGTGGGCTGGCCGCGCGAGCTGATGCGCCCGCACAACCTGACCCTCACGATGATCGGCGCGGGCCTGCTGTGGTTCGGCTGGTACGGCTTCAACGTCGGCTCGATGGTGTTCAGCGCGAGCACCACCAAGGCGTGGGGCGGCTTCTCGGCGCAGTTCCAGGGCGAGATGGGGACGACCTTCCTCAACACCACGGTCGCGACGATGTGCGCGATGCTCGGTTGGCTGGCGGTCGAGCGGATGCTGCACGGCAAGGCCACCTCGCTGGGCGCCGCCTCCGGTGTCGTCGCAGGCCTGGTCGCGATCACCCCGTCGTGCGGCGCGGTCAACACCCTCGGCGCGATCGTCGTCGGTGTGGTCGCCGGCATGGTGTGCGCGGTCGCCGTCAGCTTCAAGTACAAGATCGGCCTGGACGACTCGCTGGACGTGGTCGGGGTGCACCTCGTCGGCGGCATCCTCGGCGCGCTGATGATCGGCCTGGTCGGTACCACGTCGTCGCCGCAGGGTGTCGACGGCTTCTTCCCGGCCGGCACGAACGGGCTGTTCTACGGTGGTGACCTGGCCCTGCTCGGCCACCAGGCCATGGGCGTGCTGTTCACCCTGGTGTGGAGCGGCGGCATCACCGCCGTCCTCGGGCTGGCGATCAAGTACACCATCGGTTGGCGGGTCACACGAGACGACGAGATGAGCGGCATCGACAGTGCCGAGCACGGCGAGACGGCCTACGACTGGGGCGGCCTCACCGGCGGCGGTCACGGCCTCGGTGCCACCGCAACTGTGTCCAGCCCGTCGTCGGCACCGGCGGCGGAATCGATTGAGAGTGTGACTGCATGAAGCAGGTGACAGCGGTCGTCAAGCCGTTCAAGCTCGACGACGTCAAGGCCGCGCTCGAGGTGCTCGGCATCCAGGGCCTGACCGTCGGCGAGGTGCAGGGCTTCGGCCGGCAGAAGGGCCACACCGAGGTCTATCGCGGCGCGGAGTACACCGTCGACCTCGTGCCGAAGGTGCGCATCGACGTCCTCGTCAACGACGGCGACGCCGACAAGGTGGTCGACGCGATCGTCGAGGCAGCCCGCACCGGCAAGATCGGCGACGGCAAGGTGTGGGTCACCCCGGTCGACACCCTCGTCCGGGTCCGGACGGGCGAGCGGGGCCCGGACGCTGTCTGACGCACTCCACGAGGTCCGGGCCGGCGTGCTGCGCCGGCCCGGACTCGTGCGTGCGCCGCTGCGCGCGGCCCTGACCGACGGCTACGACGGCTGGCTGGCCCGCCGGCTGCCGGCCGACGCCGGGCCGGTCGCGCTGGCCGCCGTGGGCAGCCTGGGCCGGCGCGAACCGGCACCGCGGTCCGACCTCGATCTGGTGCTGCTGCACGACCGCAAGGGCGGTGTGGCCGAAGTCGCGGACGCGATCTGGTACCCGATCTGGGACAGCGGCGTCGGCCTCGACCACTCGGTGCGCACGCCCGACGAGGCCGTGCGCGTCGCGCGCGAGGACGTCAAGGCGCTGCTCGGGCTGCTCGACCTGCGCCACCTCGCGGGAGACGAGACGCTGACCGCGCGCGTGCGCAGCGAGGTGCTCGCGCTCTGGCGGGCCACCTCGACCTCGCGCCTGGACGAGCTGCGCGAGCAGGCCCGACAGCGCTGGCAGCTCGCCGGCGAAGGCGCCTACCTGCTCGAGCCCAATCTCAAGGACTCGCGCGGCGGGTTGCGCGACGTGCGGCTGCTGCACGCGCTCGCCCTCGCGCAACTCGTCGACCTGCCGGCGCACACCCGCGAGCGCGCCGCCGAACTGCTCGACGTGCGCGGCGAGCTGCACCGCCTCACCGGCCGTGCCGACGACGTGTTGCGGTTGCAGGAGCACGATGCGCTCGCGCTCGCCCTCGACCTGCACGATCCGGCCGGTGGCCCCGGCCGTGACGAGGTGCTGCGCCAGGTCAACCAGTCGGCCCGCACGATCGCGCACGACCTGGACACCGCCTTCCGGCGACTGCGCCCGGCACCGCGGGCCTCCTTGCGGCAGCGCCTGTTCGGCGCGTCGGGGCCGGTGCGCGAGGGCCTGGCCCGCGACGTCGTCGCCCAGGACGGCGAGGTGATGCTCGCCCGCGACGCCGCGCCGGCGGCCGACCCGGGCCTCGTCCTGCGGGTGGCCCGCGCGGCCGCGGAGAGCGGGTTGCCGATCGCCGCGCACACGCTCGAGCGGCTGGCCGCCGCCGACGCGGCCGTACCCGAACCGTGGACCGCCGAGCTGCGCGAGGACCTCGTGGCCCTGCTCGGCACCGGCGAGGCCGCCGTGCCGGTGCTCGAATCGCTCGACCTCGCCGGCCTGCTCGGGCCGCTGCTCCCGGAGTGGGACGCGGTGCGCAGCCGCGCCCAGCACAACCCCGTCCACCGCTTCACCGTCGACCGGCACCTGCTCGAGACCGCGGCGCAGGCCGCCGAGCACACCCGCGAGGTCGACCGTCCGGACCTGCTGCTCCTCGGCGCGCTGCTGCACGACATCGGCAAGGGCTACCGCGGCGACCATTCGGTCGTCGGCGCCGGGCACGCCCGCAAGATCGCCGAGCGGATGGGCTTCCCCGACCACGACGCCGACGTGATCGCCGCGCTCACCCGGCACCACCTGCTGCTGCCGGACACCGCCACCCGGCGCGACCTAACCGACCCGGTCACCCTGACCATCGTCACCGACGCGGTCGCCGGCTCGGCGGAGGTGCTCGGCCTGCTGCACGCGCTGTCGATCGCCGACGCGGCAGCGACCGGGCCGGCGGCCTGGAGCGACTGGAAGGCCGGCCTGATCGCCGAGCTGACCGAACGGGCCCGTGCTGTGCTGCGTGGCGCTGAACCGGCTCCGTCCGAACCCCTCGACGCCGAGCGCCGCGCGCTCGCCGAGGCCGGCTCGCTCGCAGTCGTCGTCCGCGGCCGCGAGATCGTCGTGGCGGCCCCCGACGGGGTCGGCGTGCTCTACCGGACGGCCGGCGTGCTCGCCCTGCACCTGCTCGACATCCGGCAGGCATCGATCCGCACGCACCGCCGGATGGCGGTCAACAGCTTCGTCGTCGAACCGCGTTTCGGTCGGCTGCCCGACGCCGCGCTGCTGCGGGCCGAACTCGCCCGCGCGCTCGCCGGCGAGCTCCCCCTGGCCGACCGGTTGCGCGAGAAGGAGCACGCCTACGCCCAGCGCCGCCCGACCCGGCCGCCGACCGTGAGCTGGTTCGACGACGAGGCTACCGACGCCACCGTGCTGGAGATCCGCACCGAGGACACCATCGGCCTGCTCACCCGGATCACCGCGGCGCTCGAGCGCAGCGGCACCGACGTGCGCTCGGCGCGGATCGCGACCCTGGGCAAGTCCGTGGTGGGCGCGTTCTACCTCACCGACCGCACCGGCCGGCTCATCACCGATCCGCAGTTGCGCGCCGACATCGAGATCGAGCTCCGCAGGATCTGACAGACCCGGAGATAGCTCACAACGCATCCGGTGCGGTCCGCCGGAAACCTCCCGGTAACCTGGGGTCGCCTCACCGCGCGCACCCGGGCCAACGGCGTCCCGACCGACCCGCCTGCCGATCCGTCGGCCGTCCTCGACGGGAGACCCGTGAAGCCTCCGTTCTCTGCCCAACCCGACGCCGCCGGCCTCTACGACCCGGCGTTCGAGAAGGACGCCTGCGGAGTCGCCTTCCTCGCCGACCTCGCCGGGCGCAGCAGCCACACGATCGTCGAGCAGGCGCTGACCGCGCTGCACAACCTCGACCACCGCGGCGCGGCCGGCGCCGAGACGTCCTCCGGCGACGGCGCCGGCATCACCGTCCAGCTGCCCGACGTCTTCCTGCGGGCGGTCGCCGGGTGCGAGCTGCCCGCCGCCGGCTCGTACGCGAGCGGTATCGCGTTCCTGCCGGCCGATGCGGAGGCCGCCCGCCGCACGATCGAGATCGTCGAGGCGACCGCGGCCGAGGAGGGCCTCACCGTCCTCGGCTGGCGCGACGTGCCGACCGACGACTCGTCCATCGGCCCGACCGCGCGCAGCGTGATGCCCCGGTTCCGGCAGGTGTTCCTGGCCGGCGCAGCCGCCGAGCAAGGCCTGGAGCTCGAGCGGCGCGCGTTCGCGTTGCGGCGGGTCGCCGAGCGGCGGGCTCGCGAGAACGAGCTCGAGCTGTACTTCGCGTCCCTGTCGGGCCGCACGATGGTCTACAAGGGCATGCTCACCACCGACCAGCTCGGCGAGTTCTTCCCCGACCTGCGCGACGAGCGGTTCGCGAGTGCGCTGGCGCTGGTGCACAGCCGGTTCTCGACGAACACCTTCCCGTCGTGGCCGCTCGCGCACCCGTTCCGCTACATCGCGCACAACGGCGAGTTCAACACCATCCGCGGCAACCGCAACTGGATGCGCACCCGCGAGGCGCTGCTCGAATCCGACCTGATCCCCGGTGACATCCGCCGGCTGTTCCCGATCTGCACGCCGGACGCGTCGGACTCGGCGACCTTCGACGAGGCGCTCGAGCTGCTGCACCTGGCCGGGCGCAGCCTGCCGCACGCGGTGCTGATGATGGTGCCCGAGGCGTGGGAGAACCACCCGTCGATGGAGGCGGACCGGCGCGCGTTCTACGAGTTCCACGCGTCACTGATGGAGGCGTGGGACGGCCCGGCGTGCGTCACGTTCACCGACGGCACGGTGATCGGCGCCGTCCTCGACCGCAACGGCCTGCGGCCGGGCCGCTGGTGGCAGACCGCGGACGGGCTGGTCGTGCTCGGCTCCGAATCGGGCGTGCTCGACCTCGACCCGGCCACCGTGGTCGCCAAGGGCCGGCTGCAGCCGGGCCGGATGTTCCTCGTCGACACCGCACGCGGCGAGATCCGCTCCGACGAGGACGTGAAGCGCGAACTCGCGAACGAGCACCCGTACGGGGAATGGCTGCACGCCGGGCTGATCCGGCTCGAGGACCTGCCCGAGCGCGAGCACACGGTGTTCACCCACGAGTCGGTGACCCGGCGTCAGCAGATCTTCGGCTACACCGAGGAGGAGCTGCGGCTGCTGCTCGCGCCGATGGCGACCAGCGGCATCGAGCCGCTCGGGTCGATGGGGACGGACACCCCGCTGGCCGCGCTGTCGAAGCGGCCGCGGCTGTTGTTCGACTACTTCACCGAACTGTTCGCGCAGGTCACCAACCCGCCGCTCGACGCGATCCGCGAGGAGATGGTGACCTCGCTGGCCGGTGCGGTCGGCCCGGAGCAGAACCTGCTCGCCCCCGGCGCGGCGTCGTGCCGGCAGATCGTGCTGCCCCGGCCGGTGATCGACAACGACGAGCTGGCAAAGATCTGGCACGTCAACGCCGACGGCGACCTGCCCGGGTTCCAGTGCGCGCTGATCGACGGCCGGTTCCGGGTGTTCGGCGGCGCCGAGGCGTTGACCGCGGCGCTGGAACGGGTGCGGCGCGAGTGCTCGCAGGCCATCGCGGCCGGCGCGCGCATCCTGATTCTGTCCGACCGCGACTGCGATGCCGACCACGCGCCGATCCCGTCGCTGCTGCTCACCTCGGCCGTCCACCAGCACCTGGTCCGCACCCGGCAGCGGACACAGGTCGGGCTCGTCGTCGAGACCGGCGAGGCCCGCGAGGTGCACCACATCGCGCTGCTGATCGGTTACGGCGCCGCCGCGGTCAACCCCTACCTCGCCTTCGAGTCGATCGAGGACCTCGTCTCGGCCGGAGCGATCAGCGGCGTCAGCTCCGAGAAGGCGATCGCCAACTACGTCAAGGCGTTGAGCAAGGGCGTGCTCAAGGTGATGTCCAAGATGGGAATCTCGACGATCGCCTCCTACACCGGCGCGCAGGTGTTCGAGGCGTTCGGGCTGGCCCGTCCGCTGGTCGACGAGTACTTCGGCACCACGCCGTCACGACTCGGCGGCGTGGGGCTCGACGTGCTCGCCGACGAGGCCGCGGCGCGGCATGCCACCGCGTACCCGCTCGTGCCGACGGCGAAAGCGCACCGGCGCCTGGACGTGGGCGGTGAGTACCAGTGGCGCCGCGAGGGCGAGCTGCACCTGTTCAATCCCGAGACGGTCTTCCTGCTGCAGCACGCGACGCGGCAGCGTCGGTTCGAGCTGTTCGAGGAGTACACCGAGAAGGTCGAGCGGCTCAACCGTGAGGGCGGCACGCTGCGCGGGCTGTTCGAGTTCCGGCCGGACCGCGCGCCCGTCCCGATCGACGAGGTCGAGCCGGTGGCGTCGATCGTCAAGCGGTTCGCGACCGGCGCGATGTCCTACGGGTCGATCTCGGCCGAGGCGCACGAGACGCTCGCGATCGCGATGAACCGCCTCGGCGCGAAGTCCAACAGCGGCGAGGGCGGCGAGGACGCCGACCGGTTCGTGCCGGACGCCAATGGTGATCTGCGCCGCTCGGCCGTCAAACAGGTGGCCTCGGGACGGTTCGGCGTGACCTCGCACTACCTGGTCAACGCCGACGACCTGCAGATCAAGGTCGCGCAGGGTGCCAAGCCCGGCGAGGGCGGCCAGCTGCCCGGCTACAAGGTCTATCCATGGATCGCGCGCACGCGGCATTCGACGCCGGGCGTGGGGCTGATCTCACCGCCGCCGCACCACGACATCTACTCGATCGAGGATCTCGCGCAGCTGATCCACGACCTGAAGAACGCGAACTCGCAGGCGCGCGTGCACGTGAAGCTGGTGAGCGAGGCCGGCGTCGGCACGGTGGCCGCCGGGGTGTCGAAGGCGCACGCCGACGTCGTTCTGATCTCGGGCCACGACGGCGGCACCGGCGCCGCGCCGCTGACCTCGCTCAAGCACGCCGGCCTGCCGTGGGAGCTCGGCCTCGCCGACACCCAGCAGACCCTGTTGCTGAACGGGTTGCGCGACCGGATCACCGTGCAGGTCGACGGTGCGATGAAGACCGGACGCGACGTCGTGGTCGCCGCGCTGCTCGGCGCCGAGGAGTTCGGCTTCTCGACCGCGCCGCTGATCGTGAGCGGGTGCGTGATGATGCGCGTCTGCCATCTCGACACCTGTCCGGTCGGGGTCGCGACGCAGAATCCGGAGTTGCGGACGCGGTTCACCGGCAGGCCGGAGTTCGTCGTGACGTTCTTCGAGTACGTCGCCGAGCAGGTCCGCGAGATCCTCGCCTCGCTCGGGTTCCGCACGCTGGACGAGGCTATCGGCCAGGTGTCGGTGCTCGACACCGCGAAGGCGATCGACCACTGGAAGGCGGCCGGTCTGGATCTGTCGCCGATGCTCGCCGTCCCGCAGACGCCGTACGGCCCGGCGGTGAAGAAGGTCCGCGAGCAGAACCACGGCCTGGATGCCGCGCTGGACAACACGCTGATCCAGCTGTGCGAGGGCGCGCTGCTCGATGCCTCGCCCGTCCGCCTCGAACTGCCGGTGCGCAACGTCAACCGCACCGTCGGCACGATGCTGGGCTCGCTGGTGACGCGCCGCTACGGCGCCGACGGACTGCCGGACGGCACGATCGACATCACCTTCACCGGCTCGGCGGGCCAGTCGTTCGGTGCGTTCGTCCCGCGCGGCATCACGCTGCGGCTGATCGGCGACGCGAACGACTACGTCGGCAAGGGACTGTCCGGCGGCGTGCTCGCCGTGCGCCCGCACCCCGACGCGCCGTTCGCCGCCGAGGACAACGTCATCGGCGGCAATGTGATCGCCTACGGCGCGACGTCCGGGTCGATCTTCCTGCGCGGCGTCGTCGGGGAGCGGTTCTGTGTGCGCAACTCGGGGGCGACGGTCGTCGCCGAGGGCACCGGCGACCACGCGCTGGAGTACATGACCGGGGGAGTCGCGGTCATTCTCGGCACGATCGGCCGCAACCTGGGCGCCGGCATGTCCGGCGGCTACGCCTACGTGCTCGACCTGGACGAGAGCCTGGTCAACCCCGAACTCGTGGACGTGGTGCCGCTCGCGGGCGAGCACGCCGACCGGCTGCGCCGCCTCGTCGAGGGACACGTGGCCCACACCGACTCGCCGGTGGGCGCGGCGCTGCTGGCCGACTGGCCGTCCGCGGTGCGGCGCTTCAGCGTGATCGTGCCGCGCGACTTCCAGCGGGTGGTCGAGGCGACCGCGCGTGCCGAGGCGAACGGCGAGGACGTGGACGCCGCCGTCATGGCCGCCGCCCGAACCTGACCCCGGCCCGCTGCTCCGGGCGGGGGGCGGCACCCGCCTTCACGCCACGTCCTAGGCTTGACGTGTGATGCGACGCGCCAAGATCGTGTGCACGCTCGGACCGGCGACCGACACGGTGGAGCGGTGTCGTGCACTCGTCGAGGCGGGTATGGACGTCGCGCGGCTGAACTTCAGCCATGGCGAGCACTCCGAGCACGGCCGGCGCTTCCACGAGGTGCGCCAGGCGGCAGCCGCGGCCGGACGCAACGTCGCGGTGCTCGCAGACCTGCAGGGCCCGAAGATCCGCCTCGGCCGGTTCGCCGACGGCCCGGTGCAGTGGGCCGCGGGCGAGCGGGTCCGGATCACCATCGAAGACGTCCCGGGTGATCACGACCGGGTGTCGACGACCTACAAGGAACTGGCTGACGACGTGCGTCCCGGCGACCGGCTGCTGGTCGACGACGGCAACGTCGCGCTCGTCGCTGTCGAGATCGAGAACGGCACGGACGTGGTGTGCGACGTCCTGGAGGGCGGCACGGTCAGCAACAACAAGGGCCTCTCGCTGCCCGGCGTCGCGGTCAGCGTGCCGGCCATGTCGGACAAGGACGCCGACGACCTCGAATTCGCGTTGCGTCTCGGCGTCGACTTCATCGCGTTGTCGTTCGTCCGTGCGCCCGAGGACGTCAAGCTCGTCCACCAGATCATGGACGATGTCGGCATCCGCCGTCCGGTGATCGCCAAGATCGAGAAGCCCGAGGCGGTCGACCGGCTCGAGGAGATCGCGCTGGCCTTCGACGGCGTGATGGTCGCGCGCGGCGACCTCGGCGTCGAGATGCCGCTCGAGATGGTGCCGGTGGTGCAGAAGCGGTGCGTGCAGATCTGCCGCGACAACGCCAAGCCCGTCATCGTCGCCACCCAGATGCTCGAGTCGATGATCACCCACTCGCGTCCCACCCGCGCCGAGGCGTCCGACGTCGCGAACGCGGTCATCGACGGCGCCGACGCGGTGATGCTCTCGGGCGAGACCAGCGTGGGCAAGTACCCCGTCCAGGCGGTCGCGACGATGAGCCGCATCATCACCTCGGTCGAGGACTCGGGCACGGACGTGCGCGGCCTGATGCACAACCCGCGCACGTCGAGTGGTGCGCTGGTGAAGGCGGCCCGCGACATCGGCGACGCGCTCGGCGCGGTCGCGCTGGTCGCGTTCACCCAGACCGGCGACACCGCCAAGCGGCTCTCGCGGCTGCAGCCCACGCAACGGATCCTGGTGTTCACGCCGGTCGAGCAGGTGCAGCGGCAGATGGCGCTGATCTGGGGCGCCGAGGCGCAGCTCGTCTGGACAGTGAAGACCACCGACGAGATGGTCCGCCAGGTCGACACCGCGCTCATCAACCGCAGCGTGTGCCGACCCGGCGATCTCGTGATCATCGTCGCCGGCACCCCGCCGGCGACCCCGGGCGCGACGAACACGATCCGGGTGCACCACATCGGCGACATCGTCCGCCACGATGCGTGAGTCGATGCCGCACCAGCCCGAACCCGACCAGCAACGCGAACTCGACGATCTCGTCCGGCTGCTCGATCTCGAACAGCTCGACACCGACCGGTTCCGCGGGCAGAGCCACCAGACGCGCACACAGCGGGTGTTCGGCGGCCAGGTCGCGGGGCAGGCGTTGGTCGCGGCCGGCCGGACGGTCGCCGCGGACCGGCACGTCCACTCGCTGCACGGCTACTTCATCCGTGCCGGCGACCCGAACGAGCCGATCGACTACGACGTCGACCGCGTCCGCGACGGCCGGTCGTTCTCGGTGCGCCGCACCGTCGCGCTGCAGCACGACAAGGCGATCTTCACGCTGTCCGCGTCGTTCCAGTTGCAGCAGGACGGCATCGAGCACGAGGCGCGGATGCCGGACGTCCCGCCGCCGGAGGAGCTGCCGACCCTCGCCGAGCGCTACGCCGATCAGCCGGAACTGCGCGCGGAGGTACTCGCCCGCCCGCACCCGATCGAGCGGCGCTATGTCGACCCGCCGTCGTGGGAGCGGGCGGGCGCGAGCGACGGCCCGCAGCGGTTGTGGATCCGCGCGAACGGCACGCTGCCCGACGACCCGCTGCTGCACGTGTGCCTGCTGACCTACGCCTCGGACATGACGCTGCTCGACACCGTGCTGGTGCGGCACGGGCTCTCGCACGTGCATCAGAAGCTGGCGATGGCCTCTCTCGACCACGCGATGTGGTTCCTGCACCCGTTCCGCATGGACGAGTGGATCCTCTACGCGATGAAGTCGCCTGCCGCGAGCGGTGGCCGCGGCTTCGCCACCGGACGGTTCTTCTCGCGCGCCGGCCGCCACCTGGGCAGCGTCGCGCAGGAAGGCATGGTCCGCCTCATCGAGCCGTAGCGCTCAGCAACTCCCACGCGGCCTGCACGTGGCGCTGCTCGGTCAGTGTCGCTCCGATCGCCATGCGCAGCACGACGGCGCCGTCGACGACGGTGTGAGTGAGATACATCCGTCCGGACGCGTTCACCTCGTCCATCAGCGCGCGCGTCGCGTCGTCGCCCGCGCGCAGCCGGAAGGTGACCAGGCCGAGTTGCTGCGGCGCGGCCAGTTCGAACCGATCGTCCGCCGCGGCCCAGGACGCGAACTCCTGCGCGAGGGCGACGCCGTTGCGGACGTGCTCGCGCAGTCCCTCGGCGCCGTACCAGCGGATCACCGACCACAGCTTGAGGGCGCGGAACCGCCGCCCGAGCGGGACGTGCCAGTCGCGGTAGTCGATGACCGCGCCGGATTCGGTGGCGGTGTTGCGCAGGTACTCGGGCAGGATCGACAACGCGCCGAGCAGCGTGGTGCGGTCGGCCACCCAGAACGTGCTGCAGTCGAAATTGGTGAGCAGCCACTTGTGCGGGTTGGTGTCGTAGGAGTCGGCGTACTCGACGCCGTCGTTGATCCAGCGGAACTCCGGGGCGACCGCGGCGACGCCGGCCCACGCCGCGTCGACGTGCAGCCAGGCCCCGTGCTCGTGGGCGATCTCGCCGAGCTCGCGGATCGGATCGATCGCGCCGGCCCCGGTCGTGCCGATCGTGCCGACCACCATCGTGGGAGTGATACCGACCCGGACGTCGTGCTCGACCGCCTCGCGCAGCAGCGTCGGATCCATCGCCAGCGTCGCCGGATCGATGTCGATCTTGCGCACGGCGTCGGCGCCGAGCCCGGCGATGCGCGCGGCCTTCTCGACCGACGAGTGGGTCTGCGAGGACGCGTAGACCGCATAGCGACCGGCGGCCACGCCCGCGCGCTCGGTGGCGCCGCCGCTGACCCGGTGCAGCGCGGCGAGCAGGGCCACGAGCGCGGCGTCGGAGGCGCTGTGCTGGATCACCCCGCCGCCGTCCCCGCCGGACAGGAACCGCTCGGGCAGGCCGAGCAGCTCGACCATCCAGTCGAGGACGTGCGTCTCGAGTTCGGTGGCCGCGGGCGAGGTGGCCCAGAGCATGCCCTGCACGCCGAGGCCGGACGCGAGCAGATCGCCGAGGATCGCCGGACCGCTCGCGTTCGCGGGGAAGTAGGCGAAGAAGGACGGGTGCTGCCAGTGGGTGATGCCGGGCAGCACGATGTCGCTCATGTCGCGCAGCACGTCGTCGAAGCCGGTGCCACGCTCGGGGGGCCGGTCCGGCAGCGCCGCGCGTACCGCGCCCGGCTCGGCAGGAGACAGGACCGGGAAGGACTCGATCTGTTCGAGATAGTCGGCGATCCAGTCGATGACCTGGCGACCGTGCTCGCGGAACTCGTCCGGTGTCATGTGGGCCATGACGACAGTATCCGTCCCCGGGGAGGCATGTGACGTTACGAGATGCTTCGATGACTCCCTGATCGCGAAGCCGGGGCTGATCGCCGCCCGAAAGATGCGACCGAGGACGGCGCGAAACCCGCACGCAGCCCGCGCCGAACCACTACCGCTGTCGGCATCGTGCTGCTGGTGCTCGTCGTGTTGATCTCTTTCCTCGTCTGGCAGAACGAGAGCTTCGGCAGCACCGACGGCGGCCACGTCGCGGTCGTACGCAACGGCGCCCCGTTCGACAACACCAAGATCCGGCAGGTGCTGCCGCCGTCATCCGGACGTACCGACATCGGAATGTTCTCGACGCTGCACAACTATCCGACCAGCCAGCGCTTCTACACGATCAGCAGCTGCGGCTCGCCCGCGGACGCGAACGAGTCGATCACCGTCCCCACCGCCGACGGCGTGAACGTCGGTATCGAGGGCTCGGCCTACTTCACCCTGAACACCGACCCGTCCGGCGACTACAAGGTGCTCAGGGACTTCGACGACAAGTACGGCACGCGCGAGTTCCGCTGCACCGACACCAGCCAGTCACGCGACGTCTGGGACGGCGACGAAGGCTTCTCCTGCTTCCTCGATCAGGTCGTCGCGCCGATCATCAACAACGACCTACGGGTGTCGATCGGCGACGTGAAGTGCGCCGACCTCGTGGCATCGTGCTCGCTCGTGCAGAACACGACGGCGTCGATCGACGCGTCCAAGATGGGCAACGTGCACCTCGCCCGGATCGAGCAGAGCATCAGCTCCTCGCTCGCGGGCGACCTGAACTCGACCCTCGGCGGGGAGTTCTTCTCCAACGTGCGGTTCAACCTCGCCAAGGTCGACCTCGACCCCGCGGTGCAGAAGGCGATCTCGGACGCCCAGGCGAAGTTCGCCCAGGTCAGCGCCGCCCAGGCCGACCTGAAGCAGGCGCAGATCCAGGCCCAGACCAACAAGGCGCGCCAGTCAGGCTACGACGCCCTGCAAGGCCTGCCAGCAGATCGACATCCTGCACGCGCTGCCGTCCAAGCTCACCACGCTCGTTCTGGGCAACAATTCAGGGGTGAGCCTCAACGTTCCGAGCAAGTAGATGGGCGCCGCGCGAGTTTTCCTCGAGCTGGTGCTCCTGCTGGCGATCCTGTTGGCGATCCTGGTCGGCACCTACCGGATCAGCAAGTTCCGCCAGCCCGGCGCGCCGGCGCCCGAGCTCGATGTCTCACGTACCCCGTCCGAGTGGTTCACCGATTCACGCACCACCGACGACGGGATGACCGAGGTGTGCGTCGTGCGTGTCGAGCAGAAGACCGGGCTGATCCGCGAGCGGCGGGTGCTGCGCACGCTGGACAACGACGGCCCGAACTACAAGGACGAGCTCGACAAGGCGATGGACAACGCCTACGAGACGATGCGCATCCTCAACGTGAACCTGCGTCGTCGCTGATCCGCGGTGAGTGCCCCCGGTGGGATTCGAACCCACATGCCTTTCGGCAATGGTGTTTGAGACCATCGCGTATACCGATTCCGCCACAGGGGCCGTCACTGCCCGGTCATCCTATCCGGGCTAGGCTTGAGGCTCGCGATCGTCGGTCTTGATGGGAGAGGGACGCACCGTGGCCCCCGCTGTTGATCCCGCTTCCGATGCCCCGTCCCAGGCCGTCGACGCCGACGACACGCCGCGGGCGTTGCGTGTCGTCATCGCCGAGGACGAGGCGCTGATCCGGCTCGACCTCGGCGAGATGCTGCGCGACGAGGGCTTCGAGGTCGTCGGCGAGGCGGCCGACGGCGAACAGGCGGTGGCGCTCGCCGGCGAGCTGCGACCCGACCTGGTCATCTGCGACATCAAGATGCCGAAGATGGACGGCATCGCCGCCGCCGCGCAGATCACCGGCAACCGGATCGCGCCGGTCGTCATGCTCACCGCCTTCAGCCAGCGCGACCTCATCGAGCGCGCCCGGGACGCCGGCGCCATGGCCTATCTGGTCAAGCCGTTCGAGAAGCGCGACCTGCTCCCGGCGATCGAGATGGCGGTTTCGCGCTTCGCCGAGATCACCGCGCTCGAGAACGAGGTCAGCGGACTGCGCGAGCGCCTGGAGGCACGCAAGCTGATCGAGCGTGCCAAGGGTGCGCTGATGACCGCGCACGCGATGACCGAGCCGCAGGCCTTCCGCTGGATCCAGCGCGCCGCAATGGACAACCGCACCTCCATGCGGGCCGTCGCGGAGCTCGTTCTGACCGGCGACGAAGCACCGGAATCCCCCGACGTGTAAGGGGCAAACGCCTCGTTGGTTCGTTTCGTGCCGGTATTGCACCGATAGTGGCCGCTGGAAGGTCACGACAGGGTCACGTCCCGCAAGGCGTACTGCGACTGGGTTGATCTGCGTATTAGATTGCCTGCATTCCGCGCCCGTCCCGGCGCGGACCGTGGGGGCCGCCGAGGTGTCTCCCGCTACTCGATCCCAGGAGGACCTGTGCGGGCACGTTCAATGCTCACGGTCGCTGTCGCGGTGAGTCTGGCCGCGACCAGTGCTGCGGCCTGTAAGAGTTCCGGCGGCGGTGGCGGGACCACCGGAGGTGGTGGCGGCTCGACCTCGCAGCCGACCACCGGCGGTGGCAGTGGCACGGGCGGCGGCAAGACGCTGACCGTCGGTACCGACCTGCCGCTGCAGGGTTCGTCCGCGGACACCTCCGGGGACACCAACAAGATGATCAACCTCTATCTCGACTCGATCCACCACAAGGCCGGCAACTACACGGTCAACATCAAGCCCTACGACGACTCCACGGCCGCCGCAGGCAAGTGGGACGACGCGCAGTGCGCGCAGAACGCCAAGGCGCACGTGGCCAACACCTCCGAGGTCGCGGTCATGGGCACGTTCAACTCCGGCTGCGCCGCGATCGAGATCCCGGTGCTCAACCAGGACCCGTCCGGCCCGATGCTGATGGTGTCGCACGCGAACACCTATGTCGGCCTGACCAAGCCGTGGGACACCGGCGAGCCGCAGAAGTACTACCCGACCGGCAAGCGCAACTACGCGCGCGTCGTGACCACCGACAACTACCAGGGCACGGCGGCGGCGAACTTCGCCTCCCAGGACCTGCACGCCAAGTCGGTGTACATCCTCAACGACAACCAGGTGTACGGCATCGGTGTCGCCAAGGCCTTCCAGGCGCAGGCCCAGAAGGACGGCATGAAGATCCTGGGCAACGACGCGTGGGACGCCCAGGCGTCCAACTACACGACGCTGTTCCAGAAGATCAAGGCGACCAACCCCGACATGGTCTACTTCGCCGGCATCTACGACAACAACGGCGGCCAGCTGATCAAGGACAAGGTCGCGGTGCTCGGTGACAACAAGAAGGTGCCGCTGATGGTGCCGGACGGTTTCACCGGTTACCCGGAGGAGGACAAGCTCCCGCAGGCGCAGGGTGAGTACCTCACCTTCGCGGGTCTGTCCAGCGAGGTCCTGTCGAAGGTCAACGGCCCGGGCGCGAAGCTTCTCGCCGCTTTCAAGCAGAAGTACGGCCGGGCCCCGTCCGGCAGCTACCCGCTCTACGGTGTGGCCGCGATGCAGGTCATCCTGGCCGCGATCGCCAAGTCCGACGGCACGCGGGCGAGCGTCGTCTCGCAGGTGGTGGGCGGTTCTTCGGGGATCACCATTCCGCAGACCGAGTCGGTGACCGGCAAGGCGATCGTGATCTCTCCCCAGACCGGTGACACCACCGCGAAGGACATCACGGTCGAGACCATGAAGAACAACCAGGAGACGTTCTTCAAGAGCGAATCCGTTCAGTAACCCCGGCGGTATCAGGTGGCCGGCCGGCCGAGTGCCGGCCGGCCACCGCATTATGTTGGCCCTTGAGACAGTGGAGGACCGTCCCACCATGGTTGCTGTCGCTTCACCGAGCCTCACCAGGATCCGTCGCAAGGTCCGCCTCGGCGAGACCGCGGGCCGGGTCGTCGGAGTGCTCATCCTGCTCGCCCTCGCCGTGTGGATCGTCGCAAACGTGATCAAGGGACCGGGGCAGTTCTTCGCCGCCCTGCTCACCGGGCTCGACAACGGCGCCCTGTATGCGCTCATCGCGCTCGGCTACACGATGGTCTACGGCATCATCGAACTGATCAACTTCGCCCATGGCGACCTGTTCATGCTGGGGACGGTGGTGTCGGCGAACGTCTTCGTGAAATGGCTCGGCCTCGGTGACCTCGGGGCGGCCGGCCTCGCCGGCCTGCTGCTGTCCATGGTCATCGCGATGATCGTGTGCGCGCTGATCAACGTCGGCACCGAGCTGGTCGCCTACCGCCGGCTGCGCAACGCCCCGAAGCTGGCACCGTTGATCACGGCGGTCGGATTCAGCTTCATCTTCCAGGACATCGGGATCAACCTGAACGGCTCGGCGCCGCGCAACTGGCCGATCACGACGAATCTGGGTGGCCCGTCGTGGAACGGTTTCCAGTTCTACCAACTGCTGCTGGTCGCCGGAGTGACCCTGCCGTTGCTCGCGCTGATGAGCTGGATCGTCACCAAGACCAGCCGAGGTAAGGCAATGCGTGCCGTGGCGTCCGACCAGGACGGCGCGCGGCTGATGGGCATCAACGTCAACCAGACCATCTCGTTCGTGTTCGCGCTCGGCGGTGCGCTCGCCGGGTCAGCGGGTGCATTGTGGATCGCGACGCACGCGAGCAACTCCTACAACCTGGGCCTGCGACTCGGCCTGATCGCCTTCACCGCAGCAGTTCTGGGCGGTATCGGCAACCTGGTCGGGGCTGTGCTCGGCGGCCTGCTCATCGGCGTCATCGAAGGCGTCAACAACGGCGCGGCCTACGGGCTCGGTCAGCAGTGGTCGCAGACGGTCATCTTCATCATCCTGATCACGCTGATGGTGTTCAGACCCGAGGGACTGCTAGGCAGACGAACGACGGAGAAGGTGTAGCTGCCATGGCCGCAGTACAGCGCGCCAGCGTGCGCCAGCAAGGGGTCTCGCGCTTCGTCTGGCCGATCAGCATGCTCGCGATCGTCATCGTGATGTTCGTCTTCTACAACAACATCGAGCCGAACCTGCAGACCAACATCGCCAACGGCATCAACGATTGGCTCCCGGTCGCGACGTTCAACGAGTCCATGGTGTGGATCATCATGGCGCTCGGGTTGAACGTCGTGGTCGGCTATGCCGGTCTGCTCGACCTCGGCTACGTCGCCTTCTGGGCGATCGGCGGGTACGCGGCCGGCTGGCTGATGGCCCAGCCCTGGGCCAACAGTTGGACCTTCCACCTCGGCTCGCCGACCTACCTGAGCCAGGCGCCCGGCATCCACGTCACCTTCTGGCTGGTGTTGATCGTCGCGGGCGTGGTCTGCGCCATCGCCGGCATCATCATCGGCGCGCCGACGCTGCGCCTGCGCGGTGACTACCTCGCCCTGGTGACCCTCGGCTTCGGCGAGATGATCGGGCAGATCGCGCAGAACGGCAAGGTCGCCGGCATCAACCTGACCAACGGCGACACCGGCATCGCGTCGATCGACCCGATCGGTACCGGCTGGTTCGGCAACTTGCAGGGCGTGCCGAAGGTGCTCACCGCCTTCGACGACACCTACAAGCTGCTCGTGCTCGCGGTTCTCGTCGCCGTCTGCATGTTCATCTCGCTGCGGATCCGCGACGGCAGACTCGGACGCGCCTGGCTCGCCATCCGCGAGGACGAACTGGCGGCCAGCATGATGGGCGTCCCGCTGGTGAGAACGAAGCTCTCGGCCTACGCGGTCGGTGCGTTCTTCGGCGGTCTCGGGGGCGTCGGCTTCGCCTCCGCCGTCACCGGCAACGTCGCCTCGTCACGATTCCTGTTCTCCGTCTCGATCACGGTGCTGCTGATGGTCGTGCTCGGCGGCATGGGCAACGTCTGGGGCGTCACCATCGGCGCGGTCATCCTCTCCTGGGTGAACAGCACCGGGCTGAGCCAGTTCGGCGTCCAGTTCGACCAGTGGACCGGCCTGCACGTCGCCGACAAGTTCCAGCAGAACCAGTTCCTGTTGTTCGGTGTGGTGCTGGTGTTGATGATGCTGTTCCGGCCCGGTGGTCTCATTCCCGAGAAGCGGACGAAGAAGCTGATGCGCGAAGCACCTCGTACCGAGGCCGAATCGCTCGGTGCCGACATCACCGAGGCCGAGGTCGAGGACGAGATCGCCCTGGAGGAGTCGCGATGACCGAAGCACCCGCCGCTCCGCCCAGCCCACCCAGCCCGCCGGTCGATCACGAGCTGTCGCTCGATGACAAGGTGCAGGCCAACGTCCTGCATGCCGACCACATCACCATCAGGTTCGGTGGTCTGGTCGCGGTCAACGACGTGTCGTTCACGATCCCGCCGCGATCGATCGTCAGCCTCATCGGCCCCAACGGCGCTGGCAAGACGACGTTCTTCAACGTCATCACCGGCCTGTACGCGCCGACCGAGGGTGCGGTGTATTTCGACGGCATCGACATCACCGATACCAAGCCGCACATCCGCGCCGCGGCCGGCCTCGCGCGCACGTTCCAGAACATCCGTCTGTTCAATCTCATGACGGCGGAAGAGAACGTCATGGTGGCGATGCACTCGAAGCTGAAGGCGGGAATGATCAGCACGATCCTGCGGCTGCCCAAGCAGCGCCGCGAGGAGCGCGAGGCACTGGAGACCGCCCACGAGCTGCTCGACTTCGTGGGCATCGGCAAGACCGCCGGCGAGACCGCACGCAACCTGTCCTACGGCGACCAGCGTCGCCTCGAGGTCGCCCGTGCGCTCGCGTTGCAGCCCAAGGTGCTGCTGCTCGACGAGCCGACGGCGGGCATGAACCCGCAGGAGTCCGCGGCGTTCACCGACTTCGTGCACCGCGTGCGCGACGAACGGGGCGTCTCGATCCTGCTGATCGAGCACGACATGAGTGTGGTCATGCGGGTGAGCGAGCGCATCACCGTCCTCGACCGCGGCGAGATGATCGCCGAGGGCGGCCCGGACGACATCCGCAGCGACGAGCGCGTCGTCGAGGCCTACCTCGGCAAGTCCGGTTCCGAGCACGCCGCCAACGCGAAGCCGTCGACGAGGAAGCCATGACCCAGAGCGCACCCACGACCAGTCGCAGCGAGCGCAAGGACACCGAGCCGCTGCTCGCACTCAACGGGCTGCACGTCAGCTACGGCAACATCGCGGCGGTGCAGGGGATCGACCTGCAGGTGCACGAGGGCGAGATCGTCACGCTTATCGGGTCCAACGGCGCGGGCAAGTCGACCACGCTGCGCACCATCTCCGGGCTACTACGTCCGCGCAAGGGCGAGGTGATCTTCCAGGGCCGGCGGATCAGCGGCATGGCGGCCCACGACATCGTCCGCGCCGGCATCTGCCACTCGCCCGAGGGCCGCCGGATCTTCCAGCGCATGACGGTGTCCGAGAACCTCGACCTGGGCGCGTTCCTGCGCAAGGACAAGGCGCAGATCGCCGCGGACCGCGAGAACGTGCTCAACCTGTTCCCGGTGCTGCGCGAGCGGTTGCAGCAGAAGGCCGGGACGATGTCCGGCGGGGAGCAGCAGATGCTCGCGGTCGGACGCGCGATGCTCGGCAACCCGAAGCTGCTGCTGCTTGACGAACCGTCCATGGGGCTCGCGCCGGTGCTCGTCGACGTCATCTTCGACACCATCTCCACGATTCGCGAGCAGGGCGTCACGGTGCTGCTCGTCGAGCAGAACGCCCTCGCTGCGCTGCGCATCGCCGACTACGCCTACGTGCTCGAATCGGGTCGGCTGGCGCTGCAGGGACCCGCGGATGATCTGATGCGCGATGAATCGCTGACCAAGGCCTACCTCGGCGGCTGATCCACACCGGGAGGCCAGGGGGCTTGCGCACCTCCCGGGCCCGGGGCCTATGGTTGCATTCGCAGCTACCCAGCTCCACCCCTCTGTTCACCCTCCGACCCCCGGGGGAGGCCCTCCACATGACGCGTGCCAGCGTTCGGGTACGGCCGGCCGAAGCGGCCGACGTCGATGCTCTGGTGACCCTGATCAGCTCGGTCGACACCAAATCGGGGGTGTTCAGCGGACGCGCATTGGTCGACCCGGGCGTCGCCCACCTCGCCGAGAGGTTGAGCGAGATCCTGGACGAGGAGGCCCGCACCTTGCTGGTGGCCGCCGACGACCAGACCGGCGAGCTGGCCGGCCTCGTGGTCAGCAAGATGGACGAGATCGGCGCGATCGACATGACGCCCGCCGTGCACGTCACTCACCTGCTGGTGGCGCCGCCGCACCGCCGCCGCGGCGTAGGCCGGTCGCTGCTCGCCGCCGTCGTGCACCTCGCCGACGAGCGCGGTGTCGACCGGGTGCTCGCCACCGCCGCCTCCGGCTCGCGCGAGGCCAACCGCTACCTCTCGCGGCTCGGCTTCGCCCCGTTGGTGGTTCACCGGGTGGCCTCGACGGCGGCGCTGCGGCGCTCGCTCGGCATCTCCGAGGTGTCCGAACGCATCGCCCTGCTGCGCCGCGCGCGCCTGGCACGGGGCCAGCGCAACGCCGCGGCGGTCCGCCAGCGCGGCCTTATCGGCCGAGGCGCCTGACCCGTCTGCGTCGTCGGCGCCCGGCCGTAGGGTAAGACCGTGCCCGGACCCAAGCTGCTTCTGCTCGACGGCCATTCGCTGGCCTACCGCGCGTTCTATGCGCTGCGCGAGGTCGAGATGTCGACCACCACCGGCCAGCCCACGAATGCGGTGTTCGGCTTCACCTCGATGCTGATCAACCTGATGCGTGACGAGCAGCCCACCCACATCGCGGTCTGTTTCGACGTCTCGCGCAAGACGTTCCGGGCCGAGCAGTACGCCGATTACAAGGCCGGCCGCTCGGCCATGCCCGACGACTTCCGCGGCCAGGTCGAGCTCATCCGGCTGGTGCTCGACGCGCTGCGCATCCGCTACCTCGGCGTCGAGGGCTTCGAGGCCGACGACCTGATCGCCACGCTGACCACGCAGGCCGACGCCGCGGGCATGCAGGTGCTCATCTGCACCGGCGATCGCGACGCGCTGCAACTGGTCAACGAGCAGGTCACCGTGCTCTACCCGCGGCGCGGCGTCAGCGAGATGACCCGCTTCACCCCCGAGGCGGTGCAGGAGAAGTACGGCCTCTCGCCCGCGCAGTACCCCGACTTCGCCGCGCTGCGCGGCGACCCGAGTGACAACCTGCCGAGCATCCCCAGTGTCGGTGAGAAGACCGCGGCCAAGTGGGTGCGCGAGTTCGGCACCCTCGACAACCTCGTCGCCAACGTCGACACCGTCAAGGGCAAGGTCGGCGACGCGCTGCGCGAGCACCTCGCCGGCGTCCTGATGAACCGGCGCCTGACCGAGCTGGTGCGCGACGTCACCCTCGACCTGGCGCCGGACGATCTCGAGCGTCAGCAGTGGGACCGAGAGGAGGTCCACAAGCTCTTCGACGACCTGCAGTTCCGTGTGCTGCGCGAGCGGCTGTTCCAGGAGGTCGCGGCAGCCGAGCCCGAGGCCGAGGAAGGCTTCGACGTCGACTATGTCCGCCTCGGCGTGGACGAGGTCGAGCAGTGGCTCGGCGAGCACGCCCGCGACGGTCAGCGGGTGGGGGTGGCCTTTCGCGGCCAATGGGCGCGCGGCACCGGCACCCTGACCGGCCTGGCGCTGGCCTGCCCCGACGGCGCCGCCGCCTACCTCGACCCGACCGGGCTCAGCCCGGCCGACGACGCGGCGCTCGCCGGCTGGCTCGCCGACACGTCCGTCCCCAAGGCCACCCACGACATCAAGGGGCCGGCGCTCGCGCTGCGCCAGCACGGCTGGACCATCGCCGGGGTCACCAGCGACACGCAGCTGGCGGCCTACCTGCTGCGTCCCGATCAGCGCACCTTCGACCTCGCCGACCTCGCGCTGCGCTACCTGCGCCGCGAACTGCGCAGCAACGTCGAGGCGTCCGGACAGCTGACCCTGGACGGTGGCCTGGACGAGTCGGATGACGCTCTAGCCGAGGTCGAGACTCTCGAGGCCACCGCCGTCAAAGATCTTGCGGCCGCGTTCGATCCCGAGCTCGAAGAGGGCGGCGCGGTGCGGCTGCTCACCGAACTCGAACTGCCGCTGACGTTCGTCCTCGCCGACATGGAGGCCGTCGGCATCGCCGCCGACACCGACGCGCTGGTCGCCCTGCAGACCGAGCTCGGCGGCGGGGTGAAGGAGGTCGAGCAGCAGGCGCACCAGCTCGTCGGACGCACCTTCAACCTGGGCTCGCCCAAGCAGCTGCAGGAGATCCTGTTCGACGAGCGCAACCTGCCGAAGACCAAGCGGATCAAGACCGGCTACACCACCGACGCCGATTCGCTCACCGACCTCTACGCCAAGACCGGCGACGAGTTGCTCGGGCTGCTGCTCCGGCACCGGGAGGTCGCCCGGCTCAAGACCGTCGTCGACGGCCTGCTGCCGCTGGTCGACGACCACGGCCGCATCCACACCACGTTCAACCAGACGGTGGCCGCCACCGGCCGGCTCTCCTCGGTCGAGCCGAACCTGCAGAACATCCCGGTGCGCACCGCCGAGGGTCGCCGCATCCGCGAGGCGTTCGTCGTCGGCGAGGGCTTCGAGTCACTGATGACCGCCGACTACAGCCAGATCGAGATGCGGATCATGGCGCACCTGTCACGCGACGCCGGCCTGATCGAGGCGTTCACGACCGGCGAGGACCTCCACACCTTCGTGGCCTCGCGCGCCTTCGACATCCCGACCGAGCAGGTCGACCCGGAGATGCGTCGGCGCATCAAGGCGATGTCCTACGGCCTGGCGTACGGGCTGTCGGCGTTCGGGCTCTCGAAGCAGCTCAAGATCACCCCGGACGAGGCGCGCCGGCAGATGGACGCCTACTTCACCCGCTTCGGCGGCGTGCGCGACTACCTGCGCTCGGTCGTCGAGGACGCCCGCCAGACCGGCTACACCGAGACGATCATGGGCCGACGCCGTTACCTGGCCAACCTCAACAGCGAGAACCGCAACCTGCGCGAGATGGCCGAGCGGGCCGCGCTGAACGCGCCGATCCAGGGCAGCGCGGCAGACATCATCAAGGTGGCGATGTTGGGCGTGCACCGCGGCCTGGCCGCGCAGGGTCTGCGCTCGCGGTTGCTGCTGCAGGTGCACGACGAACTCGTGCTGGAGGTTGCTGCGGGGGAGCGGGAGCAGGTCGAGCATCTGGTGCGCACCGAGATGGGCAACGCCTACCAACTCGACGTCCCGTTGGACGTCTCGGTGGGTCTGGGCCGCACCTGGCACGAAGCCGCCCACTGACCCGACTCCGCTGCGGTCGGGGTGTGGCGCCCGCTCGCAACCACCCGCTCGTCTTGCCGTAGGTGATCAACGCCGAGTTGTGGCGCCCTGTGGTCGTAACGCTCTCTTGATCATGGGTGTCAGGCCCCCGAGGCGGCTGTCGAGGACGAGTCATCCGCCCGGCCGGTACTCCATCCACTCGCGGTCGATGACCAGACCGGCGTCCAGATAGAGGTCCAGGGCGTTGCGGTTGGCGGCCTGCACCGACAGCCCGAGCATGGTCGCGCCGGCGTCGCGGCGCCGGCGCAGCCCGTCCAGCAGTAGCGCGCGGCCAAGCCCCTGACCGCGCTCGGGCTTGGCAACCGCGAGCTGCGCGATCCAGCCCGTGCCGTCGGAGAAGATGCGGCCCATCGCGACACCCACCAGCCGGTCGCCACGCCAGGCCAGGGTCTGCACCTCGGGTCGGGAGTGCTCGGTGACGAAGATCGGACGCCAGTCGGCGAAGTCGCGGTGCGGGTGGCCGGGCACCTCGGCCCAGCCGGCCTCGACGTAGATCAGGTGGTGGATCGCCTCGGCGTCCTCGGGGGTGAACTCGCGCGTCGCGACGCCGTCCGGCCAGACCGGTTCGGCGATCTCCCAGTCGTTGCTGACCGGACGCAGCAGGTCGAACATCGAGCTGCGATGTGTCCAGCCGTGCCGGTCGAGCGCGGCGCGCAGCACGCTGTCGCGATCGAGCACCGGGGTCTTCGGATCCTCCGATCCGGCGATCCACGCGATGAGCTCGTCGGCGATACCGGCGACCGCGTCGGGATCGATCACGTACCAGGTGTCGGTCGCGTTGCGGAACGCCGCCGCGATCAGCCGGTCGCCGTCGACGAACAGGCAGCTGTCGGTTGCGAGGTCGCCGACCTGGTCGAGATACTCGCCCACCTCGCTCTCGTCGTGTTCTGGGGCGCCGAACCACGCGGTGTCCGATCGGACGGTCAACTCGGTGATCTGCGGAAGGTCGTCGGGGGTTGCAGGACGGGTGTGCACGCTGCCAGCGTGCCGGATCGCCGCCCGCAATCCCAGCCGATATTCGGGCCCTTCGGCACGTCTGCCGGCGCCCGCGACCGTATTGAGTGGACGGATGGTCCGGGTCCCACGGCGATACGTGGCGGCCGTTGCAGCGACCGCCGCGGTCGCGCTGGCGGCGGCCTGCACGTCGACGGGGGTGGACGCGCAGACCTCCGCGGTCCGCGACACCTCCAACGGCACGCTCAAGGCCGCGTGCACGTCGAGCACGTGCTCCGGCACCCGCTCGGGCGGAGCATTCGTCATCCAACTGCCGGACAAGAGCAACTGGAACGGCACGCTGCTGCTGTGGTCGCACGGCTATCGTGCGGCCGCTCCGGTACCGAGCAACCCGCTCAACCCGACGGCCTTGACGCCGGTCGACCGCAGCGCGCAGGACGCACCGAACACCGACGTCGCGAAAGCCCTGCTCACGCAGGGCTATGCGCTGGCCGGGTCCGCCGCGGGCAGCAACGGATGGGACACCCTCGACGGTGTGCGCGCGGCCGAGGACCTGTACAGCTACTTCAACACCACGTTCGGCACACCGAACCGGGTGTACCTGTGGGGCCAGTCGCTCGGTGGGCTCACCACGGAGATGCTGGCCGAGACGCACCAGTCGTGGGTGTCCGGGGTGGCGCCGATGTGCGGGCCGATCGCCGGGACGAATCGTAATTTCGATCTCGCCCTCGACGTCGCCTACGCAGTCAAGACCCTTGTCGCGCCGAAGCTGCAGCTGACCGGCTTCAGCTCGGTGAATCAGGCGGTCGACCAGTGGAACTACGCCACCAACGCACTGATCAAGGCCGCGCAGAAGGCCGATCTCGCCGACCTGTTCGCGATCGCCGCCATCGCCGGGGTGCCGGCGCCACCACGCACGGACATGTTCGACGGGAGCAAGCTCGACTCGCAGGTGCAGGCCGTGGTGCAGAGCATCGTGCAAGCGGTGCAGACCAACACCTACATCCGCTACGACCTCGAGCAGCGCGTCGGCGGCAATCCGTCGCAGAACACCGGTGTCGACTACGCCGCCCGCATCGGCAACAACTTCCAGGCGCTGATCCCCGCCCAGCAGCTGCACAAGATCACCGACAAACTTGCCGCCGGCACCCGGGTCAGCGCCGACCCTGCCGCGCGCGCCAAGGCGAACACGCTCGGCAATCCGGACGGCTCGATCCAGCGACCGACGATCACCCTGCACACGGAGGCCGACTCCGTGGACATCGTGCAGAACGAGAACGTCTTCGGCAACCAGGTCGCGGCGCATTCGGACGGCGGTCAGCTGATTCAGCTCTACACCGGCCCGCCGAACACCTATTCGTCCGCGCCGTACGGAGCGGGGAACTGCAACTTCACCAACCTCGAGTTCGAGGGCGTCGTCCAGATGCTGGACAACTGGGCGCGTTACGCCGTGTACGCGGGGCCGGGCTCGGCCGGCCAGGCCTTCGACTACACCGTCGACAGCACCGACGCCAGCAAGAACAACCCGAAGAAGATCGCCGCGGGCACCGCCACGACCGGCTACGACCCGAACTTCGCCGCGCCGCCCTGGCCGGCGAGCGCTACGGGCTGAGCGGCACCAACACGCTTCGGTAGCGCCACGCGGCTGCGAACACCAGCATCGCGGACCCGCACAGCACCACCCCGAGCACCTGCTGCATCGATGCGTGCCAGCGCAGCGCGACGGCCGCCGCCTCACCGAACGCCACCACCCACACCAGCGCGGCCAGCCGACGGTCGTTCACCGCCACTCCCGCGTAGACGCCGAGCAGCACGGCCGCGAGCGCCGCGCCTTCGACCGCGAACAACCACACCAGCGGCTCGACCGAGCGGTAGGCCGTGCCCACGACGACCGGAAGAAGCGGTGCGCACACCAGCGCGCCGACGGCCGTCAGCCCGGCGAACGCGCCGAGCACGAGAGCGCCGCGCCGCAGGGCCGCCGCGCGTTCCTCTGCACGCGCCAGGCGCGGATAGGACACGGTGGAGACGAAGCTCGGCCCCCAGAACGCCACCTTGGTGACCAGGTTCCCCGCGGCGTACAGGCCGGCCTGATGACTCGGTAGGTAGTGCCGCGCGAGCACGAGGTCGAGGTTGGTCAGCAGCAGCACGCCGAGCATCGCCACGGCATCGCGCGCGAACACACCCCGCACGCCGGTGAGGTCTCGCCGCGCGAACCGGACGCGGAGCGCCGGCCTGCGCGGCAGCAACGCGATCGCCGCGCCGATCGCGACGACGATCGTGAGCACCGCAGTGCCGAGCAGGGCCCCGGTGATGCCCGTGCCGGTCACCACGGCGATCAGGCCGCCGGCCAGCTTGGCCAGCTGGACGAGCACGAGCAGGCTGCCGAGCGCGACGAACCGGCGCCGGCCCTGCAGAACGCCGAGGCAGCCGTACGTCACGGTGGTGGGCACCATGATCGCGCAGAGCAGCAACAGCGAGGTCCACGACCGCACGTCGAGGGCCGCCTTCAGCAGCGGCGAAGTGATCAGCAGCAGGGCGCCCACCGCGAGCGCCACCACCGAGCTCTGCCGCAACACCCGGGGCGCGTCGTCGCGGTCCGGGCGGGCGGCGATGCCGCGGGCGATCCCGGCCTGCAACGCCACGCCGGGGACGCCCGCCAGCACCACGACCGCGAGCAGCGCGCTGAGCTCGCCGAAACCGGACGGGCCGAGCGAACGCGAGAGCACCAGGCTGAACGCGTACCCGAACACCCCGGCGGCGACGGTGGCGACCGCGACGAACGCGTCCTGACGCCACGACTCCGGACGTCGCGCGAGCGCTGCCGCGGAGCCGCTCACAGCTCGAGCCTTCGGAACACCGACCGCGGCACGTGCCGCAGCACGGAAAGGACCGGCCGCAGCGTGCGCGGCACCCACACGGTCTGTGACCCGGCGCTCAGATGACGGGCGATCGCCTCGGCGACGGCCTCCGGCGAGGTCGCGAGCGGTGCGGGCTGCAGGTGCGCGGTGAGCTTGGTCCGCACGAAGCCAGGACGGACGACGAGCACCGAGACCCCGGTGCCGTGCAACTCGTCGCCCAGGCCGGTGCACAGCGCGTCGAGGCCGGCTTTCGTGGCGCCGTAGACGAAGTTGGACCGGCGCGGGCGCTCGGCCGCGACCGAGGACAGCACCACGAGCACCCCGTGGCCCTGACGGCGCAATGCGTTGGCGGCGTGCAGCGCGGCCACACCCGCTCCGACGTAGTTCACCTGGGCCGCGGCGACCGCGAGCTCCGGACGGGCGAGCGCGCCCTGCTGGTCGGGCAGCACTCCGAAGGCGATGAGGACGACGTCGACGTCGCCGCCGGCGAACCCGGCCTCGACCGCGTTCTCGACCGAGCCCGGGTCGCTCGCCTCGAGCGGCACCTGGACGACCTCGCGCACGTTCAACGTGCGCAGCCGGGTGGCGGTCACGTCGAGGGCCTCGGCGGACCGCGCCGCGAGCACGGCCCGGCGCAGCCGTCCACCGGCCGCGAACCGCACGAGCGTCGCGGCGGCGATGTCGGACGTGGCGCCGAGGACCAGCACCGACTGCGGTTGACCCGTCGCGTCGATCACAGCCGCAGCCTTCGCGCCAGGTCGGATGTGAACACGCCGCGCGGGTCGGCGGCTGAGCGCACCTCGCGCCACTCGGGAAGCCGCGGGTACATCGCCTCGACCATCTCGGGCGCCGTTCTGGCGTCCTTGGCGAGGTACACCCGTCCGCCGGAGTCGAGCACGAGCCGGTCGGCAGCGTCGAGGGCGGTCGCGAGGCCCGGCGTGCGCGCGGGAACGTCCACCGCCAGCGTCCATCCCGCCAGCGGGAACGACAGCGGGGCCGCGCCGGCCGGACCGAACCGTTTGAGGACGGCGAGCAGCCCCGGCACCCGTGCGGAGCGGAACCCCTCGAGCACGCGGCGCACGACGCGGGGGTCCGGGGACGCGAACTGGTACTGCAGGAATCCGCCGGGTCCGTAGAGCCGGTTCCACCGGTCGAGCACGTCGAGGGGGTGGAAGAACGCTGCGGCGTGGGTGGGCACGGCGACGGCGTGCCGGGGCGCCGCGCGGTGGTAGGCGGCGTTGAACAGGGCCATCCGGCGCGGTCCGAGAACGCCGGCGGGCACGTGCCGCGGCGCGACCGCGCGGGCGCGTGGCGCGAACGCGAGCGGGTTGTCGCCGCCGCCCGCGACGTCGCCGGCACCGAGATGATCGCCGGCCGTCACCACGCCGCGCCCGAGCGCGCCGCCACGGGCCAGGCAGTCGATCCAGGCGACCGAGTAGCGGCTGCGGCCGTCGCACTCGGCGAGCGTGCTCATCGTGTCCTCGAGGCTCGCCGTCCGGGTGGTGTCGACGCCGAGCCAGGCAGAGCCGACCGCGATCATCCGCACCGTCACCGAGGTGATGACGCCGGTCAGACCCAGGCCGCCGACGGTCGCCTGGAACAGCGGGTCCGCCGGGGTCAGCGTGCGGCGCTCCCCGGATCCGTCGACCAGTTCCAGCCGGGTCACGTGCGCGCCCAGGCTGCCGTCGCGGTGGTGGTTCTTGCCGTGCACATCGGCCGCGACCGCGCCGCCCAGGGTGACCTGTCGCGTGCCCGGGGTGACCGGGACGAACCAGCCGAACGGAACGGTGCGGTGCAGCAGCGCATCGATCGAGACGCCCGCGCCGCAGGTCACCTCGGCGGTGACCGGGTCGACCGACGAGATCGTGTCGAGGCGGGCGAGGTCGAGCACCGAGCCGCCCGCGTTCTGCGCGGCATCGCCGTAACTGCGCCCGAGCCCGCGCGCCAGGATGCCGCGCGGACCGGCCGCGACGACGGCGGCAGCGACCTCCTCGGCCGTGTGCGGGCGGCAGACGTGCGCAGCGGTCGGGGCGGTGCGTCCCCACCCGGTCAGCAACTCCTCGCGCTCAGCCATGCAGCACCGACAGCGAGAACGTGATCAGCCAGCAGAGCGCGAGGCACTGGAACACGCGGTCGTGCAGCAGGACCTGCTCCGGTTCCTGCGCGAGCCCGGCGTCGACGTCGAGCAGGAACCGCAACAGCGCGATGACGAACGGAGCGATCGAGATCGCCGCCCACGGCGGGCCGGGCCGCTGGCCGCCGACCTCGAAGGCCCACAACCCGTAGGCCGTGATCGTGACCGCGACACTCACCCCGACAACCAGCTGTAGGTAGGTCACCGGATAAGCCATCAGGCTCGGACGGGTGCGTGCGGCGGCGGCGCCTAGTTGCAGCCGCTCGGACAATCGCTTGCCGGTCACGATGAACAGCGAGCCGAAGCTTGCGACGATGACGAACCACTGCGACAGCGGAATCCCGTTCGCAGGGCCGCCGGCGAGGGTGCGCAGCAGGAACCCCGACGCCACGATCGCCAGCTCGACGACCGGCAGTTGCTTCAGCCCCGCGGAGTAGGCGAGGTTGAGGGCCAGGTAGCAGCCGATCACCAGCCGCAGCGGGTTCGGCGTCGCCACCGCCAGCGCGGCGGCGCCGAGCACCGTCGCCGCCGCCAGGGCGACCGGCAGCGGGAGCTCACCTGCGGCCACCGGTCGGTGCCGCTTGCGGGGATGGCCGCGATCCGCGCGCCGGTCGAAGACGTCGTTGACGCAGTACAACGCGCTGGAGGCGAGACAGAACGCCACGAACGCGAGCGCGGTGTGCAGCGCGACCGTGGGCGTGAGCAGCTTGCCGGCGGTCAGCGGTGCCGCGGCGACGAGCACGCTCTTGATCCAGTGCTGCGGACGCATCGTCACGAGCAGCGCGATTCCCACCGACCGGGGGGCGCGGTCGGTTACCGTGCCTGGATGCGGGGAGAGCGCCGGCCCTGGGCCGTCCCGACGCTGGCCTTGCTCGGGTCGGCGGCGCTGGTCCTCGCCCCGCTGCTGCGGCCGGGCTACGTCCTGGCCTACGACATGGTCTTCGCGCCCCGGATGCCGATCGACGCGGACACCGTCGGGCTGGGCTCGCAACTGCCGCGGGCGGTGCCCAGCGATCTGGTGGTGGCCGCCGCGACGCAGCTGCTCTCGGGTGACGTGGTGCAGAAGCTCGTCCTCGCCGCGCTCGTCGTCGCGGCCGGCTTCGGCGCCGCCCGGCTGGTGCCTCCGCGCGTCGTGCCGCGCACCGCCGCCGCGCTCGCCTACATCTGGACGCCGTACTTCGGTGAGCGTCTGTTGCTCGGCCAATGGGCTGTACTCGTCGGCTGGGCCGGCCTGCCCTGGTTGGTCGCCGCGGCCCGCCGCGTGTGCCTCGCCGAGGGCCGCGCGGTGCTCGCGGCCTGGGCTTGGTTGGTGGTCGTGCTCGGCGTGGTCTGCCTCGGCGGCGCCCCGGCGTGGTCGCTGGCGCTGCTCGTCGTGCCGTTCGCGCTCGGGCGCGGAATCCGACGGAGCCCACGTGCCGCCGTGCTGCGCGTGGCCGGCGGTCTCGGCGCGCTCGCCGTGTTCGCCTTGCCGTGGGCGGTGCCCGCGCTCACCCGTCCCGGCGGGATCGGGGCCGATCCGACCGGCGCCGAGGCGTTCGCTCCCCGCCCGGACACCCCCTTCGGCGCGATCGGGAGCGTGCTCACCGGCGGGGGGATATGGAACGCGCAAACCGTGCCGCCGGGGCGTGGCGCGGTGTTGCCGGCCGCTGCCGCCGTGCTGCTGATGCTCGTCGCGGTGGGCGGAATCGTCCGTAGCCGCCGCGATCCGGCCGTCGCCGCGCTCGCCCCGCCCGCGCTGCTCGGTCTTGCCGTTGTGCTGTTCACCTGCTGGTCGCGCGGCGCGCGCTTCATGGGAGCGCTGCCCGGCGGCGCGCTGCTGCGCGACTCGCAGCGATTGCTGGCGCCGTGGGTGCTGCTGCTCGCGCTCGGCTTCGCCGCTGCGTGCGGCGAGCTCGCCCGTCGCGCCACCCGTGCTGCGACGCCGGCGGCCATGTTGCTCGTGCTGTTGCCGGTGGCCGTTCTGCCCTCGCTCGGCTGGGGAATCTCGGGACGGCTCGCGGCTGTCGACTACCCCGGCGGCTTCGACCGGGTCCGTGCGCTGCTGTCGGCCGACCATCGTCGCGGCGCCGTCGTGGTGCTGCCGTTCGCGGCCTATCGCAGGTTCACCTGGAACCACGACCGCACGGTGCTCGATCCCGTCGGCCGCTGGCTGGACCGCACCGTCATCGTCTCCTCGGACCTGACCGTGGCGCGTCCCGGCCACGGCATGCTGGTGGTGCGCGGCGAGGACCGCCTTGCGCGACGGGTCGCCGCGCAGCTGCGCAGCGCGGCCGGGGACGGGACGCGGGCGGCGCGGCTGCTGGGCAGCGACGGGGTGCGCTGGGTGGTCGTCGAGCGGGCCGGCGAGCGGGTCGACAGGGCGCTGGTGACGGGCCTGATCCGTCATTACCGCGGTCCCGACCTGAGCCTGTACGAAGTGCCGAACCGGTGGGTGCGCGGCGCCGGCGACCCGGCCCGCGGGTTCGCACCGCCCGCCGGACCGGTCGTCGTCGCAGACATCGCCGCGCTCGCGCTGTTCACCGCAGCCGGCGTTGTCGCAGCAGGGCTCAGCGCGGGACTTTGGGCCGGTGTCGTGGTCCGGGAACGCCGGTAGCGTCCGCCATGCAGCGACCTCATAGGGGGCAGTTCATGCGCATCGCGTTGACGGCGATCGTCGCGGCCGTGCTGGCCGGGCTGGCGGGCGTCGGCATCTACTCCGCGTCGCAGCCGACTGCCCAGAAGGTCGAGGCTCCGCTGGTCAACTACGGGTCGCAGCAGCCCTGAGCCGTCGCGGCCGGACATCTGATGGGATTCGATCAACGCCGCGAACCCCTGCACGGTGGCGCCCCAGGTGAACGATCGCGCGTGCTCGGCCGCCTGTGCGCCGAGCCTGCGGCGCAGCGGCTCGTCCTGCAGCAGGGTCTCGACGCGGGCGGCGAAGTCCGTCGGGTCGTCGGCGAGCAATCCGGTGAACCCGTCGCGGATCGATTCCGACACCCCGCCCGCGTCGCGGAAGGCCACGCTGGGCGTGCCGGCGGCACCAGCCTCGACGACGACCAGCCCCCAACCCTCTTTCACCGACGGGACGAGCGACACCCACGCCTGGCCGTAGCGGCGCGTCTTCTCGAGGTCGTCGACGTAGCCGGTGAACTCGACGTGGTCGCCCACGCCGCGCAGGTCAACGTGACGGCGCAGAGGTTGCTCCCACCAGCCGCGTCCGACAATCACCAGCCGCAGCTCGGGAAACTGCGGCAACAGCGCGGCGAGGGTGTCGATGGCGATCCCGATGCGCTTGTGCGGCACGAGTCGCGAGACGACGACGAGGGTCGGCGTCGCGGCCCGGGCCACCGGCACCCCGTCGGGCGCCGGGGTGCCGTTGCGGACCACTGCGATGTGCTCGGCGGCGACGCCGAGGCGGATCAGCTCCTGACGGGTCGTGTCGGACACCGCGACGTACTGCGTGCGACGGTTCACCAGCGGCGCGAGCCGCGATTCGATCCACCAGCCGACGCGGGCTGCCGGCGCGGGCAGTACGACACGCCACTGCTCACGGTGGACGTGGTGAACGAGCACGATCACCCGCGGCCGGCGGGCCCACAGCCGGGCGAGGAACGGCATGCCGTTCTGCACCTCGATCAGCACCGCGGGCCGGCCGAGACGCCCGGTCACGTAAGCCAGAGCGCTGCGCGGGTACACCGACAGCCGACCGCCCACCCGCACGATCTCGACGCCGTCGGCGGTGCGCTCCCGTACGGACGCGCCGGGGTATCGGGCGCACACCAGCGTCACGCGATGGCCGCGACGCGCGAGCCCGGCAGCCAGTTCCTCGACGTACAGCTCGGAACCGCCGCCCTCCGGATGGCCGGTGTCGCGCCAGTTCAGGATGACGACGGCAGGTCGGTCGTCGGTCATGCCTTGCGAGCGTGCCCGTGACCACCCAACAGTTGGAGAGTCGAAAGTCTCCTGTTCAGGTAGCGGCCGCGCCGCCCCCGCCCGTCGCGCCACCCCGGGTGCGCGCCGAGCGCTCACCGGCCGCGGTGTGGCGCATCCGCCACGCTGCGGTCTGCCTGCTGTTGACGGCGTTCGCGTTCAACTCCGCGTCCGGCTCGCAGGTGCCCGACACCAAGCTCGACCTGATCGTCGACCCGGTCGCCTTCCTCGCCCGCGCGTTGCACATGTGGGACCCCCAGGGCTTCGCGGGTCAGGTGCAGAACCAGGCCTACGGCTACCTGTTCCCGATGGGGCCGTTCTTCGCGCTCGGGCACGCCGCCGGCCTGCCGATGTGGGCCGTGCAGCGGCTGTGGTGGTCGGCGCTGCTGTGCAGCGCGTTCCTCGGCGTCGTTGCCCTGGCGCGTCGGCTCGGGATCGGGACGCCCGCGGCGCGTCTGGTGGGCGGCCTGGCGTTCGCGTTGTCGCCGCACGTGCTGTCGGTGGTGGGCCCGGTGTCGGCCGAGGCGCTGCCGATGTGCGTCGCGCCGTGGGTGCTGGTCCCGCTGGTGTCCGCGGCGCGCGACGGGTCGCCGCGCCGGGCGGCGATGCGCTCGGGATTCGCGGTGCTCTGCATGGGCGCGATCAACGCCGCCCTGGTGCTCGCCGCCCTGGTGCCGGCGGTGCTGTGGTTCCTGACCCGTCGTCCGGACCGGCAGCTTCGGCGCCTGGCCGGGGCGTGGCTGCTCGCGGTCGTCCTCGCCACCTCGTGGTGGGTGGGGCCGCTGCTGCTGTTCGGCCGCTACACCGCGCCGTTCCTCGGGCACATCGAGGCCGCGCCCACCACGACGAGCACCGCGACGTTGGTGGAGACCCTGCGCGGCACCTCGGACTGGGTGGCCTACCTGCCGGCCACCGGCTGGCACGCCGGTTCGTTGCTGCTCACCCAGCCGGCCGCGATCGTGAACACCGTCGCGGTCGTGGCGCTCGGCCTGGCCGGGCTGGCGCTGCGCAGCACGCCCGAACGCACCTGGCTGGTGACCACCCTCGCCGCCGGCGTCGTGCTCGTCTGCGCCGGACGCGTCGGCGGCGTCGACGGCCTGCTCGCCGGGGACCTGCGCGACCTGCTCGACGGCGTGCTCGCGCCGCTGCGCAACGTGCACAAGTTCGATGTCGCACTGCGCCTGCCGCTCACGCTGGGTCTGGTGCATCTGGTCGGCCGGCTGCGATGGGGCGCGTTGCCGGCCGAGCGGCGGGTCAGCCGGGTCGTGGTGACCCTGGTGGCGGCCGGCGCGGTGGCGGGTGCGGCGATCCCGCTGCTCGCGCTGCGCCTCGCGCCGTCCGGCACGTTCTCGTCCGTCCCGGACTACTGGCGACAGACCGCTGACTATCTTGCGGCGCGGCACGCCACCGGGCGCGCGCTGCTGTTGCCGGGCAGCCGCTTCGGCCAGTACGTGTGGGGCGCGCCGGGCGATGAGCCGCTGCAGACGCTGGCCCGCTCGCCCTGGGACGTGCGCGACGCGGTGCCGCTCTCGGACGCGGGGCACGTACGCATGCTCGACGCGGTCGACGAGCAACTCGCCGGCGGCCAGCCGTCGCCGGGACTGGCCGGCTATCTCGCCCGCAGCGGCGTGCAATACCTCGTGATCCGCAACGACCTCGACGCCCCGATCGCGCAGACACCGCGTCCGGTGCTCGTGCACCAGGCGCTGGCCGGCTCGCCGGGGCTGTCGCTGGTGCAGTCGTTCGGGCCCGTGGTCGGCGGCGACACCGTGCCCGGCGGGGTCCTCGACCAGCATCTCGAGCTGCCGTACCGCGCCGTGGACGTGTACGCGGTCGACGTGTTCGGTGAGCACCGGGTACAGGCGACGCCGCTGGGGTCGACGGTGCAGGTCAGCGGCGGACCGGAGTCGCTGCTGCCACTGAGCAACGCCGGGCTCCCTTACACGACACCTGCGGTGCTGACCGGCGATGCGCCGCGGTGGTACCGCAGCAACCGGGTGGCGCTGACCGACGGGCTGCGCCGCCGCGAGATCGACAACGGCACGAGCCCGCTGTCGACCTCCGCCACGCTCACCCTGAACGACCCGTTGCGCATGGCCGGCCACCCCGCCCGCGACTACCTGCCGTTTGCCGGGGCGGCGCACCAGAGCTACGCCCGCCTGATCGGCGCCCGCCGGATCGTGGCGTCGAGCTCGGCCTCGGACCCGAACTCCTACGGCGGCTCGGTACCCGGCGACCAGCCGTACGCCGCGTTCGACGGCGACCCGCAGACGGCGTGGCGGAGCAATCCGGCGACCACCGGGACGGGGCAATGGCTCGAGCTCGACTTCACCTCCGGCCGCGAGGTCGACTCGGCGACCGCCGTGTTCACGGCCGACTCCTCGGCGTCGGTGGTCGCCGTGACGACCCATGCGGGCACCGCGGTCACCCAGGTGACCGGCACCGGCCCGATCCCGCTGGCGGTCGTCCCCGGATGGACCCGGTCGCTGCGGTTGTCCGTGCTCGCGGTCACCGGCCGGCGCGGCCTGCTGCACGAGATCGGGGTGGCCGAGCTGGCCGTCCCCGGGGTCACCGTGCAGCGCACCATCGTCATGCCGCGCGACCTGCGGTCCGGCACCGCCGTGCAGGACGTGTCGATGACCGCTCCGACCGACCAGCGCAACGGCTGCGTGCTCGTCGGAACCCGGCCGCTGTGCACGGCGGACACGGCGCAGCCGGGGGAGGAGGGCGAGGGGATCGATCGCAGCTTCGACCTGCCCGCCGCCGGCCGGTACGCGATCTCGGTCACCGCCACGCCGCGCCCCGGCCCGGCGCTCGATCTGGTAACCGGCGTTGCTGCACCTCCGCGGCTGACGGTGAGCGCCAGCTCACGGGCGATTGCCGACCCGCTCGCCGGACCGCAGGCCGCGGCCGACGGCGACCTCGGCACCGGGTGGATCGCGAGCCCGACCGACCCGGCGCCCACGCTGACCCTGCACTGGAACGGCAAGCGGCGGGTGTCCGGCCTGTCGATCATCACCGACCCGTTCCTCGCCGCGACCCGCCCGGACCGGGTCACCATCCGGGCCCCGGACGCGCGACCGCGCACAGCGGCCGTGGCCGCGAACGGTGCGGTGACGTTCCGGGCGCTGACCACCGACCAGCTGACGCTGACCCTCGACAACTCGACCGGGCTGCAGCTGAACTACGACCCGTTCCGGCACACCCTCAGCCGTCTCGGCCTCGGGGTGAGCGAGGTCGTCATGCCCGGGGTGCGACCCACCAGGCGGGCGCGCACCGACGCGACCCGCGTCGATCTGCCGTGCGGCACCGGTCCGCAGGTGCTGATCGACGGATCCGCCCGCCCGACCGCGGTGGCGACGACCGTCGGTGCGCTGCGCGACCTGCAGCCGGTGACGGTGATCGTGTGCGGGCGCCCGGAGGTCGACCTCGCGGCGGGCCCGCACCGCGTCCGGGCCCTGTCGACGGCCGCGTGGACCGTCGCGGGGGTCGACCTGCACGAACCGTCCTGGCCGGGTGCGTCCGTGCGGCCGGTGCCGTCCGTGCCGGTGTCGGTGCGTACGTGGGGGAGCACCGACCGCACGGTCTCGGTCGGTGCGCGCCGCACGGCCACCCTGCTGGTGGTGCACGAGAACGCCAACAGCGGGTGGCGCGCGTCGCTCGCCGGGCACACCCTGCGCCGGATCACCGTGGACGGCTGGCAGCAGGGCTACGTGCTGCCGCCCGGCCCGCGCGGTCTCGTGCACCTGGACTTCACCCCTGACCGGCTCTACCGCGGCGCGCTGCTCGGCGGTGCGGCGGCGGTGCTGCTGCTGCTCGCGCTCGCGTTCCTGCCGTCGCGCCGCGGCGGTGGATCGCATCGGGCCGGCGCACCGCTGGTCCGCTGGCGGCGCCGCGACGTCGGGATCGCGGCGCTCGCGGTGGCGGCGATCCTCGGTCTGGGGGCCGTGCTGATCGTCGCCGCGATCGCCCTGGCCTGGCGCCGTCGTCCGTCCGGGTTGCGGCGATGGGTGACGGCAGCGCTCCCGGCCGCCGGTGCGCTTGCGGTGGCGCTGCTGACGTGCGGCGTGCTCGGCGCGGCGATCTGGGCCGGCGTGCTCGCCCTCGCACTCGCGCTCGACGTGCGCGCCGCGGTGGCGCCGTTCCTGCGTCGGGCGATGGCGGTCGTCGCGGCCGGATCGTATGTCGCTGCGGGGTTGGTGTTGGCCGCCCACCACTGGGGGACGCCGGGTTATGCCGCCGGATCGGCGACGGTGCAGGCGCTCTCGCTCACTGCGCTGCTGGCTGTGCTGCTGGCAACGTTGCGGGCGCCGTGGCGGGTGGCACCCGCGGACGACCGCGGACCAACCCCCGCAGCGCCATCGCCGGCCGCTCCACGAACCGGAACGTGAAGGCCGACAACAACACGCTGCCCGCCATCGTCACCGTGAACACCGCGGTGGCGCTGCCGGTGAACACGCGGTACCCGAGCAGGTCCATCGCGCCCTGCAGGATCACCAGGTGCAGCAGGAAGATGCTGTACGACCGCTCGCCCAGCCAGCGCATCGGTCGATTGGCGAACACGGCCTGCGCCCAGGTGCGTGGACCGAACACCGCCGGCCACACCACGAGCACGGCCACCGCGAGATACAGCAGGTTGCGGGCGATCGCCTCGCTGGTGTCGATGAGACCGACCGAGCGTGGCCCCGCGAGCGGCGTGGCCGCGATGACGAACAGTGCGAGAGCCATCAACCAGCACGATCCAGCGCTCGCGCCGATCTGATCGGCCATTCGCCAACGCGAGGTGCCGCTCACATTCCGCGTCGTGAGGTGCACCTGCACCACCGCCATGCCGACCCCGCCGGCGAACCAGCTCAGGTATCCGGGTAACCAGAAGTTCGCTGTGGTGAACACCGACCAGCCGTTGCCGTGGATCCACACGTACCAGGCGATCGTGCCGGCCACGGCGGCACCGCACCCGATCAACCAGCCGACCGGATGCCAGCCGGACCGGCGTGCCCAGAACAACCCGACGACGGCGACGACGGGCAGCACGGCGTAGAACGCGACCTCGGTGCACAGGCTCCACGTCTGGGTCAGGCCGGCGCGCATCCAGCCGAACTGGTAGATCTGCAGGAACCCGGCGTGGCGCAACCAGTCGTCCTCGGTCACGTTCCGGTTGTCGTGCAACACGAAGAAGGCGAGCAGGACGGCGAACCAGTACACGGGGAGGATCCGCAGCGCGCGGCGCCACAGGTAGACGCGCACGGCGGGACTGCGCGAGCCGGTCGCGGCAGCGACCAGCCACGGCCTGATGAGCAGGAAACCTGACAACACGAAGAAGATGGCGACCCCGCAGTCGAGTCGGGCGAGCATCCCGGCGCCCGTGCCGCGGCCGTATCGGAAGGTCCAGTAGGCGGCATGGGTGGCGACCACCGCCATGACGGCAAACGCGCGGATGCCGTCCAGGGCGGGGAACGCGGAGTGGTCCGGCGCGCTGCGCGGGGCCGTCACGGCGTCGTGCCCTCGATCGGCAGCGGCTTGCCCACCTCGAGGTCGGATGTGCAGACCGTTGCGCCGTGCGAGAGCTGCGAGAACGTCACCGACGACATCGCACCCGTCACCTGCACGTACAGCTCGTGCAGCCCGCGCTTGAAGTCCACGGTCGCGACGGTGTGGCCGGCATGCAGGGTGCCGGTGGAATCGGCACTGGAGATGTAGGCCATGCGCAGCACCCACACCCACGTGAACGTCGAGGCGTCGAGGCGCACCCGCGCCGGCTTGGGACCGAGCAGCCAGCCGCACCCGTTCTGCAACGGCCCCGGACGCGCGTGCGGGCCGAAGATGCTGACGCGGCGGGGGTGGCCGCTGTCGTCGGTGATCGCGAGCGACGGTGTGGACCGGCCCGGCTGCAGGAAATGGAGGTTCATCCCCAGCGGCCGCAGCAGGTAGGACAGCCGGTTGTACGGGTACAGGAGCGCCCACGCGATCTGCTGCGGAACCTCCTGGTCGTAGAGCACGAGCCCACGCGGTGCCAAGGCGAGCTCGGTGCGCAGGGTGCGCACGTAGGGCCGCGCCGGGTTGCTGCTCCAGTACCGGTCGAACCGCCCGGTGGACACGGTCGCGCTGGCGATGAACAGTGCCATGAACATGACGATGCCGACGATCGGCCGCACCCGCGGAACAGCCGCGCGCACGTCGTCCCAGCCGCGGTGGCCGGCGAGTCGGGTCGTCCACGGCCGGCGTTCGATGAGTTCGGGTGTGGTCTGCCACGATCCGACCGGACGCAGCACGGCCAGCGTGGCGCCGAGCAGGGTGACCGAGGCGACGTCCGTGACGTAGCGGAACTCGTCGCCGATGAACGGGCCGATGAACGTGGCGCGGCTGAAGGCCAGGATCAACAGCGCGATCGAGGCGTAGCCGACCGCCATCAGCCAGCCGAAGACGGCACGGCGGTACCACGCGATCGTCCAGGCCACGAAGCCGATCACGGCGGTCCCGGCGGCGTACGTCGTCAACCGGCTGGGGTCGGCCAGCGCGCCGACGAATCCTGCGGGATGCCAGCTCCACGGACCGCCGACGAGTCCCGGATCGATGGCATGCGCGAAGGCCGAGCCGAACAGCTGCACGATGTCGCCGCCGTGCGGCGTGTGCCCCGGCGACGGCACCTCGAGCATGTAGTAGGCGGCGTAGGGCACCGCGACGGCGAGGTAGGCGATCCATACCCGCCAGTGCGCCCGCCCGACGACTGCGACGCGACGCAGCAGGTTGCCGTCGGCGAAGAAGAGCACGGTGTAGACCATCACCAGCGGCACGGTCAGCAGCGTCTTCTCCGAGAAGATCAGCCCTGCGAGGATCACGGGTGCGCCGTACGCGCCGACCCGCACCCGTCCGGTGCGCAGGTACCGGGTCTGGCACCACAGCGCGGTGAGCATGGCCAGCTGCTGCGGGAGTTGGTTCAGCGCCGCAGCCCACCACACGAACGCCGACAACGTGATCGGCGTGAACACGAACACGGTGAACGGCACGAGGATGCCCGCCCGGGTGCCGAACAGCTCGCGCAGCAATCGGTAGAACGCCATGTCGACGAGCACCTGCAGCACGAGGTTGACCGTCACCACCGCACCGAAGTTGAGCGGCCACAACTTGGTCAGCACCCATACCTCGGCGAACGCGCCGGGCATGAGATGACTGTTGTACGGCGCGAGCAGGTAGTCGTGCAGGTCGGTGAGCGAGTACCGCGCAGCCCGCCCGGTGAAGGCGAAGTCGTCGAGGAAGAAGTAGCCGCGGTAGGACACCCAGCCGCGCAGCGTCGCCTGGCCTGCGACCAGGATCGCCGCGGTGAGCATGACCTTCCGGCGCGGGTCGTCGGCCAGCCACCTGCGAAGCCGGTGCGGTGGCGGGGCGGGATCGGCCGCGTCGGTACGTGCCCGGGCGAGCTCGCCCGCGGCGTCGCCGACCAGGCCGGTGGTCACGTCCGAATCGCGTAGTAGCGGGTGTAACGCCAGTTACCGCCGTACATCGGCTCGTCGACCGCATCGATGAGCCGTCCGCCTCCGCTCGTCACTGTCGACTCGAACTCGGCGCGAGTCATCGGATGCATGTCCATCGGCGCGGGGTAACGCAGGATCCGCTTCTGCAGGAACCGCACGGCGCGCAGCGGCAGCAGACGCACCAGCAGCCCGCGCAGGCTGCGGTCGGGACGCGTCGCCAGTTGCACGACCAGCGCACCGCCCGGCCGCAGCACCCGGACCAGTTCGCGCAGATAGCCGCGCGCCAACGGCGGCGGCAGGTGCTGCAGCACCAGAGACGACATCACCACGTCGAAGGAGGCGCCGTCGAACTGCGCAAGGTTCGTGCTGTCGTTGCGCACGAAGCGGCAGCGCCCGGTGGCGTCGAGCTCTCGCGCCTTGGCGAGCATGGGCTCGGCGATGTCCACGCCGACAGGCTCGGCCACGTGGTCGGCGAGCGCGATCGTGAGCCGCCCGGCACCGCACCCGAAGTCCAACGCGCGCTCCTCGCCCGGAGTCAGACCGAGGTCGCGCAGGTGGTCGAACACGGCGGCGACCTCGTCCCGGCCGGTGGCCAGGAAGGCCCCAGCGTCCCACCGGCCATGGCGCCGGTCAGGAGTCGCTAGTACCGCCCAGAGCGGGTCGTCAGTCCCTAGCGCCGTCCAGTCGGACCTGATCTGGTGAAGGCTCATGGCCCCTCGCGGGCGACGTCGGACGGGGGTGCGATGACGCGGATCTGGGCGTACATCCTGCTCTTCCTCGGGGTGTTCCTTCTCGTACTGGCTGCTGCCGTCAAGTTCGTCGTGGCGCCGGCAGCTGTCAAGGCGCCGTTGACGATTCCCTCGAAGTACGCCCTGGTGCTCGCGTCCGGCCAGAACTTCAACTTCTTCGACTCGACGGTCGGCAAGAACGTCCGGATCAACGTCTGGATCACCCGCACCATCCAGGGCGACGCCTTCAGCGGCAACAGTTCGGTGGCGGTGTACGACGAGTCGTTGTGCCTCACCCGCGACACGAACAACTCACGCCCCGGCTGCGTCAGCAAGGCCGACCCGCAGCACCGGCTCATCACCAACTCGACCGACCGGGTCGCCTTCGACCGCAAGACCGGGATGGCCGTCAACGACCCGAAGTACCACGCGAATGTCGACGGCGACCAGAACATCACGCACATCGGGCTGGGTTACAAGTTCCCCATCGACACCGAGAGGAAGACCTATCCGTACTTCGACACCGTCGTCCACAAGGCATTCCCGATGAACTACGCCGGTGAAGACACGGTCGACGGCCTCACCGTCTACAGGTTCGTGCAGAAGATGGTCAACGAGCCGGTGTACACGAACAACACCTTCCCCTCGACCTACACGAACACCCGCACGGTGTGGGTGGAACCGACCACCGGCGTGATCGTCAAGGGACGCGAGCAGCTCACCCAAACCCTTACAGGCAAGGCGAATCTCGACCCCAGCAGCCCGGTCGTCGAGCCCAAGCTGGCCGGCATCGTCGCGCTGCAGGGGACGCTGCAGTTCACCCCCGAGACGGTCAGCCTGCAGGCGCAGCTGGCGAAGGACAACCTGCCGAAGATCCACCTGGTCCGGCTGTGGATCCCGCTCATCGCGCTCATCGTCGGGGTGCTGTCACTCGCGGCGGCGGTGCTGTTGTTCCGCCGCGGTCCGCGCGGTGGCGGCGACGGCTCGGACGAGGACGTCGGCCGGCCGCGACCTCTGGAGAACCAGCCGCAGGACTGGCGTCCGACCTACGACGAGGAGCGGGTCGAGAGTTCGCAGACGTAGATCGCGGTGCCCGGCAGGATCGCACCGCGCAGCGGCGACCACTGGCCCCATTCGGCGGTGTGCCCGGCAGGCCACTCCGGCTCGACGAGGTCGACCAGCCGGAATCCCGCGGCGGCGATCTCCTGGACCCGGTCGCCGAGGGTGCGGTGATGCTCGACGTACACCGGACGGCCGTTCGCCGCGAACTCGACGTAGGGCGTGCGGTCCCAGTACGGCATGGTGGCGCGCAGCCCGTCCGGGCCGGGATCGTCGGGGAACGACCACCGCAACGGGTGGGTCGTCGCGAACACCCATCGCCCGCCCGGCCGAACGACGCGGGCCACCTCGCGCATCACGGCGGCGGAGTCGGCGACGAAGGCGATGGCACCGAAGGCGGTGAAGGCGAGGTCGAAGCTGTCATCGCGAAACGGCAACCGCTGTGCGTCGGCCTGGACGAGCGGCACGTCGATGCCGGTGGCGCCGTTGCCCTCGCGGGCGTGCCGCAGCATGCCGGCGGACAGGTCGGTCGCGACGGTCCGGGCGCCCTGGCCCGCCAGCCAGCGCGAGCACATCGCCGAGCCGCAACCGATCTCGAGCACGGTCCGGTCGCGGACGTCGCCGAGCAGCCGGGCGTCCTGCTCGCGCAGGCTCTCCGGGCACCACACGAAGTCGGCCACGCCGAGGAACTCGCCGTGCTCCCGGTGGTACTCGTCGGCCTCCGCGTCCCACCAGCCACGGTTGGCGCGCACCGTGGACGCGTCGTCGGCCGAGCGGCGCGCCACCCCGACGGCGCGCTCGGTTGTCTCGGCCACCACATCAGCCTAGGCCGCGGCCCAGGCGGATACTGCGGTAGAACGGGTACCACCTGTGGTGTCTGCCTGGACCGACTGCGGAAGGACTGACGTGGCCATCCCCGTCCCGATGAAGGTGTTGTGGGCCGTGCTGTCGCGGGTGGGCGGCACCCCGGTGCTGCAGCTGCCGCCCGACAAGATCGCGGCCGGCCGGGAGAGCCGCAAGCGGCTGGTCCGTGCACCGGGCGCGCACCTGATCACCGGGCGCATCCCGCGCGAGGTCTCGATCGAGGACACCACCACCGGCGTCACGCCGATCCGCGTGTATCGGCCGCGCAACGCCGGCGCCGGGCCGCTGCCGCTCGTCCTGAACTTCCACGGCGGCGGATTCATCACCGGCGACCCGCAGCAGTCGCAGTGGTGGTGCGCCTCGATCGCGCACGACACCCCCGCGGTGGTCGTGAGCGTCGACTACCGGCTCGCCCCGGAGCATCCCTATCCGGCCGCGCCCGAGGACTGCTACGCGGCCACCGCCTGGGCCGTCGACCACGCCGCCGACCTCGGTGCGGACGGGTCACGGCTGGCGGTCATGGGCGACAGCGCGGGCGGCAACCTGGCCGCGGTCGTCAGCCTGATGGCCCGCGACCGCGGCGGCCCGGCGATCGCCGCGCAGGTGCTGCTCTACCCGGCCGTCGACATGAAGAACTCCTACCCGTCCGAGGACGAGAACGAGTTCGCGCCGATCCTCGGCAAGGCCGACCTCGGCATCAGCGACGTCTACTGTCCCGGCCGGGAAACTGAGCCGTACGCCTCGCCGCTGTTCGCCGACCACCACGACCTGCCCGTCACCTTGATCCAGACCGCGCAGCACGACCCGCTGCGCGACCAGGGGACGGTCTACGCCGACGCGCTGCGCAAGGCCGGCAACGAGGTCCGCCTGACCAACTACGTCGACGCCGTGCACGGCTACGCGTCGGTGCCCGGCGTGGTGCCCGTCGCACGGCAGGCGCTGGGCGAGGCGGTCATGGTGCTGCGCGACGCGTTCGCGCGCTGACCGTCGGTTACCCCACGAAGTCCCGGATTTCCGGCAACACAGAGCCCTGGAGTAGGGTTGGGCGCGGTGGGACAGGTCTGTGGCCTCGACATGGAGTAGGCCGCTCCTCAGGTAGTTGTGCCTGACGGGATCGGGTCTGCCCCGCTCACCTTCGAATAACTGTCAGGACCCACCTACTCAATGACGTCCACTCAGACTGCACCGAGCACCACCCCGCAGGTCGCCATCAACGACATCGGCAGCGTCGATGACTTCCTCGCGGCGATCGACAGCACCATCAAGTACTTCAACGACGGAGACATCGTCGAAGGCACCATCGTCAAGGTCGACCGTGACGAGGTCCT
>DATBTJ010000032.1:0-43099 GCA_036559305.1 Jatrophihabitans sp.
GACCGCTCGCGCACCGGACGGGTGATCATGCCGGCCTGGCAGAACCGGCACCCGCGCGTGCAGCCGCGGAAGATCTCGACCGACATGCGCTCGTGCACCGACTCGGCGGTCGGGACCAGCGGCGTCTTCGGGTACGGCCACTCGTCGAGGTTCATGACGGTGTGCTTGCTGACCCGCTCGGGCACGCCGTCGCGGTTGGGGCGCACGGCCGCGATGCGGGCGTCGGCGAGATAGGTGACGTCGTAGAAGCGGGGCACGTACACCCCGCCGGTCCTCGCCAACCGCAACAGCACGCCCTCGCGGCCGCCCGGCCGTCCCTCGGCGATCCAGTCGCGGACGATGTCGGTGATCGCGCCGACGGCCTGCTCGCCGTCGCCGAGCACCGCGGCATCGACGAAGTCGGCGATCGGTTCGGGGTTGAACGCGGCGTGCCCGCCGGCGACGACGAGCGGTTCGGTGTCGCGGTCGCGGGCGTGCAGCGGGATGCCGGCGAGGTCGAGTGCGGTCAGCAGGTTGGTGTACCCGAGCTCGGTTGCGAACGACACGCCGAGCACGTCGAACGCGGCGACCGGCCGGTGCGCGTCGACGGTGAACTGGCCGATGCCGTGCTCGCGCATCAGGGCCTCGAGGTCGGGCCAGACTGCGTAAGTGCGTTCGGCGAGGGCGTCCGGGCGCTCGTTGAGCACCTCGTAGAGGATCTGCACGCCCTGGTTCGGCAGCCCGACCTCGTAGGCGTCGGGGTACATCAACGCCCAGTGGACGGCGACGTCGTCCCACTCCTTGGTGGTGGCGTTGAGCTCGCCACCGACGTACTGAATCGGCTTGCTGACCTTGGGCAGCAATGCTTCCAGGGCGGGGAACAGCGAGGCAGGTGACACGTCGGACCAGTGTACGGGCCCGGCGGTGTCCGGACCCTCTGACAGGATCTCCTGCGTGCGCCCGGTTCCGCCCCAGTTCCTGCTTCTCGGCGGGATCGCCTCGGTGCAGTTCGGCGCCGCGCTCGCCAGCAAGTTGTTCGCCCAGGCGGGCCCGGGCGGCGTGGTGCTGCTGCGGCTGGCGCTGTCGGCGCTGATGCTGACGCTCGCGGTGCGCCCGTCGCTGCGCGGCCGGACCCGGTCGGACCTGCTTGCCGTCCTCGGGTACGGGCTGATCCTGGGGACGATGAACTGGAGCTTCTACGAGGCGCTGTCCCGGTTGCCGATCGGCGTCGCCGTCACCATCGAGTTCACCGGGCCGCTCGCCGTGGCGATCGGCGGCTCGCGGCGAGCGGTCGACGGCGTATGGGTGCTGTGCGCGGGCGCCGGGGTCGTGCTGCTGGCGGTGCGCGGCGACAGCCACGACATCACGGCGGCCGGTGTCGTCCTGGCGCTGATCGCCGGAGCGTGCTGGGCGGGCTACATCCTGATCTCGCAGCGGGTCGGCCGTACCTGGGCGCAGGTCGACGGGCTGGCGCTCGCGCTGTGTGTCGGCACGCTGGTGGTGATCCCGGTGGGCATCGTGCAGGGCGGGACGGCGCTGCTGCGGCCCTCGATGCTGCTCGGCGGCGCTGCCGTGGCGATCCTGTCCTCGATCCTGCCGTACTCGCTCGAGCTGATCGCGTTGCGGCGGCTCGCGGCGGCCACGTTCGGGCTGCTGATGAGCCTCGAGCCGGCCGTGGCCGCGGCTGCCGGCGTGCTGGTGCTGGGCCAGCCGCTGCACATGATCACGGCCGTCGCGATCGTCCTGGTGGTCGTCGCGAGCGTGGGCACCACGCTGACCACCCGCACAGCCGTTCCCGAACCCGAGCTGGTCGGCCCGCAGTAACGGGTGAGCGGCTCCTGATCAAGTGGCGGGCAAACCGTCGGACGACTTTGCACGCGGCAACGTCGCGCATCGGGGGCGGTCGAGCCCGTCCAGGGACGTTGCCGGATGCAACGTCGGGCGCCACGGCTAGCTCAGGCTGCGCCTGCGCACGGCCTGTAACAGCCCGATCGCCAGGCCCTGCGCGAACATCGACGACCCGCCGTAGGACACGAACGGCAGCGGCAGGCCGGTCACCGGCATCAGCCCGAGGTTCATGCCGATGTTCTGGAACGTCTGGAAGGCGAACCAGCAGACGATGCCGACCGCGACCAGCTGCCCGGTCCGGTCCGCCTGCCGCGCGATGCGCAGCCCCCGCCAGCACAGCAGGGCGAACAGCAGGATCAGCACCGCGCCGCCGACCAGGCCGAACTCCTCGCCCATGACCGAGAACACGAAGTCGGTGCGCTGCTCGGGTACGTATCCGCCGTTGGTCTGCGGGCCGTTGAACAGCCCGGTGCCGAACAGCCCGCCGTTGGCAATCGCGATGTGCGCCTGGTTGATGTTGTACGCCACGCCCTGCGGGTCGTGGGACGGGTTGAGGAACGCCCCGAAACGCGCCAACTGGTACGCGGCGAGCAAGCCCGCCTTGACGGCGACGACCGCCGCGAGCACGGCGCTCACGAGCAGTCCGACCGTCCACCGGGCCCGCACCCCGGCCGCGATCAGCACGCCGAACGCCGCCGCGGCGAGCACCATCGCCGACCCCAGGTCGGGCTGCAGCATGATCAGCAGCAGCGGCACCGCGACGAGCACGAGCGCCAGCAGGACGTCCGCGGTCGACGGCGGCAGGTCACCTCGGGCGCGACCGCGCTGGACGAACAGCACCGCCATGCCGACGATCAGGCCGAGCTTCATGAACTCGGCGGGCTGGATCTCGAACCCGCCGCCGAGCCGGATCCACGCGTGCGCGCCGTTGATCGTCACGCCGATCGCGAGGACGGCCAGCAACCCGAGGACGCCGCCGAGATAGGCGAACGGTCCGGTGCGGCGCAGCATCCGCGCGTTGGCGCGCGAGGCCAGCACCATCAGCCCGGCCGCGATCACCAGGTTCACCAGGTGCCGGTAGAGGTAGCCGTTCGGGTTGTTGCCGGCGGCCCGTTCGACGTCGCGGGTCGCGGCCCAGACCAGCACGGCGCCGATGAGGCCGAGCGCCAGGGCCACCCCGTTCAGCACCCAGTCGTACCCGGCCCGCCGGGCCTGGTCCGGAGCGCGGATCGGTGCGGGCAGGTCGAACGGCGCCCGCGGGTCGCGGGCGAGCAGTTGGGTCATTGCGCCACCTTCGGCAGGGAGGTCGCCGGGCGGATGCCCTTGAAGATCGGCTTGCCGCCGACGCCGAAGATGCCGTCCCAGATCCGCTTGAGCATCGGTCCGGCGGCGGTCGCGCCGGTGCCCGCCTGCTCGACCATGCCGACGAGGACGAACCGGGCGCGGACGTGCCCGTGCTGGTGGTAGATCGGCCCCCACGTCGTGAGCCAGGACGTGTCCTGACGGCCCTGCACCTGCGCGGTACCGGTCTTGCCACCGATGCGCGAGGCGTACGGCGAACCGATGTAGGCGAAGGCACCCGACACCGCCCACCCGCGCCCGAAGTTCAGCGAGTTGGCGATGTAGTCGAGCGTGCGCTGGCTGACCGGCACGGTGTTGCGCACGGTCGGCTTGACGATGCGGACGAGCTCGCCGTCGCGGTTCTCGATCCCCCAGCCGAGCTTCGGCTGCCAGATCCGTCCACCGTTGACCAGCGCCGAGTACGCGACCGCGAGCTGCAGGGGCGACATCGTCGTCTCGCCCTGGCCGATCGCCATGTCGGCGTTGTCGCCGGCCCGGTAGCGCCAGCCGTCCGTGCAATTCTCGGACGCCAGCTGGGTCAGGTACGAGCGCAGCGCCAGGCCGGCCACGTTCTTGTATCCCGAACGCGCCTCGGCGCAGTAGGTGTCCTTGTTCGCCTTCCACCGCTTGAGCCGCGTCTCGCGGTCGGCGTAGGAGCCGGCTGCCTGCTCGCTGGCCGGCAGGTCGACGTGGGGCGTGCGGCCGACGCCGTACTGGACCGCCATGCGCTGCAGCCACTCGTGCGGCTTCTCGTGGTGGGCGATCCGGTTCTGGTCGGCGTAGTACTCGTTCGCGGCCGGGACGTAGAAGTAGGTGTCGCAGGAGTAGCCGAGCGCGTTCTCGAGGTTGATGTCGCCGAGTTGTTCCGAGTCGTAGTTGGTCTTGACCCGGCCGTCGATGCTCACCGACCCCGGGCAGCCGTAGAGCGTGTTCGGGTTGATCTCGTGATGGGTGACCATCGAGCTCGACGTGATCAGCTTGAACGTCGAGCCGGGCGCGTACTGGCCGGCGACCGCGCGGCTGAGCAGCGGGTCGTTCGCGCCGGGCGCGGTCAGCCTCGTGTAGGTCTTCTGCGAGATGCCGCCGACGAACAGCTGCGGGTTGTAGTCGGGGTAGCTCGCGAGCGCGAGCAGCCGTCCGGTCTGCGGGTCGATCGCGACGACCGCGCCGGACGTCGCGGGCTTGCCCAGCTTGCGCGAATCGGCGATCTGCTGGGCCAGCGACTGCTCGGCGAGCCGCTGCAGGCGCAGGTTGAGGCTGGTGACGAGCGTGTCGCCCGGCGTCGGCGCGACGTACCTGCCGTCGGACACCGAGTAGCCCTGCGGGCTCAGGTTCTTCGTCAGCGAGCCGTCCGTGCCGCGCAGTACCCGGTCGTACTGCTCCTGCAGGCCGGACGCCCCGATCGTGTCGGCGTCGGTGAGCGAGGGGTCGAGCTTCTTGTCCGCGGCCGTGATCTGCGAGGTGTAGCCGAGCACCTGACCGGCCAGCGCGCCGTGCGGGTAGCGCGGCTGGGTGACGGTCGAGACCGTCACACCGGGGTAGTCCTCGCGGTGCTCGGTGACGGCAAGAACGACTCGTTGGGAGAGGTTTCTGGCAACGGGCACCGGCTGGTACGGCTCGCCCGTCCAGCACGGTGCCGGGACGGTCGACGAGCAGGGCGTGATCTCGGCGGCGAGCCTGGCCTGATCGACATGCAGCAGCCGCGCGACGCGGGCGAGCACCGCCGCGCCGTGGTCGGGCAGCACGTCGACGCGGTCCTGGTCGATCGTCATCACCGACGTCGACGTGTTGTCGACCAGCACCCGCCCGGTGGAATCGAGGATCAGCCCGCGCGGTGCGGGGATCACGACCTCGCCGGGGTGCAACATCCCGGCGGTCTGCTGCGGCTTGTTCGGGTCGAGCAACTGGACGTAGTAGAGCCGGGCGATCAGCGTGACGACCATCGAGGCGACGAGCACCACGATGATCGTGAACCGGCGCGCCGAGAGCGGACGTGCTCTCATACCGGATCCAGGATGAGGACGGGACGGGGCAGGCGCAGCCGGTCGCTGTTCAGGAACAGCCGGACGACCGGGACGATCGCGAGCGCCAGCAGGAGGTCGATCAGTACGGTCGGGACGGCGTAGCGCACCGCATCGACGAGCGTCGCGCCGTCGTAGCCGAGCACCGCGAGCAGCGCGGTGCTCACCACGGCCGCGAGCGTGCAGACCACGGCAGCGAGCAGGACGTCGTGCCGCAGCCGCGCGTTGGGCGCCTGCAGCAGGCCGCCGAGCAGCCCGACACCGAGCCAGGTGAGGGCGAGAACGCCGGCCGCGTGTTCCGAGCCGAGGTCGGCGACCAGCCCGGCGGCGAAGCCGAAGGCCAGGCCCGATCCGGGGCCGTCGACCAGCGCGATCGCGGCGACGAGCAGCGCGGGCAGGCTGGCGGGGGCGGCGTCGGCGAGCGGGCCGACCAGGGTCGCCTGCAGCACGAGGGCGGTGAGCAGGGCGGCTATCGCCGCGGCGACGCGGGCGCGGGTCAACGCGGGCCCGCCGCGACCGACGAATGGGACGAGCGGGTGACAATCACGCCGACCACGTCGAGCGCGCTCGCCGAGACGGCCGGGTCGACGGGGGCGACCAGCGTGCCGGTCGCCGAGGCGTGCACCGCGCGGACCGTCCCGACCGACAACCCCGGCGCGTAGCTGCTCGTCTGTGCCGGGCCGGTCGCGAGCGGGTCGCCGGCGTGGACCTCGGCGTTCGGGTCCAGCGGACGGAAGGTGTAGCCGTCGCGGCCGGCACCGGTCACGACGCCGAGCTGGCCGGTGCGCAGGTCGCGGGCGCCGACGCCCGAGCCCGGGTCGATGGCGAGCAGCACCACCGCGGTCGAGGATTCGGCGTGCAGCACCCGTCCGACCAGGCCGTTACCGTCGGTGACGGTCTGCCCGCCGCGCAGCCCGTTGTCGGTGCCGGCGTCGATCGTGACGGTGTAGTCGAAGCCGCCGGAGGCGCTGGTGGCAAGCACCCGGGCGGGCACGATCCGGTAGCCAGCGCTGTGCGCTGCGAGGTGCAGGCGGGCGAGTTCGGCGGCGGTGTGGTGGTCGAGCCGGGCCTGGGCGAGCTGTTGCCTGAGCGCGGTGTTCTCGTCCTGCAAAGCGGCCAGCCGGGACTGGTCGGCACCCGCGCGCGGGATGCCCTGCAGGAAGCGCCGCACCGGTCCGAGCACCGAATCGGTGCCGCGGTAGAGCGAGCCGAGCGCACCGCGCACGCCGCTGTGGGCGCTGGACAGGCTGCCACCGACGACGTCGAGGCTCAGGAAGCACGCCGCGAGCGCGGCCAGGACGATCGCGCCGATCCGCTGGCGCCTGGTCAGCCGGCCCATGGCCGAGACATCCTGGCCCGCGAGGCGAGGCGACGACCGACGCCCGACATCTTGGCCCGCGTAGCGAGGCGGTGAGCGTTTACTCCGGTTGTCATCGCCGGTGTCCCTCGATCACGACCTTCTGCAGCTGGTCGAAGTGCTCGACCACGGTCGCAGTACCGAGCACGACGGAGTCGAGCGGGCGGTCGGCCACCAGCACCGGGATACCGATCTCGTGCTGCAGGCGCGCGTCCAGACCGCGCAGCAACGCGCCGCCGCCGGTCAGCACGATGCCGCGCTGGACGAGGTCGCCGGCGAGCTCGGGCGGGCAGCGGTCGAGGGTGGTGCGCACCGCGGCCACGATCCGGCCCAGCGGCAGCTCCATCGCCTTGCGCAGCTCGTCGCCGGACACCGTGATGTTGCGCGGCAGGCCGGTGCCCACGTCGCGTCCACGGATCTCGGCGCGGCGCACCCCGGCGATCGGGAACGCGGACCCGACCGAGATCTTGAGCTCTTCCGCGGTGCGCTCGCCGATCAGCAGCGAGAACTCCGTCCGGATGTGGTCGACGATCGCGAGGTCGAGCGCATTGCCGGCGACGCGCAACGAGGTGGACGCGACGATGCCGCCGAGCGCCACCACGGCGACCTCGGTGGTGCCGCCGCCGATGTCGACGACCATCGATCCCGTCGGCTGGTTGACCGGGAGCCCGGCGCCGATCGCGGCGGCCATCGGCTCCTGGATGATGTGCACCCGCCGCGCGCCGGCGGCGTAGGCCGACTCGGACACCGCGCGCTGCTCGACGCTGGTGATCGCGGACGGGACGCAGACGACGATGCGCGGGCCGGTGAACGCACCGCGTCGGCGCAGCACCTTGCGGACGAAGTAGCGCAGCATCTCGGCGGTGACCTCGTAGTCGGCGATCACGCCGTCGCGCAGCGGGCGGATCGCCCGGATCTGGTCCGGGGTTCGCCCGATCATGCGCTTGGCCTCGGCACCGACCGCGACGACCGCGTTGTTCTGGACGTCCAGCGCGACGACCGACGGCTCGTCCAGCAGGATGCCGCGACCGCGCGCGTACACCAGGGTGTTCGCCGTCCCGAGGTCGATCGCGAGGTCGCCGCCGAGCAGCTCGACCCCGCGCTGCGTGCCCAGCGAACGAGCCAACGACGTCAGACTCACGAGTTCTTCCCTCACGAACCACGGGTACGGGCACGAGTCGGCCCATGCGGATCGTAAGGTCGCTGTTGCCTGAATGGCTGGTGCGACGCGCGGTGTTGCCGTGACTGGTGTTAACAGAAGTGAACTGAGGTACTCGAGTCCGTTTCGAGCTGTCGTGCCGGCCTGCCGCCGCTCAGCGGGACGGGAACCAGAGCCCGATCTCGCGGGCGGCCGACTCCGGCGAGTCCGAACCGTGCACCAGGTTCTGCTGCACCTTGAGCCCCCAGTCGCGACCCAGATCGCCGCGGATCGTGCCCGGGGCGGCGCCGGTCGGGTCGGTCGCCCCGGCCAACGACCGGAAACCCTCGATGACGCGCTGCCCCTCGGCCACCAGCGCCACGATCGGGCCGGACAGCATGAACTCCACCAGCGGCTCGTAGAACGGTTTGCCGACGTGCTCGGCGTAGTGCTCGGCGAGCAGTTCAGGGGTCGCGGTGCGCAGTTCGAGCGCGGCGACCCGATAGCCCTTGGCCTCGACGCGACGGATCACCTCGCCGACTGCACCACGGGCGACGCCGTCCGGTTTGATGAGGATCAGGGTCTGCTCGGCCATGGCCCGAAGCCTAGTGAGCCGCTGTCGCGCGTGCGTGTCCGACTGGTCCGCAAGCGAAGCCCTCGCTAATCTCAACTTTCGTGAGTGTGCAGGGAGCGGCGACCTATGACAGAACATGACCGTGCGGCGGTCGTCATCGAAGACGATCCCGACGTGCGGGCGCTGCTTTCCGAGCTGCTCCAGCAGAGCGGTTTCGCGGTCACCGACTGCTCGGCCGGGGCCGAGGGTCTGCGCGCCGTGCGCGAGCGCGACCCGGATCTGGTCACCCTCGACCTGAACCTGCCCGACCTCGACGGCATCGAGGTCTGCCGGCGCCTGCGCGAGACCAGCGAGGCGTACGTCATCATGCTGACCGCCCGTCCAGACGAGATCGACCGGCTGGTGGGGCTCGAAACCGGCGCCGATGACTACCTGACCAAGCCGTTCAGCCCACGCGAACTGCGCGCCCGGGTGGCGGCGATGATGCGCCGCCCACGCCGGCGCAACGCCGCGGCGGCCGACCACACCGCGGCGGCCGCGGCCGATCAGTCCGAAGTGATGCGGCTCGGCGATCTCGAGGTCGACCTCGAGGGCCGCCTCGCCCACCTGGCCGGGGCCGAGCTGCCGTTGACCCGCATCGAGTTCGATCTGCTGGCGACGCTGCTGAGCGGGCCGCGGCGGGTCTGGCCCCGCGAGACGTTGCTGCGCACCGTGTGGGGCACCGAATGGGCCGGCGACGGCCATCTCGTCGAGGTGCACATGGGCAATCTGCGCCGCAAGCTCGGCGACGACCCGCGTAACGGCCGCTACATCCGCACCGTCCGCGGGGTCGGCTACCGCCTCGGCACGGGTGTGGCCGCGGACGGCGAATGATCCGCACCGCGGCGGCCGCGGAGCAGGAACGCCTGGCCGCGCTCGCCGCCTACGACGTCATCGGCGTCGAGCACGGCGACCCGGTCGTCGGGGATCTGCGCCGGCTCTGCGAGGCGGCGGCCGTCGTCGCCGACGTCCCCTACGCCGTGGTGAACCTGATCGACGACCGGTTCCAGCACCAGGTCGCCGCGTTCGGGGCCACCGCCGCCGACTGCCGGCGCGAGGAGTCGATGTGCCAGACGACGCTCGCGCGCGGCCACGACGTGTACGTGCCCGACGCCTCGCAGGACGCCACGTTCGCCACCTCGCCCTGGGTGGACGGGCGGCTAGGCGCGATCCGTGCGTACAGCTCGACGATCCTTCGGTCGCCGGAGGGCCACGCGATCGGCACGCTGTGCGTGTTCGACGAAGCGGTCAAGGAGATCGCGCCCGCGCATCGGCGGGTCCTCGCGGTGCTCGGGGAGCAGATCGTCGACGTACTCGAACTGCGGCTGCGCAGCCGCCAGCTGCAGCGGGCCAGCGGCGAGCTCGCCCGTTCGACCGACCGGCTGGCCTCGCTCGTCGGGACGGTCAGCCACGATCTCAAGGCGCCGATCACCGCGATCCTCGGCTTCACCGAGCTGCTCGCCGACATGGACGAGATCGCCGCCGACCGATCGGCCTCCGACTACGTCGGGCGCTGCCGCTCGGCAGCGCGGCGGATGCTCGCGATGATCAACGATCTGCTGGCGTACGCCCGGGTCGGCGCCGAGCTGGCGCTGGTGCGGACCCCGATCGAGGCGATGGTCGCCGAGATCGTCTCGGACCTCGGCGCGGCTGCGGCCGATGCGACCGTGCGCGCGCACGGGGTCGACGTCGTCGCCGATCGCACCCAGCTGCGTGCCCTGCTGCAGAACCTGATCGGCAACGCGGTGACCTACCGCAGCGAGCGCCCGTGCGAGGTCGAGGTCGACAGCGTCCGGGTCGGGCCCGACGTGGTGCTGCGGGTCGTCGACAACGGCTCGGGCATCCCGGCCGATCGCCGCGAGGACGTCGTGCGCCCGATGGTTCGGCTGCGCAAGGAGATCCCGGGCAGTGGCATCGGGCTCGCAGTCTGCACCCGGATCGTCGCGGCACACAGCGGCACCATGCGGATCGAGGACGCACCCGGCGGCGGCACGGCCGTGGTGGTCACCCTTCCGGCGACCGCCCTCGCCGGCTGACGCACCGGCGGCCCTGCGCGTCGACGTCCTGGACCGACGCGCGGGGCCGCCCGCGTTGACCGCGCTGTTTGCGGTCGAGTTCCAGATGCCGGTCCTCCCCGAACCAACACCGTGCCATCCCGGTCGCGTCCCACCCCCGCGACCCGATGGTCGACCATCGCCTGTCGCGATGTGGCTATCTGAAATTGTGGGAGCCGCCGCCGCGCTCGGCGGGGCTCAGGCGGTGCGAGCGAGCAGCTGGTCGACCCGGTGGACGAGCTCGCGTGGGCTGAACGGTTTGGGCAGGTAGTCATCACACCCGGCGGCGTAGCCGGCCGCAACGTCCTCGGTGGATGATTCGGCGCTGATCAACAGCACCGGGCTGCGCGCGGTCTCGCGGCGGGCCTTGAGCTGCCGGCAGACCTCGAGCCCGCTCATGTCGGGCATGCGCACGTCCAGCACCACGATGTGTGGGGTTTCGCGCTCGGCAGCGGCCAGGGCACGCACCCCCCCGTCCACGGCTTCGGCCTGGAAGCCCGCCTTGGTGAGAATCGTCGAGACGAGCGCACGAATGTCTTCATCGTCGTCAGCGATCAGCACGCTGCTGGCGATGGCCATTCGTCCTCACCTTCGAAGCTGCGGATGTTCGATTCGTCAAAGAGGCGGGTGGCGGCCGGCTCCCCCCGCAGGACCGGCCGCAGCACCCTGCAGACAGGGTGATCGTCGAAACTCAGGCCGGACGACCGGGGCGAGCAAGGTTGACGAGATTCTGCCTCAAGCATGACTCAAGTGTACGAATAGTGTTAAAACGGACGCTGTCCCGACTACTATCACGCACAGCGGTCAGGACGACAACAACCGCCAGCCCGTGGGTGTCGCCAGCAGTTCGTGGCGCAGCCACAGCAACCGGCCCCAGACCGCGGCGAACAGGGCCGCGACGACCAGCAGCGGCAACAGCCACAGCCCGCTCAGCAGGAACAGCAGCTGCACCAGCGAGCCGAACCCGATTCCCCACGGGCGCCGCACCAGCCCCGCAGCCGCCACCATTACGACGGCGAGCGCGATCAGCAGGACGGTCTTGGTGGCCCCCAGTCCCCCGTCGGAGAAGGCCAGGGCCCGCGGCACGAGCAACGTGACGACCGCCTCGAGGCCGAGCACGGCCGCGAGACCACCCCGGGTCGCGCGGTCGGCGCGCGCGCGGCGGGCAGCCTGCTCGTCCGGCTCGGTCATGCCCCTGCGCCGAGCAGCGTCCGGGCCTCGCCGGCGGTGACCACCGATCCGATGACCAGCACGCCGGAGCCCGAGAGCAGGTCGTCGCCGGTGTCCTCGGCCAGCCGTACCGCGGTCTCGAGGGCGTCGTCGAGCCGCGGTTCCACCGTCACCCGATCGGCGCCGAACACCTCGACGGCGAGCGCGGCGAGCCGGTCGGCGGGCACCGCCCGCTCGGAGGAGTTCTGGGTCACCACCAGCTCGTCGACGACCGGTTCGAGCAGGTCGAGCATGCCGCGGGTGTCCTTGTCCGACAGCGTCGCGACGACGGCGATCAGGCGGCGGAAGTCGAACGCCTCGCCGATGGCGGCGACACTCGCCCGCACCCCGTGCGGATTGTGGGCTGCATCGACCAGGATGGTCGGCGCCGAGCGCACCGATTCCAGGCGGCCCGGCGAGCGCGTCGCGGCGAAGGCGGCCCGGACGGTGTCGACGTCGAGGATCCCGCTGTCGGCGTCCGCGCCGAGGAACGCCTCGACGGCCGCGAGCGCGAGGACGGCGTTCTGGGCCTGGTGCGCGCCGTGCAACGGCAGGAACACCTCGTCGTACACCCCGCCGAGGCCCCGCAGCGTGAGCACCTGGCCGCCGACCGCGACCCGCCGGTCGAGCACGCCGAACTCCAGGCCCTCGCGGGCGATCGCGGCCCCGACGGTCGCCGCGCGGCGCAGCAGCTGCTCGGCGGCCTCGGCCGGCTGCGCGGCGAGGATCGCCGTGGCACCGGGCTTGATGATTCCGGCCTTCTCCCCGGCGATCTGGTCGATGGTCGTGCCGAGATACTGCTGGTGATCGAGGTCGATGGGCGTGACGACCGCGATCTCGGCGTCCAGGACGTTGGTGTTGTCCCACGCGCCGCCCATGCCGACCTCGACCACGGCGACGTCCACCGGGGTGTCGGCGAAGATCATGTAGGCCAGCGTCGTGACGATCTCGAAGAACGACAGCGCGACGTCGAACTGGCCGTCGACCAGCTCGATGTAGGGCGCCAGCTCCTGGTAGGTCTCGACGAACGTGCGGTCACTGACCGGGAGGCCGTCGACGACGATGCGCTCGGTCACCGAGGTCAGGTGCGGGCTGGTGTAGCGGCCGGTGCGGATCCCGAAGCCGCGTACCAGCTCGTCGATCATGCGCGCGGTGGACGTCTTGCCGTTGGTGCCGGTGAGGTGGATGCCGCGGAACGCGTTCTGCGGATCGCCGAGCAGGCCCACCAGCGCCTGCATGCGCTCGTTGGTCGGGTGCACGTGACCCTCGCCGCGGCGGCCGAAGATCGCCGCCTCGACCTGCCGCAGCAGGGCGGCGTACTTCTCGCGTTCGGTCGTCATGCGCTGCTGCTCATCGGCCGGCGAGCGCATCGAGCGCGGCGCTGATCCGCGCGATCTCGGCCTCGGCTGCGGCGAGCCGGCCGCGCACCTTCGCGATCACCGGTTCCGGCGCCTTGCCGACGAAGTTGTCGTTCAGCAGCTTGGCATTGTTGACGTCGCGCTCCTTCTGCTGCGCGGCGAGGTCCTTAGAGAGCCGGGCCCGCTCGGCCGGGACATCGATGGCGCCGGACAGGTCGAGCTCCACCCGCACGCCGACCGCGGTCGTCAGCGACGCCGTCGCGGTGAAATCGTCGCTCGGCGCTTCGAGGCGCAGCAGCGCGCGCACCGCCGCTTCATCGACCGACCCGCCGGACATTCGGGCCGGCACCTTCTGCGACGGCTTCAGGCCCTGGTCGGAGCGGAACCGGCGCACCTCACCGACCACGGCCTGCAACTGCGCAACGGCCGTCTCTGCAGCGGCGTCGGCACGGGCCGGATCGGCGAGCGGCCAATCGGCGATCACGACCGACTCGCGGCCGGTGAGCGCCGTCCACAGTGTCTCGGTCACGAACGGCACGAACGGGTGCAGCAGGCGCAGCAGGGTGTCGAGCACCTCGCCGAGCACGCGGCGGGTGTCGGCGCCGGACGGGCCGGCGAGCGAGAGCTTGGCCAGCTCGATGTACCAGTCGCACACCTCGTCCCACGCGAAGTGGTAGAGCAGGTCGGTGATCTTGGCGAACTCGTACTTCTCGTAGAGAGTGTCCACCTCGGTCACCACGCTCTGCAGGCGCGACAGGATCCACGCGTCGGCGCCGGTCACCTGCGAAGGCAACGGACCGTCGACCGTCGCCCCGTTCTGCAACGCGAACCGGGTCGCGTTCCACAACTTCGTGCAGAAGTTGCGGGCGCCGACCACCCATTCCTCGTTGACCGCCTGATCGGCACCGGGATTGGCGCCCTGCATGAGCGACAGACGCATCGCATCGGCGCCGTAGGCGTCCATCCAGAGCAGCGGATCGACCACGTTGCCCTTGGACTTCGACATCTTCTTGCCCGAGCTGTCACGCACCAGGCCGGTCAACAGCACCGTCTGGAACGGGACCTCGCCGTCCATCGCGTACAGCCCGAACAGCATCATCCGCACTACCCAGAAGAAGAGGATGTCGTAGCCGGTGACCAGCGCGGTGGTCGGGTAGTAGCGCGAGAGTTCCGGCGTCTGCTCCGGCCAGCCCATCGTCGAGAACGGCCACAGCGCGCTGGAGAACCAGGTGTCGAGCACGTCCTCGTCCTGCGTCCAGCCGGCCGGCGGTTCCTCGTCCGGGCCGATGCAGACGTCGTCGCCGTCGGGTGAGTACCAGACCGGGATGCGGTGGCCCCACCACAGCTGCCGACTGATGCACCAGTCGCGCAGGTTGTCCACCCACTGGAAGTAGCGCGGGGCCAGCTCCGGCGGCTCGAACTGCATGCGACCCTCGCGCACCGCGTCGCCCGCAGCCTTGGCGAGCGTCTCGACGCGCACCCACCACTGCAGCGAGAGCCGCGGCTCGATCGTCGTGTCGCAGCGCGAGCAGTGCCCCACCGAGTGCTCGTAGGGGCGCTTCTCGGCGACGATGCGGCCCTCCTCGCGAAGCGCGGCGACGATCGCGAACCGGGCCTCCAGCCGGTCGAGGCCCTGGTACGGGCCCGGCGTCGTGATGACCGCCCGCTCGTCCATGACGGTGGGCATCGGCAGGTCGTGGCGGCGGCCGATCTCGAAGTCGTTCGGATCGTGTGCCGGCGTCACCTTCACCGCGCCCGTGCCGAAGGACGGGTCGACGTGCTCGTCGGCGATGATCGGGATGCGCCGGTTCGTCAGCGGCAGCGCCACCTCGACGCCGATCAGGTGCCGGTAGCGCTCATCGTCGGGGTGGACGGCAACCGCGGTGTCGCCGAGCATCGTCTCGGCGCGCGTGGTCGCGACGACGATGGCGGCGTCGCCGTCCCCGTAGCGGATCGAGACGAGCTCACCCGGCTCGTCGACGTGGTCGACCTCGGCGTCACTGAGCGCGGTCAGGTCGCGCGGGCACCAGTTGATGATCCGCTCGGCGCGATAGATCAGGTCCTCGTCGTAGAGCCGCTTGAAGATCGTCTGGACGGCGCGGGACAGCCCGTCGTCCATGGTGAAGCGCTCGCGCGTCCAGTCGACGCCGTCGCCGAGACGGCGCATCTGGCCGAGGATCTGGCCGCCGTAGCGCGCTTTCCACTCCCACGCCTTGTTGACGAAGTCCTCGCGGGAGTAGTCGAAGCGGCCCTTGCCCTCGGTCTCGGCGAGGTAGCGCTCGACGAGCGAGTGCACGGCGATCGACGCGTGATCCATGCCGGGCAGCCAGAGCACGTCGAACCCGCGCATGCGCGCGCGGCGGGTCAGCGCGTCCATCATCGTGTGCTGCAGGGCGTGACCGAGGTGCAGGCTGCCGGTGACGTTCGGCGGCGGGATCACGATCGAGTACGGCGGCTTGGCGCTCGTCGGGTCGGCGGTGAAGTAGCCGCGTTCCTCCCAGCGCGGGTAGAGCGGGCCCTCTACCTCTGCCGGCGCGTACTGCGTCGGCAGATCGGGGCGTGCGTCCGGTGCGCTGGTCATGCCGCGATTCTATGGACGTGCCGGTATCGGGTTGGCCGCGGCGGCGATGATGTGACTGATCGAGGGCCTGGTCGTCCGCATCTCGCAGGCGTTGCCGAAGGGGCAGACATGAGCGAAGCCGCACGTCGTCCGAGCGTGCTGGAGCTGTCGGCCGGGACGCTGCAGTACCGCGACAGCGGATCCGGGCCACCGGTCGTGTTCGTGCACGGTCTGCTGACGAACGGCACCCTGTGGCGCGGCGTCGTCGAGCAGTTGCGCGACACGCACCGCTGCCTGGCCCCGGATTGGCCGCTCGGCTCACATCCGCGTGCGCTGCGCCCGGACGCCGACCTCACCCCGCACGCCGTCGCCGCGCTCGTCGCCGAGTTCCTCGACCGACTCGACCTGCACGACGTGACGCTGGTCGCCAACGACACCGGCGGGGCGATCGCGCAGCTGGTCGCCGTGCACCACCCGGACCGACTCGGTCGGCTCGTTCTGACACCGTGCGACGCCTTCGACAACTTCCTGCCCCTGATGTTCCGCCCGCTGCAGTACGTCGCCCGGGTGCCCGGCCTGATCGGGCTGATCCTGCAGAGCCTGAAGCTGCGCGCGCTGCGCCGGCTGCCGATGGCCTTCGGCCTGGTCACCAAGCGACCCGTCCCGACGCCCGTGGTCGACGGCTGGTTGCGCCCGGCGCAGCACGACCGCGCGGTGCGCCGCCAGGTCGAGCGAATCCTGCGCGGGATCGACCGGAACATCACCGTCGAGGCGGCGCGACGGCTACCCGCATTCGACAAGCCGGTGCTGCTCGCGTGGGCGAGCGAGGACCGCGTGTTCCCGCCCGAGCACGCCCGACGTCTCGCCGGCGTGCTGCCCGACGTCCGGCTGGAGTGGATCGAGGACAGCTACAGCTTCGTCCCGGAGGACCAACCCGTCCGGCTCGCGGAATTGATCGCGGCGTTCGTCGCCGACACCCGGTCAGGCTGACGCCCCTGCCTAGCGCCCGGCGAGCCAGCCCTCGAACGCATCGAACGAGTACGGCCGGCCGAGGAACGCCTCGACCAGTTCGGCGGCCTCGCGCGATCCGCCCGGCGCCAGGATCTCGTCGCGGTAGCGGCGCGCGATCTCCGGATCGAGCAGGTCGGCGGGATCGAACTGCGCGAACAGGTCCTTGGCGATCACCAGGCTCCACAGGTAGGTGTAGTACGCCGACGTGTACCCGGCGAGGTGCCCGAAGCTGGCGTAGAAGTGCGTGCCGTCGAGGTAGTCGATGAGGTCGTAGCGGCGCTGGGTCTCGATCGAGGTCTGGAGCAGGTCGCGCGGCCGGTCGCGGTGCAGCAGGTAGGCCAGCGCCGCGTAGAAGGCCTGCGAGCGCACGAACAGGGCCTTGCCGAACCGATCGGCCGCGCGCATCCGTTCGACGAGCTCGCGCGGGATCGCGGTGCCGTCCTCGTCGAGCGCGAAGCTCGCCAGCACGTCGGCGTCCCAGGCCCAGTGCTCGAGCAGCATCGACGGGGCCTCGACGAAGTCCCACTCGGTCGCCACGCCGGAGAAGCGGGCATAGCGCTGCCGTCCGGCGAGGACGTGGTGGACGAGGTGGCCGAACTCGTGGAACAGGGTGACGACGTGGCTGTGCTCCATCAGCCCGCGCGGCAGGTTGCACACCAGCGCGCCCTCGGCGAGCTGCACATCCGTGACGCCCGGTGCGAGATCGAACTGCGCGGCGTGCTTGAACTTGCCCTCACGCGGGTGCAGGTCGAGGTAGATGCGTCCGATCGGCTCGTTGTCGAGCAGCACGTCGTAGGCCGTGACGTCCTCGTGCCAGGTCGACACGTCGGTGCGCTCGCGGTACTCGATCCCGAGCAGCCGCGACGTCACGTCGAGCAGGCCGGCCCGCACGCGTCCGAAGTCGAAGTAGCGGCGCACCTGCTGGGCGTCGACGTCATAACTCTCGCGACGCACCAGCTCCTCGTAGTAGCGCGAGTCGGCGCGCGTCATCGCGACCGCGTCCGGCTGGTCGCGGCGCTGCTGTTCCTGCAGCACGGCGAGGTCACGCCGCCCGGGCGCGTCAGCGACCGCGACGAGCTGATCGACGAAGTCGATGATCGCCTTGCCCGAGCCGATCATCTTCACCTCGGCGTCGTAATCGGGCCAGCCGTCGTGGCCGAGCAACCCGGCCCGCTCGGCACGCAGCTCGAGCATCTCGGCCAGCACCGGGTCGTTGGTGGGCCAGGCGCGGTTCAGCGAGGCGGCGACGAGTTCGCGGCGTAGCTGCTCGTCACGGCAGAACGTCACGATCGGGATCAGATCCGGGTAGTCGGTGGTGAGCTCGACCAGCCCGTCCGAGCCGGCCGGGTGCGCAGCACGGAAGTCCTCGGGCAGCCCGTCCAGCTGCTCGGGCCGCGCGCGGACCGCACGGGTGTCCTCGCGGATGACGCGGCCGAAGTCCTGCTCGACGGTGACCAGTCGCTCGGCGAGCTCGCGCAACCGCGCCACCGCGGTGTCGTCGAGGTGCACGCCGCTACGGCGGTAGTCGCGCAGCACCCGCTCGCGCAGCCGCTCGGCGCTCGGGTCCTGCGCCGGCGTGGTTGCCGCGATCACGTCGTAGAGATCGCGGTCGAGCTCGCGGTCGGTGTCGAGCCGGTGCACCTCGCGCGAGAGTTCGTCACCGAGGGCGCGCACCTCGGGCTCCGGGTGCACCTCGGCGAGCAGATGGGCGACCGCACCGGCGTTGCGCAGGGCGAGGTCGGTGGCGTTCCAGCACGCCAGGACAGCATCGGTGTCGCGGGGAGCGCCGTCCTTGAGGGCGGCGAGCTGGTCACGGGCCTCGGTGAGAGCGGTCTCGACCCGACGGCGCAGCCACCCGGTCCAGTCGTCGGCAGGCAGGGCGAGCGGTTCGGTCACGTTGTCGAACCTACCGGCTCACGCCAGTTCTGAAACAACCCCTTGACATCTCAGTGCGAAGCATTATCTTCGCAATATGTCTTTCACAATGGGTGGTCGGGATGTCCGGCTGGTCGCCGGCGCCCGCGCGGTGTCCTGGCTCGGCGACGAGGTCGCTCTCGTGGCGCTCATGCTCCACACGCAGTCGCACGGCGCGATAGCCGTCGCGGCGCTGATGATCGCCAACACGGTGCCGCTGGTGCTGCTGTCGGGGGTGGTCGGGCGGCTGGTCGACCGCTACGACAACCGGCGGCTGCTGGCCGCGTCGAGCGCCGCCCAGGTGCTGGCGTGCGCGGCGCTGGCGTACGCACCGTCGCAACCGACCGTGCTGGCCCTGCTCGCCCTGCTGGGCGCCGGGCAGGCGGTCAACTCGGCCAGCTGGTCGGCGTTGCTGCCGGCGATCGTCACGGCGGACGACCTGCCGCGCGCGGTCGGTGCCGTGCAGGCATCGACGACGGTGGCGGGGATCGTCGCGCCGGCGATCGGCGGCCTGCTCTACGGCGCCTACGGCACCCGGGTGCCATTGCTCGTAGACGCGGTGTCGTTCCTCGTCGTCTTCGGCGCCGGCCTGGCCCTGCACGCCCGGCGGGTCGTCTCGCGTCCCGAGACCAAGCAGCGCGGGGGGCTCGCGATCGCGCGCACGGATGCGCTGCTGCGGCCGCTGATCGTGATGCTGGCGCTGTTCGTCCTGCTCGGCTCGATGGTGAACGTCGTGGATGTGTTCCTGGTGCGCGGCACGCTCGGCGCAAGCGCGCTGTGGTACGGCCTGGCGGGCGCGGCCTACTCGATCGGCGCATTCATCGGCGCCGTCGGGGCGGGCCGGCTGCGCGGCGCCGTGGCCCTCTCGCGCGGGCTCGTCGCCTCCTGCGCGACGCTGGCGATCGGGCTGGGAGCCATGGGATGCGTGCCGAACGTGGTGTGGCTGCTGCCGCTCGGCGTCATCGCCGGCGCGGCGAACGGGACGCTGGTCGTCACGCTGAGCTCGCTGGTGTACGGCCACGTGGCAGCTGACGTCCGGGGCCGGATCGCCGCACTGCTGAGCGGGGTGTCCAACGGCGTGCAGCTGATCGCGTTCGTCCTGGGCGGTGTGCTGACCTCGGCGCTGGACCCGCGGGCAGCGTTCGTGCTGGCCGGCGGCTGCGGGCTGTTGGCGCCGGTACTGCTCGGCCGGGCGGTGCTGCGCGCGGCGGCGCAGGCACGCACGGCAGACTCGGACGCTATGGAGACCGTTTCATGACCCGCTGGGGCCTGATGGCCACCGGCGGTATCGCCCGCACCTTCGCAACCGACCTCGCGCACGTCCCGGACGCGACGCTGGTCGCCGTCGGATCGCGTTCGCAGCACTCGGCGGACGCCTTCGGCGACGAGTTCGACGTGCCGCACCGGCACGCGTCCTACCAGGCGCTGGCCGAGGATCCGGACGTCGACGCGGTGTACGTCTCGCCGCCGCACCCGTTCCACAGAGACGCCGCGCTGCTCGCACTGCGAGCCGGCAAGGCGGTGCTGTGCGAGAAGCCGTTCGCGTTGGACGCCGCCGAGACCGAGGAGATGATCGCGGCCGCCCGCGAGTCGGGCACGCTGCTGGTCGAGGCGATGTGGACCCGGTTCCTGCCGACGATGGTGCGGGTGCGCGAGATCCTCGCGGCCGGCACGCTCGGGCAGGTCGTCTACGTGACCGCAGAGCACGGCCAGTGGTTCGCCGAGGACGCCGGACACCGGCTGTTCGCCCCGTCGCTCGGCGGCGGTGCGCTGCTCGACCTGGGCGTGTACCCGCTGTCGTTCGCGCACATGGTGCTCGGCACGCCGGCCCGGATCACCGCGACCAGCGAACCGGCGTTCACCGGGGTGGACAAGACCACCTCGGCGATCCTGCAGTACGACGACGGCGCGCACGCCGTCGTCACGACCTCACTGGCCGCCGCGTCGAACAACCCGGCCGTCATCTACGGCACCGAGGCGCGCCTGGAACTCGACGGCTGGTTCTACACGCCGACCTCGTTCCGCGTCGTGGCACGCGACGGCACCGTGCTGGAGAGCTACCAGCCGCCCGCCGGTGGTCGCGGCATGGAGCACGAGGCGATCGAGGTGGGCCGCTGCCTGTCCGAGGGCCTGACCGAGAGCCCGGTCATGCCCCTGTCGGAGACGCTGGCCGTGATGGCCACCATGGACGAGATCCGCCGCCAGATCGGCCTGGACTACCGCCGCCTCTGACGGTTTCGGGCGGCTGCTTACCGGGTCGTTCGGGTGTCCGCCCGAACCACCGAGGTGAGCACGGGGCGACGACGGCTTCGGTCCGTCCCCGCCCATCGCGCGAGCGACGCGAGCTTGCGATCCGGGTCGAAGACCCGAGCCGGCCGAACGAGTCAGGCGCTCTTCTCGCGCGGCTGACGCTTGGTGACCTCGCGCGGCACCAGCGTCGGGTAGACGTGGTCGAGCACGGTCTCGCGGGTGATCAGCACGCGGGCGACGTCCTCGCGGGAGGGCACCTCGTACATCACCGAAAGCAGCACCTCTTCGAGGATCGCGCGCAGGCCGCGGGCGCCGGTACCGCGCATCACGGCCTGGTCGGCGATGGCCTCGAGCGCGTCCTGGCTGAAGTCGAGCTCGACATTGTCGAGTTCGAACAGCTTCGAGTACTGCTTGACCAGCGCGTTGCGCGGCTCGGTGAGGATCTTGACCAGCGCGTCGCGGTCGAGCGGGCGCACCGAGGTGATCACCGGCAGGCGGCCGATGAACTCGGGGATCAGCCCGAACTTGATGAGGTCCTCGGGCATGACCTCGCCGAAGACGTCGCGCTGCTCGCGCTCGAACTTGGTGTGCAGCTCGGCACCGAAGCCGAGGCCCTTCTTGCCGATGCGCCCCTCGATGATGGAGTCGAGACCTGCGAACGCACCGCCGACGATGAACAGCACGTTGGTGGTGTCGATCTGGATGAACTCCTGGTGCGGGTGCTTGCGGCCGCCCTGCGGCGGCACCGACGCGGTGGTGCCCTCGAGGATCTTCAGCAGCGCCTGCTGCACGCCCTCGCCGGACACGTCGCGGGTGATCGACGGGTTCTCCGCCTTGCGGGCGATCTTGTCGACCTCGTCGATGTAGATGATGCCGGTCTCGGCGCGCTTGACGTCGTAGTCGGCGGCCTGGATCAGTTTGAGCAGGATGTTCTCGACATCCTCACCGACATAGCCGGCCTCGGTCAGCGCCGTCGCGTCCGCGATCGCGAACGGGACGTTGAGCATGCGGGCGAGGGTCTGCGCCAGCAGCGTCTTGCCCGACCCGGTCGGGCCGAGCAGCAGGATGTTCGACTTGGCGAGTTCCACGGCCGACTCGGCGTTGCGCGGCTTGGCGTCACCGCCCGCCTGCACCCGCTTGTAGTGGTTGTAGACGGCGACGGCCAGCGTGCGCTTGGTGTGGTCCTGGCCGACGACGTAGCTGTTGAGGAACTCGTTGATCTCGGCCGGCTTGGGCAACTCGTCGAAGGTGAACTCGCTGGTCTCGGCGAGCTCCTCTTCGATGATCTCGTTGCACAGGTCGATGCACTCGTCACAGATGTAGACGCCAGGGCCCGCAATGAGTTTTTTGACCTGCTTCTGGCTCTTTCCGCAGAAAGAGCACTTCAGCAGGTCCCCGGTCTCGCCGACACGTGGCACGGGCGACTCGTCTCCTCAAGAGCTGGCATTGAATGGGAAGCGGGAGCACCCCGCCAGGGCTAAGACGCTACCCGCAAAAGCCGCGGAAGTCCGCTGGAAACACGCGAGACGTCCTGCGGACTACCTCAGGCCGCCGACGCTCGCTCAGGCGTCGACCATCTTCCGAGTGGTGATGACCTCGTCCACGACGCCGTACTCCTTGGCCTGCTCGGCCGTGAGGATGGTGTCGCGCTCGATGTCGGCCCTGATCTTCTCCTCGGTCTGGCCGGTGTGGCGGGCCAGGATGCTCTCGAGCAACCCGCGCATGCGCAGGATCTCGTTCGCCTGGATCTCGAGGTCGGTGACCTGGCCCTGCCCCTCGCCGGACGGCTGGTGGATCAGCACCCGCGAGTTCTGCAGCGCGAAACGCTTGCCCTTCGTGCCGGCGGCCAGCAGGACCGCCGCCGCCGACGCGGCCTGACCCATGCAATAGGTCTGCACCTCGGGACGGACGAACTGCAAGGTGTCGTAGATGGCCGTCAGCGCCGTGAACGACCCGCCCGGGGAGTTGATGTAGATAAGGATGTCGCGGTCGGGGTCGTTGGACTCCAGCACGATCAGCTGAGCGATGACGTCGTTGGCGACCACGTCGTCGATGGGCGCGCCGAGGAAGATGATGCGCTCCTCGAACAGCTTGTTGTACGGGTTGGATTCCTTTATCCCGTAGTTGGTCCGCTCGACGAACGAGGGCAGGACGTAGCGGGAGTTCGGGGTGTACAGCTCACTCATGTCGTCTCCTACGCGGGCTGCGGGCCGGGGCCGTTGGGCACCTGGGTGGTGCGGCTGACGACTTCGTCCACGAAGCCGTATTCGAGAGCTTCCTGCGCGGTGAACCAGCGGTCACGCTCGGAGTCGGCCCGCACCTGCTCGAGCGCCTGGCCGGTGTGCTCGCTGATGAGCTCGGCCATCTCGGCCTTGGTCAGCCTGAACTGCTCGGCCTGGATCGCGATGTCCGACGCCGTGCCGCCGATACCGGCCGACGGCTGGTGCATCATGATCCGCGCATGCGGCAGGGCGTAGCGCTTGCCGCGAGTACCGGCCGAGAGAAGGAACTGCCCCATGGATGCTGCGAGCCCCATCGCATAGGTCGCGACATCGCAGTCGACGAAGGTCATCGTGTCGAAGATCGCCATGCCGGCCGTCACCGAACCGCCCGGCGAGTTGATGTAGAGCGCGATGTCGCGCTCGGGATCCTCGGCGGCGAGCAGCAGCAACTGCGCGCAGATCTGGTTGGCGATGGTGTCGTCGACGACCTGGCCGAGGAAGATGATGCGCTCGCGCAGCAGCCGGTCGTAGACGGAGTCGTTGAGCGACATGCCGCCGTTCGGGCTGCGCATCTGCAGCGGGTTGGGGTCGAAGCGACTCACGTCAGCAGACCTTCCTTGGTGCGATGGTGGGAACAACTTCGACAGTAACGAAGCCGACGACGCGAGGAGGGCTCGCGAGGGGGTCGTTCGCTCAGAGCGTGACGGTCAGTCGGTCGACTCGTCGGCCAGCGCCTCGGCTTCTGCTTCGGCCTCGGCAGCCGCCGCCTCGGCCAGCGACGCCGTGAGCGCGGACAGGTCGACGGTGTTGCCGGACGCGTCGGTGATGGCGGCGTGCTCGAGCACGTCCGCGAGCGCCTTGTTGCGCCGCACGTCCTGGACGAGGGCCGGCAGGTTGCCCGCCTGCATGATCTGGTTCGCGAACTCCTGCGGCGGCATGTTGTAGCGCGCCGCCTGCCGGACCAGGTACTCGGTGAGCTCGGCGTCGCCGACCTGCACCTCGGTCGAGTCGGCGATGGCATCGAGCACGAACTGCGCGCGCACCGCCTGCTCGGCGCCCTCGCGCAGCTCCTCGGTGAACTGCTCGCGGGTCTTGCCCTGCATCTCGAGGTAACGGTCGAAGAGGGTGTCGTCGTGGCCGAGTGAGTGCACGATCTCGTGCTCGCGGAAGTCGATCTCGGCCTTGATCGCCGACTCGGGGAGCGGGAACTCGACGGTCTCGACCAGGTGCTCGAGCAGCCGGTCGCGCGCCTGGGCGCCCTGCTCCATCAGCTTGACGCTGCCGAGGCGCTCGCGAAGGTCCGCGCGCAGCTCGTCGATCGTGTCGAACTCGCTGGCCTCCTGGGCGAAGTCGTCGTCGAGCTCGGGAAGCTCTTTCTCCTTGACCGAGTTCACCGTGGCGGTGATCTCGGCCTCCTCGCCGGCGTGGTCGCCCTGCTGCAGGGTCGCGGTGAAGGTCGCCGACTCGCCGCCGTTCTTGCCGGTGATCGCGTCGTCGAGGCCGTCCAGCAGGTCGCCGGAACCGACCTCGTAGGACATCCCGTTGGCCGAGACCCCCTCGACCTGTTCGCCGCCGATCGCTGCCGACAGATCCAGGGACACGAAGTCGCCGGACTGCACCGGCCGCTCGACGGTCTTGAGGCTGCCGAACCGCTCCCGCAACCCGGACAGCTGCTCGTCGACGTCGGCGTCGGTGACCGCGGCGTCGTCGACGGTCACGGCGATGCCGTCCAGCGACGGCAGCGTGATCTCGGGACGGATGTCCACCTCGGCGGTGAAGCTGATCGACTCGCCCTCGGCGTTGGTGACGTCGAATTCGGGCTGGCCGACCGTCTGCAGGCCGTGCTCGCGGGCCGCCTCGACGTAGCTGCGCGGCACGACCTCGTTGACGGCTTCTTCCAGGACGGCTCCCCGACCGACCCGCTGGTCGATGATGCGGGCCGGCACCTTGCCCGGCCGGAAGCCGGGCACGCGGATCTGCGCGGCGATCTTCTTGTACGCCGCGTCGAGGCTGGGCTTGATCTCCTCCGACGGCACCTCGACGGAGAGCCGCACACGGGTCGGGCTCAGGTTCTCGGTGGTGCTCTTCACGTGCAGGTGCTCCTCAAGTCGGTGTCACGTCAGTGGGCGCGCAAAGCGTGGCGCGCGAGCCCGGCTGCAGGTCTGGGCGTGTCAGTGGCGTACCAGCCGCCCAGTCTATCGAGCCCGTCGCCGCACCGCCCGACCCGTCTCGATCGCGATCTCGGGCGTCGAGATCGTCGCGAGGATCCGGTCACTGGTCGGGGTGGCGGGATTCGAACCCACGGCCCCTCGCTCCCAAAGCGAGTGCGCTACCAAGCTGCGCCACACCCCGGGCGCCGTTCAATTCAGCGCCAGTCTACGGGCCGCGCGCGTCCGCGCGCGGCCCGTCCGCCTCAGCGCCAGTCAGCGCACCCGGTGCCGGTAGAACTGGACCACCTGCTGGAAGGTCGGCCGGTTCTGCCAGGCGATCGCCGGCTGGCCGACGATGCCGAGCGCCCGGAACTCGATGGCGTCGAAGCGCGGCATGCTCTGCCCGGCCGCCTTGGACGCGCTCGACTGCTTCCAGGACGGCACCCGCTTGGTGCCGTTGGCCTTCACCAGCTGGTTGTAGGTCGTGACCAGCGCGGCGTCGATCGCGGTCCGGCAGGTACGCAACCCGCCGCGGCACAGGTGCGCCCGCAGCCCCGGCCGGAAACCGTCGCGCGGGTGCTTGCCCCGCAACTGCTCGAGCACCGACATGAGGTACCCCTCGTAGCCGCCGTCATAGGCGCTGCCCAGGTGCGCACCGCCCGAGTTGGGGGTGTTCACGAACTGCATCGGCAACGCCCGGTAGCCCACGGCGGTGGCGCCCCCGGTCGAGCCCGGAGCGCCGACGCCGCCCGCGGCGAGCAGACGGTCGAAGATCGCCCGGATCAGGTTGGGCATCAGCTGGTCACCGATCGCGACCGCGTCGTGGTGGGCGTACTGCGCGTCGTTGGCGTGTGCCTTGATGCGGTGTCCACCGGCCTTCACCCAGCTGCGCAGCGACGACAGCATCGTCCGCACACCGGCAGGCTCGCGATGCCGGCCGACGAAGCTGAGCAGCTGCGGGACGACGGTGACGGCGTCGAGATCCTGAGAGGCTGCGGTCTCCATCGCGTCGACGACGTTGGCGCGCGTGACATGGCCGCCGTGCAGTCGGAACTGCCGCTTCAACTGGCGTTCCAGCATGATCGAGCGGTAGATCTGGCCGTAGCCGTACTGGTCGTCGGCGGCCGCGAATCGCGGGGCCGGCTTGTTGTTCCAGCTGATCAGGTAACCCTGGGACGGGTTGACCTGGTGGACGTGCTGGTCGAAGGGCAGGAAGCCGCGCCACTCTGCGTTGCCCGTGCCCCACTGCGGCACGCTCGGGTCGACGCCCTTGGCCCGGATCGGGTCGCGTCCGCTGACGTAGTAGCCGATGTCGCGGTTGTCGACGTAGAACCAGTTGAAGGTGTAGAGAATCCGACTCGCCTGACGCATCCATGAGTTCACGTCATGGGTGAGACGGGGCTGGCCCCAGCCGAGGAAGCCGATGACGGAGTCGACGTCGTGGTTGTACGTCGAGCGCTGCAGCACCACGGCGACGGGCCTGCCGTGCGAGGTGGTGTAGCCCTGCACGACGCCGTGCACCGTGCGGTGGATGACGTGGTCGAGGGTCGTCGGGGCGCCCTGGCCGCCCGGCTTGGGGTAGGCGGTCTCGGTGTAGTGCTCGGTCACCATCGACCGGCACCTGCCCTTGAACAGGTAATGCGTTCCGTGGACGCCGGGCCGGCCGCCGCCGGGGTTGCACAGCTTCTCCAGGCGGGTGTCGATGACGTCGCTGCCGGCGGAGGTCGCCGACCACGCGTAGTCCTCACCGCGTCCGAGCTCGACCACGCCGGTGCCCGGGAAGGACGCGCCTTCGGCCGAGTAGTGCGGCGAGTGGAGGTCGAGCTGGGACAGGATCTGCGGCGCGAAGTAGGACACCTGCGGGCCGAACACCGCGACCGGGTGGTGCGCTGCGGTGTGGTTCGCCGTCACCAGCAGGGCGTTGCTCATGTGCTTGGGCATCGCGTTCAGCCCGTTGATGATCGACAGCGCGGTCGGGTTCGGCGCCGACGCGGAGCAGCCCTGCGCGGTGTCGACCGGCCCGCCGGTCACGGCCTTCTTGTAGTCCGGCAGCGCGCGTGCGCTCTCGCGGATCTTGCCGGGGATCTCGTACGGGAACGCCTTGGTGGCGGTGGTCGGGGCGAGCGGGTCGTTGGCGGTGCGCAGCTGCCCGAAGTCGGACGTGCCGGCCTTGGTGCCGTACTGGTGACGCAGGTACTCGAGCAGGTGCGCGTTGGCCATCTCGCTGCCGCCGCCCTTGCCGAAGATGCCACCGATCAGGCCCGCGATCGCGACGACGTCCTGCACGCCCCAGGTGGCCGGCGTCGCCTGCGCGGCCGCGAGGTAGTCGGCCGGCAGCAGTTGCGGGTTGGTCGTGGTCGCAGCGATGTAGGCGTTCACGCCGGCGACGTAGGCATAGATCATCGACTTGGCCAGCGCGCCCTGCGTGCCGTACTCCTTGGGCAGGTCGTTCACCTGGGCGACGGCGCGCTTCGCGGTGTAGGGCGCGAGCAGCAGCTGGTCGTGGTCCATCTGCTCGAACGCGCACGACGAGCCGAGGAACGAGGCCAGCGTGCCCTCGCCGTAGTGGCGCAGCACGTCCATCAGGAACAGGCGGTCCTCCGCTTGCGCGTACCCGGCGCCGAAGGCGGCGTTCGGGTCGGTGGATCCGTAGACGTGCGGGATGTCGTGCTTGTCGCGGTAGATCGTCACCCCCGCCTGGGGCGTCTCGGTGCGGACGATGTCGCCCGGCCGGACGCCGAAGGACTCGTCGTTGTAGTACTTGGACAGCTGCGAGTCGGCCAGGCCGTTGTGGCCGTAGAGCAGCTGGTTGTACTTGCCGAGCTGGTCCTGGCTGTTCGCCGGGCGCTGCTTGGTGGTCTCGAACCGGACGAGGTCGCTCTGATTGACCAGCCCGTTCTCACCGGGCGGGACGATGCTCATCGCCCGCCCGTCCGCATAGTCGTGGAACCGATAGGCGTGCGACGGCGCGCTCGCTCGAACGCTCGCCCTCGGGGGTGCGGCGGCGCCGACCGAACGGTCGGCGACCGAGGTGAGCCCCGCGGTGGTCAGCGCGGCTACGGCGAGAGCGATCCAGCGAGAACGTGGCACGAGCGGCCTCCCGGCGAGAACGGGTTCCATACGGACGTCTAGGAGCTAACCGTGAATCGCCGGAACGCGCGACTCGGGATTTCCGGCGAGGCTGTCGGCCTAGGATCATCGGGTGCCCGCACCCCGCGCCGGAATCGTCGTCACGGGCACCGAGGTGCTCACCGGCCGGGTCACCGACCGCAACGGCCCGTGGCTGGCCGAGCAGCTGCGCGTGCTCGGGGTCGACGTCGCCCACGTGGTCGTGGTCGGCGACCGTCCCGACGATCTGACCGCGGCGCTGCGCTTCCTCGCCGGGACCGGCGTCGACCTCGTCGTCACCTCCGGCGGGCTGGGGCCGACCGCGGACGACCTGACGGCCGATCTCGTCGCGCAGTTCCAGGGCCGCCCGATGGCGGTCGACGAGGCGCTTGCCGGGCGCATCGCCGAGATCGTCGCGCGGCTCTCGCGCGGGCGCGGCTGGCGCACCGATCCCGGGGCGACCGCCACCGCCACCCGCAAGCAGGCCCGTGTCCCGCAGGGCGCGACGGTGCTCGAACCGGTCGGCACCGCGCCCGGGCTGGTCGTCACTGCCGCCGACGGGACCGATCGGCCGCCGGTTGTCGTACTGCCGGGGCCGCCGTCCGAGCTGCAGGGCATGTGGCCACGCGTCGTCGCCGACCCAGCTGTCGACGCCGCGCTCGGGACGCGCCCGGAGCTGCGGCAGGTCACGCTGCGGCTGTGGGGGGTCCCCGAATCCGAACTCGCCGCCACGCTGAACACGCACGCGGACAGTCTCGACGGCCTCGAGATCAGCACCTGCCTGCGCGACGGCGAACTCGAGATCGTCACCCGCTACGCACCGGACGCGCAGGGCGCGTACGCCGGGCTGGCACGGCTGATCTCGACGGCCTACCCCGGCGAGCTGTTCTCACCCGACGGTCGCACCGTCGACGACATCGTCGCCGACGCCCTGCTGGAAGGCGGGCTGACTATCGCGACCGCCGAGTCGTGCACCGCCGGCGGTCTTGCGTCCCGGCTGACCGAACGGGCCGGATCGTCGGCCTACCTGCTCGGCGGCCTGGTCGTGTACTCCAACGCCATGAAGACCGAGCTGGCCGGCGTGCCGGCCGAGCTGATCGAGCGGGTCGGCGCGGTCTCGGCCGAGGTCGCGCTGGCTCTCGCCGAGGGCGCCCGGGACCGCGTCGGCGCCGACCTCGGCGTGGGCATCACCGGCATCGCCGGGCCGGGGGGCGGGAGTGCCGAGAAACCGGTGGGCCTGGTGCATTTCTGCGTGGCGAGCGGGGGCCGGCCACTGGCGCGGCGGGTCGTCGTACCCGGCTCGCGCGCCGACGTCCGCGCCCGGTCGGTGACGATTGCGCTGCACCTGGTGCGCGAGGTGCTGCACCGGGCCGACTGAGGGTCGTCCGGGCTCAGTTGCACCCGTCCGCGCCGGTCAGCACATCGACGTTGAGGGACGCCACCAAGGTGACCGTGCCGGCGCGCCGGTCGTGGACGCGCAGCCAGCCGTCGCGCGTCGTGCCCACGCACGTGCCGGGCCGCTGGGACACCCAGAGCGTGCTGGCCCGCACCCGCACGAGCGCGGTGCCGGGCTTGACGAACCGGACCACCAGCCCCGCCGGTTGCTGCCGCACGAGCGTCGCCGCGCCGGTGACGATCGGGGTCGCGTTGCGGACCCGCCAGACCCGCCAGTGCGCGTCGTGGAAGACCGGTACGAGATAGCCCGGTGGATGCCGCAGCAGGCTCGCCTCCGGCTGACCACCGACGTCGAGCTGGGCCCGGGGCAAGGCGACGAGGGTGATCGCGTTGTCGGCCAGCCAGTGGCGGTAGCGCTGGGCGGTGAGCCGTCGGTAGAGCACGCCGTTGTAGAGCAGGTCCGACTGGCGTTCCCAGCCGCGCGCGATCGGATAGCGGCGGGCGACGTAGTAGGCCTCCCAGTGCCCGCGGGTGAACGGGATCTCGATCCGGGCCGCGTTCGCGGGGTGGGTGGCGAGGTAGTGGTCGAGCCCGCCGTAGAAGTGCTCGTTGCGGGACGGGTCGGCGGCGTCGTGGACCATCGAGATGGTCTGGATGAGCGTCGGCCAGACGACGGTGGCCGCGGCGAGCCCGGCGAGCGCTGCGGTCCGCGTCCGGCGCCATTGGCCGTGCGTGCCGCGGACCAGCCAGCAGGCCAGCGGGCCGGCGACGAGCTTGCCCAGCCGCGCAATGTTGCCGCCGACCGGGTCGGGCACGATGAAGACGATGACGTCCACGAGCAGGTAACTCGCCGCGAACACCTGCAGCGCGCGCGCCCGACGAGGTGCGATCACCAGGACGGCCACGCAGAACGCGGCCACGCCGGCGAAGGTCTGCCACGGGCAGGGGAACGGGCCGTTCGCGCCTCCGACCAGCGCGGCGACCAGCGAGCCGGCCACCGCCCCGAGCAAGGGCAGGGACGCACGCCACGACCGGGCGACGACCAGGGCCGGTAACGCCAGCAGCAGGAACGCACCGGCCAGCGGGCTGGCCAGCGAGGTGAGCGCGGCGAGCACGGCCGTCGCGACGGCGCGGTTGCCGCTGAGCGCGCAGCGCAGCGCGGCCGCGCCGAAGGCGACGCCGAGCAGGAACGGCAGCTGCCCGATCAGCAGGTTTCCGACCAGGCCGAGCGCGACCGCGAAGTCGAACGCGATGGCACGCACCCGGTTCGTGCGCGGCGCCAGCCCGGTGGCGACCCAGGCGGCGGCCACGCACGCCAGCACGCCCACCAGGCCCGGCCCGACGACCGCGGCGAGCGGCGGGTAGAGCACCGAGTAGCCGGGCAGCGCCGACCCGCCGTACCACCGCATCGTCCACAGCGACAGCCCGTCGTGGCCGGCGATCCAGGCGCGGAACTCCTGCGCGGGCCAGTCCGGGCCCCAGCGGCCCAGCCAGGCGACGAGCACGCTCGCGGCAGCGACGAAGGCGACGCCGGGCCACCACTCGCCGGCGCGACGCCCCAGACGAGTGGGCGGGAACACCGTCACCGTGCCCACCTCACCCCCCTATGGTGCCGAGCCGGCGCTGAGCGGGGGCCGCGAGACTCAGCGCCGTCGAGGGCAGTCCGCCGGTCCGCCACCGTCTGTCCGCTCTCAGGCGGCGAGCGCGGCCTCGACCTGCGGCCGCAATTGTTCGGGCGTGGTGCGCGGCTCGAAGCGCTCGACGACCGCGCCGTCCGGACCGATCAGGAACTTCGTGAAGTTCCAGGCGATGTCACCGGGCTTCGTCTCGCGCAGGTACTCATACAGCGGATCGGCGGCCGGCCCGTTCACCTCTATCTTCGCGAGGACGGGGAAGCTCACGCCGTAGCTGGTGCTGCAGAACTGCTGGATCTCCTCGGCGCTGCCCGGCTCCTGTTCGCCGAACTGGTTGCAGGGAAAGCCCAACACCTGCAGGCCGCGGTCGCCGAGGTCGCGCTGCAACGCCTCGAGACCGGTGTACTGCGGGGTGAGTCCACACCTGCTCGCCACGTTGACGATCAGCAGGTGCTTGCCGGCGTAGTCGCCGAGGGACACGCTGGTGCCGTCGGCGGCCTGCACGGTGAAGTCGTGGACGGTCATGAAGCCTGTTCCTCCTGGATGGTCTTCTGCCGGATCTGGTCGAGGACATCCGACAGCACTGCGGCCGATTGCGCGCCGGACACACCGTAGGTCCGGTCGATGACGAAGAACGGGACGCCGGTGACGCCGAAGGTGCGGGCCAATGCCTCGTCCTCGGCGACCGCGTCGTCGTAGTCGTCGCCGGCGAGGACGGCGGCGGCCGTCGCGCGGTCGAGGCCGGCCTCCGCGGCGAGGTCGGCGAGCGAGTCGGTGTCGAACACCGAGCGCGACTCGGTGAAGTACGCGCGGTGCAGTCGCTCGACGAGGTCGGCCTGCACGCCGTGTTCGGCGGCACGGTGCAGGAGGCGGTGCGCATCGCGGGTGTTGCCGCTGCGCAGATCGGACATCGCGAAGGTCAACCCGTCCTCACGCGCGCGCGCTTCCATCTGGCGTTGTGCGTCCGCTGCCTGCTCCGGGGTCATGCCGTACTTGCCGGCGAGCACCTCGACGGTGGGTGCCGTCGTGCCGCGCGCGGCGGACGGGTCGAGCTCGAAGGATCGGTACACCACGTCGACCTCGTCCCGGTGTGCGAAGCCATCGAGCGCCTGCTCGAAACGGCGTTTGCCGAGGTAGCACCACGGACACACGACATCGGACCAGATCTCCACCTTCATGTCATGCGCAACGCGAGCTGTCCGGTAATGCTTCCGCCTCACGCGTCGCGGCGGGAGAGCACGAACGCGCCGGCTGCCAACGCCACCGCCGCGTAGCCGGCGAGCACCGCGATGCCGACCCAGGGCCCGAGAGCCCTCGTGTCGAACTCGGTCGTCGCGACGATGCGCGAGCCGATGTTGAGCGGCAAGAACTTCGCGACGTCGGTCGCGTAGGGCTCGGGCAGCGCATTTGTCAGCAACGGCGCCACCAGCACGATGCCGAACAAGGTGGCGAGCGCGCCGGCGGTGTTGCGGACGATGAATCCGATGCCGACCGCGAGCACTCCGATCAGCGTCAGGTAGACAGCCGCGCCCACGATCGCGCGCAGCGCCCCGGGCGTACCGAGGTCGGCCTGGACGTGCGTGCTGCGTTGCGCGAGCTGGCCGAGTTCGAAGCCGATCAGCGTCATCGGCAGGGCGACGACGAAGGTGACGACGGCGAACACGGCCGCCTTGGCGATCAGGACGGGACGGCGGTGCGGCACGGCCGCGAGCGATGAGCGGATCATTCCGGTGCCGTACTCACCGGTGATGACGAGCACACCGAGCACGCCGATCGCGAGCTGGGCGAGGAACACTCCGCGCAGGCTCACCTCGGTCGCGTCGAACATCACCTGCACGTTCGGGCCGCCGTTGTCGGTCATGCGGTGCGCGTGCAGAGCGCTGAACAGCGTGCCGAGCGCGTCGACGAGCAGGACGGCGGCGGCGAGGCTGAACCAGGTCGAGCGGAGCGAGCGCAACTTGATCCACTCAGAGCGCAGCACCCCGCGCTGCGTGACCCGGCTCGGGGCCAGGCCGGCCGCGCTGATCGCGCTCATCGGGTGGCTCCGGACGTCTCGGTCGTGCCGTGGAACTCGACCGCGTCGCGGGTTATCTCCATGAATGCCTCTTCCAGGGTCGCGTGCTGCGGGGTGAGTTCGACGAGCGGGATCGCGGCGCCCGCGGCGCCCGCGGCCATCAGACCTATCTGGGCGCTGTCGGTACCGGTCACCACGAGCGTGTCGGGGGCGGTGCGGTCGACCTGGTGCCCCTCGTCGCGCAGCAACGCGGCAAGCCGATCCGCCTCGGCCGTACGGACGAGCACGGACGCGCCGGCTGCCTGCCGGACCACCTCGTCCACGCTGCCCGAGGTGATCAGCCGGCCGCGTCCCACCACGATGATCTCGGTCGCCGTCAGCGCCATCTCGCTCATCAGGTGCGACGACACGAACACGGTTCGGCCTTCATCGGCGAGCCCCTTGAGCAGATTGCGGATCCAGCGGATGCCCTCCGGGTCGAGCCCGTTCACCGGCTCGTCCAGCAGCAGCACCTGCGGATCGCCGAGCAGTGCGGACGCGATGCCCAGTCGCTGGCCCATGCCGAGCGAGAAGCCGCCGACCCGCTTGCCGGCGACGCCGTCGAGCCCGACCAGGCCGATCATCTCGTCGACCCGGCGCCGCGGGATGCCGTTGGTGGCAGCCATCGCCAGCAGGTGGTTGCGGGCCGATCGTCCGGTGTGCACCGCGCGGGCCTCGAGCAGCGCACCGACCTCGCGCAGCGGCGCAGGCAGGTCGACATAGCGCTTGCCGTTGATCCGGGCGCTGCCGGACGTCGGGCGGTCGAGCCCGAGCAGCAGCCGCATCGTCGTCGACTTCCCCGAGCCGTTGGGCCCGAGGAAGCCGGTCACGCGGCCGGGACGCACCTCGAAGCTGAGGTCGTCCACGGCCGTCCGCTCGCCGTACTTCTTGGTCAGTGCTGTCGTTTCGATCACGAGCGAGATCTTGCCCCTGCGTGACGGTCGGGCACATCGGTGGCTGCCCTGAGTCACACCCTGAGTCGGCTCTCGGCGCAACAAAGCTGTCGGTGCCACGCCCTAGGCTCTGCGACTGTGAGTACCGCTTCGCAATCGCAGGCTCCTGCCAAGACCGACGACAAGCTCGACCGCGGCGTGCTGCTCGTGGCCGCGGTCGTCGTGGTCGGGTCGATCATGGCGATCCTCGACGTCACCGTCGTCAACGTCGCGATCCGCACCCTCGCGCAGGACTTCCACACCCAGCTCACCACGATCCAGTGGGTCGTCACCGGGTACACGCTGGCCCTGGCCACGGTGATCCCGTTGACCGGCTGGGGCGCGGAGCGCTTCGGCACGAAACGGCTCTACGTCACCTCGATCGTGCTGTTCGCCTGCGGATCGGTGTTGTCCGGGCTGGCCTGGAGTTCCGGTGCGCTGATCTTCTTCCGGGTGCTGCAGGGCCTCGGCGGCGGAATGCTGATGCCGGTCGGCATGACGATCCTGACCCAGGCGGCCGGGCCGCAACGCGTCGGCCGGGTGATGGCGGTGATCGGCGTGCCGATGCTGCTCGGCCCGATCTTCGGGCCGATCCTCGGCGGCTGGCTCGTCGACGGGTACTCGTGGCGGTGGATCTTCTTCATCAACGTGCCGATCGCCGTCGTCGCGGTGACCCTGTCGATGCGCATCCTGCCCAAGGACGTCACGTCGCGGCACGAGCGGCTCGACGTGCTCGGGCTGCTGCTGCTCTCCCCCGGCCTCGCGGCGCTGATCTACGGGCTCGCGCAGTCCAGTTCCAAGGGCGGCTTCGGTTCGGCGGACGTCCTCGTCCCGGCCCTGCTGGGCGCTGCCGCGATCGCCGCGTTCGTGGTGCATGCGTTGCGCAAGACCAACGCCCTCATCGACTTGCGGCTGTTCGCCAACAAGGTGTTCTCGGGCTCGATCGTCACCCTCGCGCTGCTGGTGATCGCCGTGTTCGGCGGCATGCTGCTGCTGCCGCTGTACCTGCAGACGGTGCGCGGTGAGTCGGCGCTGCACACCGGCCTGTTGCTCGCGCCGCAGGGTCTCGGCGCCATGCTGGCGATGCCCATCGCGGGCAAGCTCACCGACACCACCGGCGTCGGCCGCATCGTCCCGGTCGGTCTGGTGATCGTCGGCGTCGGTTTCGTCGGGCTCACCCAACTGCACGCCGACACCTCCTACTGGCTGCTCGCGGTGTGGCTGTTCGTGCTCGGGCTCGGTATGGGCGCGACGATGATGCCGACCTTCAGCGGCGCGATGCAGACACTGCGCCGGTCGGACGTCGCCAGGGCCAGCACGACGCTCAACATCGTGCAGCAGGCGTCGGCGTCGATCGGGACGGCCGTGCTGAGCGTCCTGCTCGCGAACGCGCTCGCCGACAAGCTCGGCCTCCCCGCGGGCGGTGGGAGCGCGACCGGCGCGATCCCGCCGGCGCTGCGGGCCAAGCTGGCGCCGCCGATGTCGGCCGCGTTCGGCCAGACGTTCTGGTGGGCCCTGGGCATGGTCGCCGTCGCGCTCGTGGTCGCCACCATCGTGCTGCCGAAGAAATTGCCGCCCAACGTCGACGACGACCAGACGGCTGCCGTCCCAGCCGCGATGCTCGGCTGAGTCGCGTGATGAGCGAGCTGCGACCGTTCCAGTTCCTGGCCGACATCAGCCCGATCGTCTCCGGTCCCGAGCTTGCGGAGCGGGCTCGGCATGCGGAGGACCTCGGCTACCACGGTGTGGTGCTTCCCGATCACCTGATCGGGCAGCTGTCGCCGACCGTCGCGCTCGCGACCGTCGCCGCCGCGACGAGCACGCTGCGGCTGTCGGCGTTCGTGCTCAACAACGATCTGCGGCATCCCGCCGTGCTCGCCCAGGACCTCGCCAGCATCGCCGTGCTGTCCGGCGGCCGGCTCGACGTCGCGATCGGCGCCGGATGGAACAAGCCCGAATACGACGCGATCGGCCTCGACTTCGATCCGATCCGGGTTCGCCAGGCCCGGCTGGCCGAGTCGATCACGGTGTTGAAGGGGCTTTTCAGCGGCGAACCGTTCAGCTTTGCCGGCGAGCACTACACGATCACCGAGTACGCGGCCAAGCCCGTCCCGCAGCAGTGCCCGCCGTTCTTCATCGGCGGGGGCGGCAAGCGCACCCTGACCCTCGCCGGCCGTGAGGCCGACGTCGTCGGGCTGGCGCCGCGGATCACCGACAGCAAGCTCGACGCCTGGTCGATCACCCTCGCCGCCACCCGCGAGAAGATCAGCTGGGCGCGCGAGGCAGCAGGCGACCGCGCCGACCGGCTCGAGTTCAACACCTACCCGTCGGGGTGGCCGGTCACGGTGACCGACGATCTGCACGGCGAGGTCGCCAGGGTCATCGACGCGCTCGCGCAGCGCACCGGCGCCCGCCTCAGCGAGGCCGACGTCCTCGATTCCCCGCACCTGTTCATCGGGTCGGTCGACCGGCTGGTCGAGAAGGTCCTCCAGCTGCGCGAGGAACTGGGTATCCGCTCGTTCCTGTTCGGCGAGGTGGGTGACCTCGAGCCGGTGATCGCGCGGCTGTCCGGGCAGTGAGCGCCGGTTTCGCCTCAGCGCTGGAGCGGGCGACGAGAATCGAACTCGCGTAATCAGTTGGAAGACTCCTCGTGGTCACTCTGATGTCCTCCTGATCATCGGCGCATCTTCGCTGGAGTGCCGATATTTGCTGGGCTGCGTCGCGTTGGCCGGCGTTGGTCGAGATCAGCTCGGCGCGGCCGTTTGCGGACCTACTGCGGACTAAATTCGGACCGAACCAAGATCAACTGACTAGATCAAACAAGTAGCCGAGATCCGGTTGCCATGATTGATGTCGCGGCCACGGCGAAGTAAGCGAGTCAGGCGTGTCGGTCATGTCCATGATGGCCGGCGTTGCGGACCTTCGTGGACAGTCGCCCGATCGAAAAGGGGTCCGGGTGGCCCTTCGGCCGCGGCACGAGGGCCTCATGTGCGGTAGCCATCGCGTCGCAGAGGTATGAATCGTTGCGCTGCACGCGGGGCGAGCGGTCGTCGCTGGCCGCACTCCGGGTCCGCGGCGGTCGCCGCTCTGCAGAGGGTTACTCTCTGGACATCATGGCGACCGCTTCGCGTTCAAGGTCGACGTAGGGCTCGCCCGAGACGTCGATGGCGACGCGCCGCACGGTGCCTCCGGTGAATGTCCACGGCGCCGCGCCGGGGTAGTCGTCGGTCACTGGCTCGCCGCGGTCGCAGGCGACGTTGAGGCCTTCGCCGGCGATGGAGAATTTGCCCGGCTGGGTCTTGATCCGCGCCTCGCCCACCTTGTCCTCACCGTGGTAGAGGCTGAGCAGACCGCTGGCGACTCCGGGCGGATCCTCGCTGTCCTTGACGAAGCTCGCCGACAGAATGAGTCCCTCGCCCGTCGGAACGTCCCTGTCGGCCACCACGCGCTGCTCGGTGATGCCGACGAAGTTGTAGCAGTAGTGCAGCCGGTTGCGCTTCAGATAGAGGGCATGGCCGCCGAACCGGCTGCCGTGGGCGAAGATCACTCCTTCGGCGCCGGCTTGCGGAAGGTCGACGAGCGCACCGATCGAGTACGAGCGGTTGCGGATGTTCACCGCAACCCCCTCGGGAACCTCGGCCGCGGCCGGTCGGTAGATGTAGCGGTCACGCGGGGCTGCAAGCTGCGGCCTGGGCGTGGTGATGATCTCGACGGGACCGCGGTCGTCCAACGGGAAGGCGTGGTTGAGGCCGGCTTCGTAGAACCAGAGACCGATCATCTCGGCCAACTTGTCGGGCTCGTGGGCAGAGATGTCGTGCAGTTCGGAGCGGTCGACGTCGGTGTGGAACAGTTCCCAGTCGTCGCTCGCGTAGTGACCCCACCCGCTGATCGCAGGGTGGGTGGTGACAGCCTTCCAACCGTCGTGCCAGATTCCACGCGTCCCGAGCATCGAGTAGAACTGCGACTTCTTCGCCGTCGGGATCGTCGCGGTGTCGAAGCTGTAACGCATGCTGACGCCCTGAACCGGGATCTGCGTGACTCCACGCACCTCGGCGGGCTCGGCCACGTCGAGGCAGTCCAGCAGCGTCGGGACGATGTCCACGGCGTGGTGGTACTGGTCGCGGATCTCACCGCGGGCCTTGATGCCGGCAGGCCAAGAGACGATGCACGGATCGCAAGTGCCGCCGTTGTGCGAGTACCGCTTCCACATCTTGAACGGGGTGTTGAAGGCCATCGCCCACCCCGTCGGGTAATGGTTGTAGGTCAGGGGGCTGCCGAGCTCGTCGATCATGGCGAGGTTGCGCGCGATGTCGTCGGGCAGCCCGTTGGCCATGATGTTCTCGTTGACCGACCCGTCCGGGCCACCCTCGCCGCTGGCGCCGTTGTCGGACACCACGATGACGATCGTGTTCTCGAGATCGCCGATCTCATCGAGGTAGTCGAGCAGCCGCCCGATCTCGTGGTCCGCGTGGGAGAGGAAACCTGCATACACCTCGGCCATCCGCGCGAACAGCCGGCGCTCGTCGGCGGACAGGCTGTCCCACGGCCTGGTGTAGTCCAGCGCAGGGAACGCCTTCCCGTCCGGGCCGGTACGCGTGTCCGGCGTGCCCAGCGGGTTGATCGGCGGCAACTCGGTGTTCGGCGGGACGATGCCCATCTCCTTCTGGCGCGCCAGGACAACTTCGCGGACCTTCTCGTAGCCCATGTCGAACCGGCCACTGTAGCGATCGGCCCACTCCCGGGGCACCTGGTGCGGGGCGTGCGCCGCACCCAGCGCGTAGTACAGGAACATCGGCCGATCGGGCGCGATCGTCTTGATGTCGTCGATGAACTCGATCGCGTGGTCGGTCAGGTCGACGCTGAGGTGGTATCCGTCCTCAGGGCTCTTCGGCTGGTCGACCGAGTGGTTGTCGTGGACCAGGTCCGGATACCACTGGTTGGTCTCCGCGCCGAGGAAGCCGTAGAAGCGCTCGAAGCCACGTCCGAGCGGCCAGTCCCGCCTGGTCGAGGCAAGGTTCATCTCGTCCTCGGCACACAGATGCCACTTGCCGACGATCGCTGTCGAGAAGCCGCGCTCGACCAGCATCTCCGCCACAGTCGCGGATTCGGGCGGGATGTGCCCGTTGCCGTTCGGAAAACCGGTGGCGGCCTCGGTGATGCAGGCCATGCCGTTGGTCGTGTGATTGCGCCCGGTCAGCAGGCACGACCGCGTCGGCGAGCACAGCGCCGTCGTGTGCCACTGGGTGTAGCGCAGTCCCTGCGCGGCGATCCGGTCGATGTTCGGTGTCTCGATCAGTCCGCCGTAGCAACTCATCGCGCTGAAACCGACGTCATCGAGCACGATGTACACCACGTTCGGCGTTCCGGGCTTGGCCTTGGGCTGCTCGTAAGGCGCCCAGTCCGGAACCGAATCCCGGATGTCGAGATTGACCAGGCCGCGGAAGTTGGGCTTCATCATCGAGCACCTTTCAGGCGACGCTTTCGGCAGAGCGTCCAACCTCCCGTCTGCGTAACGCGACCCGCATCACCCCAGATGGATGACGCAAGACCGCCCGCGCTCACCCCGAGGGGATGAGGTCGGCCGGCCCGCGGCGATCGACGCTGTCCGGTAGCCGAGCCGTGGGAGGACACGATGACGACGATGCCGCGTGGCGTGGGCGGCGTGGAGCCCAACAACCACGAACAGCGACGGATCCGGGCGGTCACGCGAATGCTCGACCACGGCACGCGCGATCGCGAGGCCGCCAAGTATGCGATCGTCCTGACCCTCGGACTCGCTCTGCTCATCGTGTCGGTGATCGATCTCGTAATAGTGCTCGGCGTCCTCGTGTGACCGCGTTCGTTCCGCTGCGCACAGGCAGTGAGGCAGCACCGACCCTGCCCGATCCGCGTCCGCCGACCGCGCCACCGTCGTTCCATCTGTTGGTCAAGCCCACCGGCGCGGTCTGCAACCTCGACTGCAGCTACTGCTTCTTCCTCGCGAAGGAGGAGCTCTATCCGGGCAGCAGTTTCCGGATGAGCGAACCACTGCTGCGCAAGTACCTGCGGCAACTGCTCGAGGCGCACGCGACCCCGGAGGTCACCGTGGCCTGGCAAGGCGGAGAGCCCACCATGATGGGCCTGCCGTTCTTCCGCCGCAGTATGGAGATCGTCGAGGAACTGTCCCGTCCGCAGCGCACGGTCGAGCACACGATGCAGACCAACGCCACGCTGGTCGACGACGAGTGGGCCGCGTTCCTGGCCGAGCACGACGTGCTGGTCGGGGTGTCCATCGACGGACCGCGCGAGATCCACGACACCTACCGCGTCGACAAGGGCGGCAAGCCGACGTACGACCGGGTGCTGCGCGGCCTGCGTCGGCTGCAGGCGCACGGTGTCCGATGGAACGCGCTGACGACGGTGCACCGGGCCAACGAGCACCGCGGCGGTGAGGTCTACCGATTCCTGCGCGACGAGCTCGGTGCCGGGTACGTCCAGTTCATTCCGATCGTCGAACGACCCTCGCCCGGCGGGGTGCCGACCGGCGACATCGTCACCGACCGGTCCGCGTCGCCACGCGGTTACGGCGACTTCCTCGTCGAGGTGTTCGACGAGTGGGTGCGTCACGACGTCGGCCGGGTCTTCGTGCAGATGTTCGACTCGACCCTGGCGAGCTTCCTCGACATACCCGGCTCGTTGTGCGTGCACAGCGAGACATGCGGCACCGCGCTGGCGCTCGAGCACAACGGTGACGTCTACTCCTGCGATCACTTCGTCGAACCGGCCCACCTGCTCGGGAACATCCAGGACCGGCATCTTCTCGACCTGGTCGCCTCACCCCAACAGCGCCAGTTCGGACACGCCAAACGCGACAGCCTGCCCGCATACTGTCGCCGCTGCGACGTCCAGTTCGCCTGCCACGGCGGCTGCCCGAAGGACCGCTTCGTAACGACACCCGACGACGAGCCCGGACTGCACTACCTTTGTCCCAGCTACCAACGGTTCTTCCGCCACGTCGACCGCCCGATGCGCGTGATGGCGGCGGCACTGCGCACTGGCCGGCCGGCCGACGAGGTCATGAGCTGGCTCGAACGCCAGGACGCACGTCGAGCCCGAACCCGATCCCTCGCGCAGTGACGCGGAGATCCGGCGCTTGAGCGCGATTCGTGCGATCGTCGGCCGAACAGCGTCCGCGATGCGCGTCAGGATTTACCCAGAACGCAGCCGTCGCCCAGACACCCATTTCGCGTATCTCAAAGATCCGATTGCTGGAAGTCGAAGGCAAGATCCGTACCGTTCGGGGCGTCGAAGGACGATTGCAGTACAACCCGCAGGAAATCGCGACAACAATCATTTGCGTAAACCGGTAGCCCCTCGGGGCGAGCCGAGCCGATCTGGACGCTTCCGCCCCACCAGCGCAGCGGGGCTACCGGATCTATCCGCGCAGCGGCCCTACCGGATCTGTCGCCAGGCCACGCGCATCGACTTAGTGGGCCCGCTGATCAAGCAGCCAGGACATGAGCCCGGACGGCCTGAGGCATCTCGTTCTCGATTGATCGCCGGATATCCGCCCTGTCCCGTGCTCCCGGCGTCGAGCAACGTGACCCGCTGGTCGCTGGACCGTGGAGGCGGCATTGCGGGCGACCAACCCCGGGTATTGCCGTCGGTGCTCAGAGCCAGCACCGTGGCCGCATGACCAGCGACTCGATGCCACGACGCGGCCAGCGCCGCGAGACCCTCATCATCGCGTTACGGATCGGCGCACGCGGCGCGGCGACCGCCGCGGCTCTGCTCGCCGCCTATTACCTCACTCCGGCACGCGCCACAACGCCGACCCAAGAGGTTCTATACCTGCTGGCGGCGTTGGGCGTATTTGTCGCGGTCATCGCGTTCCAGGTCCGGGCGATCGTCAAGTCGCCTCATCCGCAGTTTCGGGCGATTGCGGCGCTGGCGGTGGTGATACCACTGTTCTTGATCGTCTTCGCCCGGATCTATCTCACCGCCTCATCGGCGACCTCGCATGCGTTCAGCGTCGACCTGGACCCAAGCCGGGCGCTCTACTTCACCATCACCGTGTTCTCCACAGTTGGCTTCGGCGACATCACTCCGCAGAGTGACTTCACCCGGCTGATCGTGTCGGTGCAGATGCTGCTGGACCTGGTCGTGCTCGGCGCAATCGTTCGTGTGCTGCTGGCCGCAGTAGAACGCGGCAGCGCGAACCGAGGTTCCGACCGCGGCAACGACTCCGCCGATTGAACATTGGATAGTTGCCGGATCGGGTCACGCCGTCGACCGACTGCGCCTGAGGGACGATGAGATCTGATCTGCGCAGCCGTCAGCACTTCGCGTGCACGCTCATGAGCGGCACCAAGAGACGCCGAAGCCGAGTGGGCGCGCCCGTGCGCTGTGTGCTCGATCGTTCAGCCGTCGCGTCGGGACGGACTGCGGCACACCCGGCTTCAGCGCCCGTAGTGATAGCGGCTGGCCGCGATCCGGACGTCGGTGTCGGTGTCGGTGACTTTGTACACGAGCCGGTGCTCGTCGGTGATTCGGCGGGACCAGTAGCCGGCGAAGTCGTGCTTGAGGGCTCGGGTTTGCCGATGCCCTCTTTACCGTTGCGCCTCACGTCTTGAATCAGCTGGTTGATGCGCTTCAGAATTTTGCGATCCTGGGTCTGCCACCACAGATGGTCCTCCCACGCGTTGACGTCCCAGACCAGCCGCACCGCGCCACCGCCGGACCCAGCACCCGAACCCGACCAGCCGATTCGCCTAGGGCCCGGCCACGACCAAGATCAAGCAACCGGATCTACACCCGCCGACCATGATCAATCGACCGGATCGGGCTCCCCTCTGTGTCAAGACGCAGTGGCGAGGTCGGTTCTAGGCTTGCGTGTGGCGGGTCCGGGAAGTGACTGATCCGAAGTGTCGATGTCGGGGTGTGAGTCGGCCACGCTGGATTGAACAGACGTCC
>DATBTJ010000033.1:0-74611 GCA_036559305.1 Jatrophihabitans sp.
GTTTCGACGCTCTTGCGCCAGCGGATGCCGGCCTCGATGAAGCCGTCGATGTCGCCGTCCAGGACCGACTGCGGGTTGCCGACCTCGAAGTCGGTGCGCAGGTCCTTGACCATCTGGTACGGGTGCAGGACGTAGCTGCGCATCTGGTTGCCCCAGCTGTTGCTGCCGTCCTTGAGCGCGTTCATCGCGTCCTGCTCCTCGGACCGGCGCCGCTCGAGCAGCTTGGCCTGCAGCACCGCCATCGCCGACGCGCGGTTCTGGATCTGGCTGCGCTCGTTCTGGCAGGTGACGACGATCCCCGTCGGCAGGTGGGTGATCCGGACGGCCGAGTCGGTCGTGTTCACGCCCTGCCCGCCCTTGCCCGAGCTGCGGTAGACGTCGATCCGCAGGTCGTCGTCGGGGATCTCGACGTGGTCGCTCGTCTCGACCACGGGGAGCACCTCGACGCCGGCGAAGGAGGTCTGCCGACGCCCCTGGTTGTCGAACGGGCTGATCCGCACCAGGCGGTGGGTGCCCTGCTCGACGCTCAAAGTGCCGTAGGCGTAGGGCGCCTTGACCTGGATCGTCGCCGACTTGATCCCGGCCTCCTCGGCGTAGGAGGTGTCGAGCGCCTCGATCGGGTAGCCGTGCCGCTCGGCCCAGCGCGCGTACATGCGCAGCAGCATCTCGGCGAAGTCGGCCGCGTCCACCCCGCCGGCCTCGGAGCGGATGGTCACCAGCGCCTCGCGCGAGTCGTACTCGCCGGAGAGCAGCGTGCGCACCTCGAGCACGTCGATCGCGTTGCGCAGGCCGGCGGCCTCGGTCTCGGCCTCGGCGCGCGAGTCGGCGTCGTCGGCCTCCTCGGCGAGGTCCCAGAGCACCTGGGTGTCGTCGAGGCGACGGCGCAGGTCCTCGACGCGGCGGATCTCGCCCTGCACGAACGACAGCCGGGAGGTCACCTGCTGGGCGTGGTCGGTGTCGTTCCAGAGGTCGGGGGCCGCTGCCTGCTGCTCCAGGTCGCCGAGTTCGCGACGTAGGGCATCGAGGTCCACGACCGATTCGATGCCCGTCAGGGTCGCGTTCAGATCCTTGAGCTCGGCGGGTACGTCCACGACGCCTGAGGTTACGCGGTGTGCGGGCGCACGAGGGCATCGCTACAACTGCACCGACGTCCTGCCCATCGCTCGCAGCTCACCTGTGAGCAGCGCGCCACGGACGCGGATCGTGACGCTCCCGTGCGGCAGCGCCGAGATCGGCACCGCGAGCAGCACGTCCCTCGCGCGGGCGGCAGCGCCGCCGCCATCGCTGCACACCGAGACCACCCGCACGTCGAGCGTGAGCACGTGACCGGTTCGACCCGTCGCGATGCGGCGCAGCGCGTAGCAGGAATCCCACGCGTATCGCAGGGCGATCAGCAGGCTCGCCGGCGGGACCCCGGCGTCCTGCCAGCACGCCGGCTGACACACCAGCGCGCGGCCGCCCTGCGCCGCCCGCATGCGCCTGACCAGCGCCGCCAGGGACGTCGCGGCGAGGGGACCCGCGGGGTCGAACGGTCCGTCCAGAGCGACTACCCGCACGGGCACCTGCCCGCTGATCGTCGTGCCGGTGGGCGGCGGCGCAGGAGGGTGCGCAGCGGGCGTGCCGGTTGTCGACGCGCAGCCGCTGACCACGAGCAGCACGGCCCCGACGGCGCCGGCAACCGCGCGGCGCCGTCGTCCATCGGGTTCATTCCGTCCCACGGTCAGGGAGACGTTGATGCCGCCGTCGTGCGTTCCGACCGGCGAGCTGTCGGGAGCGACCGAGGTCACGAGGGCCCGGCGCCGAGCCGCGCGACCAACGTCTTCGGCGCGATCTGGCAGTAGGCGTCGCGCACGATCTCGGCGACCTCGTCCCAGTTCGGCTCGTTGTCGAGCGTGACGCCGAGCCACCCGCGATGTCCCACGTAGGGCGGACGGAAGTACCGCTCCGGGTCGTCGGCGACCCACGCCTCCTGGGCGCCGGGCGGGGCCGCGCACCAGAACCCGAGGTGCTCGGCGCCGTGATGGTGGTCGTCCACGCAGGCGAACTGCTTCTTGCCGCGGACGAAGAAGGCCGCTTCACCGTGGCTCACGTGCTCGACGACCTCAGGCAGCGCCAGGCACAGGGTGCGTAGCCGCTCGACCGGGTCCGCCATCGTCCGTCCGCCTGTCTCTCGTTGTGCTCAGCGCCCGTGGGACGCGAGGCGCGCGGCGAGGTCGTGCGCCTGGCGCAGATAGCCGCCGCCGAAGAGCACCGCGTGCACGAGCAGCGGGAACAGCTGCCAGAGCGCGACCCGGTCGCGCCAGCCGTCGGCCAGCGGGGTGAGCTGCTCGTAGGCGGCGATCATGCGGGGCGGGAGGTGGCCGAACAGATCGAGCATGGCGAGATCCAGCTCGCGGTGCCCGCCGTAGGCCGCCGGGTCGATCAGCCACGCTCGGCCCGACCGGTCGGCGAGCACGTTGCCCGGCCACAGGTCGCCGTGCAGCCGGGCGGGCGGCTCGACCGGGGCTGCGACCCGCACGCGGGCCACCTCACTCTCGAGCCCGACCCGCCGCGCGAGCGGCAGGCAGCGGTGCGCGAGGTAGTAGTCGTTCCAGTCCTCGCCCTCGGGCGAGTCCAGCTCGCACCGGCCGACGAAGAACCGGCCCGGCGCGGGCAGCGAGCCGAACCGCGGCGCGCCGGCCGCGTGCAGCGTCGCGAGCATCCGGCCCAGGTCCTCCTCACCCGCGGCGTCGAGACGTCCCACCTCGATGCGCTCCAGGACGAGCCGGTCCGGCGACTCGTCGAGGATCGCCGGCACCCGGGCGCCGGCCGCGGCCAGCCACCGCAGTCCGGCCGCCTCCAGCGGCGCCGGGTCAGCCTTGACGAAGCTCATCGAGCAGCCGCGAGCAGGCCGCGACGATCTGATCGAGCACGAGGTCGAATCCGTCCGGGCCGCCGTAGTACGGGTCGGGCACGTCGCGGCCGTCGAGCAGGCCCACCTGCGCGCCGGACCCGGCCGGGGCCAGCTTCTGCAGCCGTTCCAGGTTCTCCTCGTCGACGGCGAGGATCAGGTCGAAGGTCTCGAAGTCGGACGGGTCGACCTGCCGCGCCGTGCCGGTGAGCCGGATGTCGCGCCGCGCAGCGGCCTTGGTGGCGCGGGGATCGGGCGGGTCGCCGACGTGCCACGACCCGGTGCCTGCGCCGTCCACAACGATTTCGCCCGTCAGCCCCGCCTCGTCGACGAGCCGGCGCATGACGGCCTCGGCCGTGGGCGAGCGGCAGATGTTGCCGGAACACACGAAGAGCACTCGCACGGGCACCTCACCATCTTGGCCCAAGACGCCGCAGGCGGTCAGTTCTCCGGCGTCAGGGCCGCCGCGGTCTGCGGCTGGCCGAGGCAGATCTGGCCGTGCAGCGCCTGGGTCATCTCGTGGATCGCCTTCGTCAGCTCGGTGTTGACCTGCAGTTCCTGCTCGTTGGTCGAGAAGTCGTGGTCGGCCTTGGCCTGCTGGTAGGCGGCCTGCCGGTTCTGGCCGATCATCACGAAGGTCGACAAGAAGATCGCCTCGAGCGAGACGCCGAGCGTCAGCGTCGGCCACGGGTTGGTCTCCACCCACAGCATCCAGACCGCGAACAGCACAATGTGGACGTAGACGAACATCATCGAACCGGCGAACTTGGTGATCGCGTCGGCCACCCGCAGCTGGACGTCGGCAGCCCGCTTCTCGGCGACCGACATGAGCGCCGGATGCTGGGTCGACTTCACGATCTGGGACGGGGTCAGGGCAACTGCGGCATGGCTGATCTGGGTCATCGAATTCCCTCTCGTCGCGGTGGGCGACGATCAGTGTGCACCCGTCGCAGCGATGATCAGCTACGCCACCACGGGTGCGCCTGCGCCGCGGCGACCTGACCTGCGGGTTCGATCAGGTCGGCGCGCAGCCGATCGACGTCGCCGAGATACTGGCCCGACCACAGCAGCTGTTCGGCACGGGTCACCCGGTCGGCGTCACCGCAGCCGTGGACGGCCGGCAGCACCACGTCCAGGAACGAGCCGGCGTGCTGCGCGCCGTCCACGTCGGGCAGCCCGTGCGCCCGTCCGGCGATCGTGTCGGCGAGCTCTGCGTACCACTCGCCGAGGACGTCGGCCCGGCGCTGCAGCACGGTCGCCGGTTCGACCAGCCGGGTGTCGTCCGCCGGCACGACCACCCCGGCCGCGACGTTCGCGTGCAGGCTGTTGATCGCGGCACCGGCCAGGCGCAGGCGGGCGGCGCCGCCGGCGAGCACCGCCACGCTCTCCAGCGGCACCCGCTTGGTGCCCTGCTCGGCGAGGTACTGGCGCAGCGCGTCGTCGAGCCGGGTGCCGGCGGCGGTCGCGACCTCGCCGACCTCCGCGGTGGACACGGCACCGCTGCTGGTGTCCAGCCCGGCAATGGCCTGCCGCAGGAAGCGCGCGGCGGTGCTGTACGCCTCGGCGTAAGCGGTGCCGAGGGCGGCCGCAGCACCGCGCGGCCAGAACAGGAATCCGGCGACCAGGCTGGCCGCGCACCCCAGGGCGACGTCCTCGACGCGGACGACCCCGATCTGCCACCCGGCCGGCGCGATGATGTTGAACAGGATGATCGTGAAGACGGTGAACGCCGCCTGGCCCGCGGCGAACGAGATCACCGCGGGAGCCGACGCCGCGACGAAGCAGACGACCGGGAACAACGTCCACAGCACGGCGTGATTCGTGCCGATGATCGCGACCAGGCCGCCGCCGATCGCGAACCCGATCACCGTGCCGGCCAGCGCCCGCAGCACCGTCGCCCCGGTCGAGAGCGCGTTCGACCGCAGCACCGACAGCGCACCGAGGCCGATCCAGAAGGCGTTCTGGGCACCGACCAGTCGAGCGACCAGCACGGCGATGGTGAGCCCGGCGGCGGCCCGCACGCTGTTCTGCAGCCACACCGAGTGCCGATCGAGGTGCCCGCTCGCCGCGCGCTGCGCGGCGTCGGCCGCGCCGCGCCCCAGCAGCCGCCGCCACCACGACCGGGTGTCGGCCGTGGCGATGGCCGAGACCGTCTGGGCGGCGAGCGCCAGCGAATAGCCGAGTTCGTGCGCGGCGTAGAGCGGACGCCCGAACTCGCCGGCCGTCGTGCCGGCGCGCACCGCGACGACCCGCAACGCGTCGATCGCTTCGGCCGCCACGGCCGCACGCGCCTTCTCGAAGTCCGCGACGCAGGTGTCGAGATCGGCGCAGGCGGCCGCCGCCGGCCCGTCGCCTTCGTGGGCGAGCGTCTCGGCGCAGGCGCTCATCAGCCGCGCGCCCGCCTCGCGTAACCGGCGACCCTGTTCGGGCCAGCCGTCCGGCGCGTCCGAGCAGCTGTTGATCACGACGGTGGTGACCCATTCGAGCTCGTCGACCAGGCGCACCAGCAACCGCGCGCCGGTGCTCAACGCGGCGGTGCGCGCCGCGGCCGACACCCGGAACGCGGCGCGTAACTCGCGGGCGGCGGCGCGCATCGCGACCAGCGGGTCGGGTTCGCCGGGGGCGGGCGGGTCGAGGTGCAGCATGCCGCCGATGGATCGGCACAGCTGCGCGGCGCGCTGCCGCAGCACGTCCTGGTCGGCGGGCGGCCAGACGAACAGCGCGACCGGCACCGACACGACGAGCGCGATCAGCCAGCCGAGCAGCCGGTCCGGGATGTAGGCCCGCCCGCCCGGCAGCAGTACCGCGAGGATGAACGACAGCAGCGCGGCCTGCACCCCGGCGTTGATCACCGAGCTGACCACGCCCGCGAACAGCACGCCGAACGAGATCACCGCCATCGCCACCACCGCCAGCCAGTCCGGCGACGCGGTCAGCGAGCCGACCGTGATCAGCACGATCCCGGCGAGGCCGAGCGCGGCGTAGGCGCCGAACCGGGTGGCCCTGGTGCCCGGAAAGCTGGCGAACAGCAACAGCGCGAACGACCCGAACGCGGCGAAGGTCGCCACCTGCGCGTTGCCGATCAGTTGCGAGCCGATCGCGAAGTTGATCGGGACGACGAGCGTCGCGCGCAGGGCGCGTTTGGTGGCGGAGAGCTTCGGGTCGTGGGCGTCGATGCGGCGCCGCAGCCACGGCAGCACGTCAGTGGACGTGACTGCGCCAGTCGGCCGGGACGCGACCCTCCGGGCCCGGCACCGGCTGGTCGTGCGGACGGTGCTGCGGATCGGCGAGCAGCGGGCCGTCGTAGTAGTCCTGGGTCTGGTAGTCCCAGAACCAGTTCTCGCCCGGCTCGAAGCTCTGCACGTAGCGATGCCCGGTCGCGGCGGCGTGCCCGCCGGCGTGCTGCATCGGCGAGCTGTCGCAGCAGCCGATGTGCCCGCACTGCGCGCAGCGGCGCAGATGCACCCACCACCCGTCCGCGGCGGTGCACTCGACGCAGCCCGTGCCGCTCGGCCGGACGGACGGGTCGACGCCGGACTCTGTCATGAGCTCTCCTCGGGCGCGCGCAGGGGCAGGCGGACGGTGAACACGGTGTGGCCCGGCTCGGAGCGCACCGCGAGGTCGCCGTGGTGCTTGTTGACGACGATGCGCCACGAGATGTCCAGGCCGAGGCCGGTGCCCTGGCCGACCGGCTTGGTCGTGAAGAACGGCTCGAAGATCCGCGACACGTTCTCGGCCGGGATCCCCGGGCCGGTGTCGACGATCTCGACCTGGACGGTGTCGTCGTGCCGGCCGGTGCGGATCGTGAGCGTGCCCGACCCGTCCATGGCCTGGATCGCGTTGTCGATCAGGTTCGTCCACACCTGGTTGAGCTCGCCGCCGTAGACCGGCACGTCGGGGAGCGTGCTGTCGTACTCCTTGACCACCGTGATGCCGGCGAGCTTGCGGCTGAGCATGATCAGCGTGCTGTCGAGCAGCTCGTGCACGTCGAGCACCTGGAACGGGGCGCGGTCCATCTGCGAGTACTGCTTGGCGGCATTGACCAGCGTCGAGATCCGCCCGGTGGAGTCCTCGATCTCGTTCATGAGCAGCTCGGTCTCGAGCGAGTAGTTCAGCCAGCGGACCGCGCCGTCGAGCATCTCGCCGTCCACCGTCGCGGCGAGCTGGTCGAGCCAGCCGACGTCGAGACCGGCCGCGACGAACGTCGGTGCGAGGTCGTAGCCACGCGCGATGCCGTGGTCGTCGAACCAGTCGCTGAGCGCGTCCTCCAGGTCCGAGGTCTCGAGCGGGCTCAGCTCCGGCGCCTTGGCGACCATCTCGACCGCCCGCTCCTGCACCTGGATGAGCGTCTCGAGCTGGCTGCGGTCCCAGGCCCCGCCGGCGATCATCTTCAGCTTCTGCCGCATGTGCGCGACGCGATCACGCAATGAAGACGTCGCGCGCACCGCGGCGGCGGCCGGGTTGTTGAGCTCGTGGGTGAGGCCGGCCGACAGCGAGCCGAGCGCGAGCAGTCGCTCACGCTGGGCGACGACGTCGCGATTCTTCTGCTGGCCGAAGAACAGCCCCTCGAGCAGGTGCAGCGGCATCGGGAACCAGATGCGCATGAACTCGGCGAAGTCGGTCGCGGCGAGCACGTACATCCGGGTGCGGGTGAGCGCGCGGGTCGAGCCCGGGTAGGTCTGCTCGACGCGGTCGCCGAGATAGGACTGCCACGCGCCGGTGTAGACGCCGCGCTGGTCGGACCGGCTGATCTCGACGTCGTCGCCGCCGACCTGTCGCGACAGCGCGATGGAGCCCTCGATCATCACGAAGAAGCAGGTCGCCGGGTCACCCTCGCGCGCGATCCAGCCCGGAGCGAACCACTGGACGTGCCCGCGCTCGCACAACCACTCGAGCTGGTCGTCGTCGAGCTTCTCGAACAGGAACAGCGTGCGCAGCTCGTCGATGTCGCAGGGCAGCGTGTCGTTGCTCAACTCAACCCCTCGAGGTAGCGGTGCACGAGCATGACCGCCATCGCGCCCTCACCGACCGCGGACGCCACCCGCTTGGCCGACTCGGACCGCACGTCGCCCGCGGCGAACACACCGGGCACGCTCGTCTCGAGATGGAACGGCTGGCGGTCCAGCTTCCATCCCGCCGGCAGCGCGCCGTCGACGACCAGATCGGGACCGGCGATGACGAACCCGCGCGGGTCGCGGGCCACCTTGCCGTCCAGCCAGTCGGTCCGCGGCGCCGCGCCGATGAACACGAACAGCCACCCCGCCTCCACCGTCTCGCGCGCACCGGTGTTCTTGTCCTGCACGGTGATCTGCTCGAGCTGCTTGTGCCCGTGCGCCTCGACGACCTCGGTGCAAGTGCGCACGTGGATGTTCTCGATGCCCTCGATCTGCTGGATCAGGTAGTAGGACATCGACTGGGTGAGCGACTCGCCGCGCACCAGGATCGTCACCGAGCGCGCGGTCCGGGCGAGGTACACCGCGGCCTGGCCGGCGGAGTTCGCCCCGCCGACGATGTAGACGTCCTGCTCCTTGCAGTTCGCCGCCTCGGTGAGCGCCGAGCCGTAGAACACGCCGCGGCCGGTGAGCTGGTCGCAGCCCTCCGCGGCGAGCTGCCGGTACGAGACGCCGGTGGCGAGGATGACGGTGTGCGCGTCGATCGACTGGCCGTCGGCGAAGCGGACGGTGCGGGCCGACCCCTTCACCTCGAGGCCGATGACATCGCGGGTGGTGATCAGCTCGGCGCCGAACTTCTCGGCCTGCCGGCGGGCGCGGTCGGTCAGCTGCGATCCGGACACCCCGTCCGGGAAACCGAGGTAGTTCTCGATGCGCGAGCTCTGCCCGGCCTGGCCGCCGGTCGCGAGCCGCTCGACCATGACCGTCCGCAGCCCCTCGGACGCGCCGTACACCGCCGACCCCAGCCCGGCCGGCCCGCCGCCGATGACGATCAGGTCGTAGAAGTCCTGGGACGGTGTCGTGGCCAGCCCGACGTGGCTCGCCAGCTCGGTGTCGGACGGGTTGACCATCGCCACGCCGTCGGCGGCGACCACCAGCGGGATCTGCCGCGCGTCGATCTCGGCGGCCTCGAGCAGCTGCTTGCCCTCGGCGGAGTCGGAGCTGTACCAGCGGTAGGGCACCTGGTTCCGGGCGAGGAACTCGCGCACCTGCGACGAGCGTGCCGACCAGCGGTGCCCGACCACCTTGGTCTCGAGCACCGGCCGGTGGTCGGCGGCGTTCCACGCGTCCAGCTGGGCGTCGATGACCGGGTAGAGCTTCTCCTCCGGCGGGTCCCAGGGCTTGAGCAGGTAGTGGTCGAGATCGACGACGTTGATCGCCTCGATGGCGGCGCCGGTGTCGGCGTAGGCGGTGAGCAGCACCCGCCGGGCGCTCGGGTAGAGGTCCATCGCGGCCTCGAGGAAGTCCAGCCCGTTCATGCCGGGCATGCGGTAATCGGCGAGCAGCACGGCCACGGTGTCCCCGCGCAGCTTCATCTCGCGCAGCGCGTCCAGGGCCTGCTCGCCCGATTCGGCACGCACGATGCGGTGCGAGTCGCCGTAGCGCCGCCGCAGGTCACGCGCGACCGCGCGCGACACACCGGGGTCGTCGTCCACGGTCAGGATCGATGTGCGGCCGGCATCGGCTGAGGTCACACCCGAAAGGGTAGGACGTGCTGCCAACCCCTCGCCCCGGCCGCGAGTGGTCAGTTATCGCGTCAGTGGCCAGATATAGCTGACCACTGACGGCGTAGCTGACCACTCACCGCGAACGGGGTCAGTCGGGCAGCAAATCGTCGAAGATCAGCACCGTCTGGGTGGCCAGCACCTCGGGCATGTCCTGCAGCCGGGTGAGCACGAGATCGCGCAATGTGCCGACGTCACGGGTGCGCACCAGCAGCACGATGTCGTAGTCGCCGGACACCAGCGCGGCGTGATGGACGTCCTCGAGCGCGAGCACCCGCGGGCGCAGCGTCTTCCACGACTGCTGGGCGACGCGCAGATTGACGTAGGCCGCGAGCGGACGGCCGAACTTGCGGTGGTCGACGACCGCGCTGTAGCCGGTGATGACGCCGTCGCGCTCGAGCCGCTCGACGCGGGCGTACACGCCGGCGCGGCTGATGTGCAGCCGGTCGGCGAGCGCGCGCATCGACAGCCGGCCATCGGCGCGCAGCGCCTCGACGATGCGGCGGTCGGTGTCGTCGAGGACGGCCATCTGTCCGTCGGAACCGTTTCCGGTCGCACCCGCTCGAGCCATGAGTACGGACGATAGCCCGAACTGCGGCCAAATGTCCGCAGACCCGTCCGCGGGGCACACAGATGGCGCGATCAGGGGCACTATTTGACTACCCGGAAGGAGACAGCGTTGTCCCTGCTCGACGATCGACTCGCCCCGCCCGACCTCACGCCCGAGGTGCTCATCGACCCGGCCGGCACCGCGCGGGACGGCGCCGCACTGCCGGAGGTGGACGTGCTGCGGGAGCTCTACCGCCGCATGACGATCGGACGCCGCTTCGACGCCCAGGCGACCGCGCTCACCAAGCAGGGCCGCCTCGCGGTGTACCCGTCCTCGCGCGGGCAGGAGGCGTGCGAGGTCGCGGCAGTGCTCGCGCTGGCCGAGGGGGATTGGCTGTTCCCCACCTACCGCGACTCGGTCGCGATCGTGACCCGTTCGGTCGACCCGGTCGACACCCTCTCGCTGCTGCGCGGTGACCGGCACTGCGGCTACGACCCCTACGAGCACCGGGTCGCGCCGCAGTGCACGCCGCTGGCGACCAACACGCTGCACGCGGTGGGCCTGGCCCACGCCGCACGGGTGAAGGGCCAGGACACCGCCGTCCTGGTTCTGCTCGGCGACGGCGCGACCAGCGAGGGCGACACCCACGAGGCGCTCAACTTCGCGTCGGTGTGGAAGGCGCCGGTGGTGTTCCTGGTGCAGAACAACGGTTTCGCGATCAGCGTGCCGCTGGCCAAGCAGACCGCGGCGCCGTCGTTCGCCCACAAGGCGGTCGGTTACGGCATGCCCGGCCGGCTGATCGACGGCAACGACGCCGCGCAGGTCTACTCGACCGTGCAGGCCGCCCTCGACACCGCGCGCCGCGGCGGCGGGCCGACGCTGATCGAGGGCGTCACCTACCGCATCGAGGCGCACACCAACGCCGACGACGCGACGCGCTACCGCAGCAGCGACGAGGTACGCACGTGGCTGGCCCGCGACCCGCTCGCCCGCCTGGAGACCTACCTGCGTTCGGCCGGGGCGCTCGACAACGCTTCGGCCGCCGCGGTCGCCGAGGAGGCCGAGCGCTTCGCCGAGCAGGTCCGCACCCGCATGAACGCCGATGTGCGGCCGTCCACCGACGACCTGTTCGACCACGTCTACGCCACTCCGACGGCAGCCCTCGAACGGCAGCGCGCCGGCCTGGCCGAGGAGCTCTCACGATGACCGACGTCCTCGACGCACCGGCCGCGGTGCAGACCGTGACGATGGCCGGCGCGCTGAACCGCGCGCTGGCCGACTCGCTGGCCGCCGACCCGTCCGTGCTCGTCTTCGGTGAGGACGTCGGCACGCTCGGCGGCGTCTTCCGGATCACCGACGGGCTGGCCAAGCGCTTCGGCGACGAGCGGGTCTTCGACACGCCGCTGGCCGAGGCCGGCATCGTCGGCACCGCGATCGGCATGGCGATGGGCGGCCTGCGCCCGGTCGTCGAGATGCAGTTCGACGCATTCGCCTACCCGGCCTTCGAGCAGATCACCAGTCACCTGGCCAAGCTGCACAACCGCACCCGCGGCGCGATCAGCCTGCCCGTGGTGATCAGGATTCCTTATGGTGGCGGCATCGGCGGCGTCGAGCACCACTGCGACTCCTCTGAGGCGTACTACACGCACACGCCCGGCCTGCGGGTCGTCACGCCGGGAACGCCGGCCGACGCGTATCGCCTGCTGCGGCAGGCGATCGCCTCGCCGGACCCGGTCGTGTTCCTCGAGCCCAAGCGGCGGTACTGGTCGAAGTCGAGCGAGCCCCTCGAGCTGGACGGGCCGGGTCTCGACCAGGCGGTCGTGCGCCGGGCCGGTGCCGACGCCACCGTGATCACCTACGGCGGGCTGGTCGCCACCGCGCTCGAGGCGGCCGACGCGGCCAAGGACGAGGGCTGGGACCTCGAGGTGATCGACCTGCGCAGCCTGGCACCGTTCGACGACGCCACGGTGTGCGAGTCGGTGCGTCGCACCGGCCGCGCGATCGTGGTGCACGAGGCGTCCGGCTTCGGCGGGTACGGCGCCGAGGTCGCGGCCCGGGTCACCGAGCAGTGCTTCCACCATCTCGAGGCGCCGATCCTGCGCGTCACCGGCTTCGACATCCCCTACCCGCCGCCGATGCTGGAGGAGCACCACCTGCCGAGCGTCGACCGGATCCTCGACGCGATCGAGAAGCTGCAGTGGGAACGATGAGCGAATTCCGTCTGCCGGACCTCGGCGAGGGACTGACCGAGGCCGAGATCGTCGCCTGGCATGTCGCGGTCGGTGACGAGGTGCGCGTCGACCAGGTGGTCGTCGACGTCGAAACCGCCAAGGCCTCGGTCGAGGTGCCGATCCCGTACGCCGGCACGGTGTCGCAGCTGCACGCGAAGGTCGGCGAGGTGGTCGCGGTCGGCGCGCCGCTGATCTCGGTCGGCGCCGCTGCCTCGAACGGCACCGACGCCGAGAGCTCGGAGTACAGCGGCAACGTGCTCATCGGCTACGGCACCTCGGCCGGTCGTTCGCGGCGCGCCCGCCGCGGCTCGTCCCCCACCCCGCTTTTGGCATCCCTGCAGCGCCAGGACCGTCCTGGCGCCAAGAGCGGCAGGACGGTGGCTGTCGTGTCGCCGCTGGTGCGCCGGATGGCGCGCGAGGCCGACCTCGACCTGTCGTCGGTCCGGGGCAGCGGCCCGGGCGGGCTGATCATGCGGCGCGACGTCGAGGGGGCGCTGGCCCGTCCGGCCGACGAGCCGGACGTGCAGCGCATCCCGCTGCAGGGCGTGCGCAAGGCGATGGCGGACAAGCTGTCCCGCTCGCGGCGCGAGATCCCCGAGGCGACGGTGTGGGTGGACGTGGACGCCACCGACCTGCTCACCGCCCGCGCCGCGATCAACGCGCGGCGCCCGGAGGAGCCGGTGAGCCTGCTCGCGCTGCTCGCCCGCTTCGTGGTTGCCGGGCTGAGCCGCTACCCGGAACTCAACGGCCGCATCGTGGGCGAGGAACTGGTGCTGCCGCGTGCGGTCGGGCTCGGCTTCGCGGCGCAGACCGAACGCGGGCTGGTCGTGCCGGTCGTCGCGAACGCGCAGCAGCTGTCGGTACGTCAGCTGTCCGGCGAGCTCGCACGGATGACCGGCAAGGCACGCGACGGCAAACTGACACCGGCCGACACGACCGGCGGAACGATCACGGTCAACAACTACGGCGTGTTCGGGGTCGACGGCTCGGCGGCGATCATCAACCACCCGGAGGTCGCGATCGTCGGGATCGGCCGGATCGTCGACCGGCCCTGGGTGGTCGACGGCGCGCTGGCAGTTCGCAAGATCACCCAACTGACGCTGTCGTTCGACCACCGCGCCTGCGACGGCGGCACCGCCGGCGGCTTTCTGCGCTACGTCGCCGACTGCGTCGAGTCACCGATCTCGCTGCTGGCCGATCTCTAGAACGAGCCGTACTGCAGGCTCTACCGGATCGCGTCGAAGCGGTCCGCCCAAGCGGCGTCGGTCAGGTGCCGGTCGGCGTTGTCCGAGATTGTCCATCGTGGGCCGGCGTCCGGAACCAGTTCACGAAACTGCTCATGCCGCCGACACTAACCCTAGCGTGTCGATCGTGTCACTAGACAATGCTCGTGGCTTGAGCATGCGCAGCGCCGAACCCTTGTGCGCCGCGCGGCTGCCGGTCTTCTCGCTCTCGACGACGAACATCGGCTCGTCCTCACCATCGCCATGCCCAGCAGTGCGTCGCGACTCACGACAGCGGCGCCTGCGCGCTGGCGGTCGCGACGTGATGCACCCCGCCGCCCTTGCCGAACATCGCACCGAACGCGATGGGCGCGGTCTGCTCGCACGTGAGGCTGAGCGTGCGCCGATCGGCGGACAGGTGCGCACTGACCCGGACCTCGTGGCGTGCGGGATCGCGGGCGAGATAGTCGCCCACGGCTGTGCGCACGTCGCCGAACTGCAACTGCTGCTCGCTCTCCAACGCTCCACCGCGGCCGAGATCGACCCCGCTCGCGGCTGCGGCGGTGGCCGCGCCGTCGCAGACGTCCTGCAGGCTGCGCTGTTGCACGAACGCGTCACCGGCTGCGACGGACCCCGCCACCATGAGCAGCGCGATGAGGAAGAACCCGAGGATCAGCGGCAGCGTCGAGCCGCTGTCGTCGTGATCGTTCACGACACGACTCGGTAGTCGTCCACGTGCACGACGTACTCGCCGACCGTGCGCACGCCGGGGCCGGTCAGCACGCTGGGCACCGCCGGCATGTCGACGGTGCGCACCACGCAGACGGTGAACTGCGCGCCGGGCGCGAGCGCCGGCGACGTTGTCGCGCCACCGGTACAGGACGCGCCGGCCGGCACGAAGCGCAGTTGCGCGTCGTCGGGCAGGCCCTGGTTGTCGAGGGCGATGTGCACGGCGGCTCGGGCGCGGGTGTAGGCCTCGGCGGCCGAATCGGACGTGGCGAACGCGCGACCGGCCTCGCGCGCAGCCTGCGACACCGCGAGTTCACTGCGTTGCACGCCGGCAACTGCGACCACGAGATAGACCAGCGGCACCATCACGAGGACGGCGACGAAGACGAACTCGATGATCGCCGAGCCGCCGTCGTCCGGAGCGGGTCGGTGAGTCATGGGGCCTGCTCGCGCAAGGCCGACGACGTCTGGTCGACGGTCAGCGGGATGTCGATGGGCGCGAGGAACGCCTTGACGCGTCCGGTGCAGCGCACCGTCGTCACCGGCAGGTGTGAACGCGGGTCGAGGCCGACACCGCTGCGGCAGGTGACGTCCGCTCCAGCCAGGCCGCCGTGGATCAGTCGCTCGGCGCGCGGGCCGCCCGCGCCCGGGTCGACGCCGGCGGCGGCCGCGTAGCGAGCCGCATCGGCCGCGCTCGCCGCAACGATATTGCGGGCATAGAAGTACACGCCGACCTGCAACACGCCGAACAGCAGCAGCACCAGCAACACCGACACGAGCACGAATTCGACGACGGCGGCGCCGTCGTCGCGCTCGCGCGCCATCTACTTGCTGCCGCTGACCGAGTTGATCGCGCCGGTGATCGCGCTCTTGATCTCGGGCTCGAACACGGCGAGGATCGCCACGACCAGGATCGCCGACATCACGGTCACCATGACCCAGCCCGGCACGTCGCCGCGGTCACGATCAGCACCGCGCACCCGATCGACCAGCGCCAGCAACCACATCGTCAACAACATCCTTCATTCCCCCTTGTCAATGAGCCAGTGACGTCAGTGTCAGCAGGCCCGGGTAGAGCGCGAACAGAACGGTGACGGGCAGGATCAGGAACACGACCGGCACCATCATCGAGATCTCCTTGCGGCCGCCGGCTTCGAGCAGCGCACGCTTGCCGATCTCGCGCACGTCGACGGCCTGCGCTCTCAGCACGTCGGCGAGCGGGGTCCCGCGCTCGAGGCCGACGACGATGCCCTGCACGAAGCGGGCGAACGGCTCGAGGGTGGTGCGCTCGGCGACCTCGCTCAGCGCGGTCGTCAGCGGCGTGCCGGTACGCGCCTGGTTCAGCGCCACGTCCAGGGCGCGGGCGAGCTCACCGCCGGTGAGCCGGCACACCCGCCGCAAAGCGTCCGGCGGCGCCTCCCCCGCCACCACGGCGAGGGCCAGCAGATCGGCGAACACCGGGAACTCGGCGAGCATCACCGCCTCGCGCCGGCTGAGCTGTCGCGTGAGGTACCAGTCGCGGCCGAGCACGCCCGCGACCAGGCCGGCCAATGCGACCGCGCCGACCACGAGCGGATCGACGCCGCCGCGGGCCCAGCCGACGACACCGACCAGCAGCCCGCTGCCGAGCATTGCGCCCACGCCCCAGACGACCTGCTCGATGCGGAACTCCTCGACGGTCAGCGAACTGCCCAGCCCGCAGAGGCGGCGCCGTACCGAGCCGGCACCGCCCACCGCCCGGTCGACCAGGCCGACGAGGTCACCTAGCACCGGGCCGAAGATGCGCCGGGCGACGGCGAAGGGTGTGGCTGTCGCCGACGGTTGCGCGAGCAGCCGGGACGGACGCGGGGTGTCACCGAGATAGGGCCCGACACGATCGACGAGCCGGATCGGTCGCATCGGCGGCGCGGCCCGCGCCGTGATGATGATCCCGATCGCGAGCAACGCGCCGAGCAGCGATCCGAGCAGCCAGCCGGTCAACGGAGCACCCGCCGATCTTCAGGAAGCCTGCCGATCTGCAGCATCACGCGATAGGCCACCGCGCACACCGCGGCCCCGATCGCGAGCAGCAGCGTGCCGCCAGGCGAGTCGTAGGCCTGCAGCGTCTGCGACTGCGTGCCCAGCAACAGCAACACGAGCCACGGCGCGGCCACTGCCAGCCGTGCGGCGTTGACGATCCACCCCTGTCTGGTCTCGAGCTCGGCGCGGGTGCGGGCGTCCGAACGGAGCAGTTCCGACAACGTGCGCAGCACGGTGCCGAGGTCGCTGCCGCCGACCTCCCGCGCGACACGCACCGTCTCGCAGATGCGGTCGCCGACCGGATCTGCGAGATCTTCCTTGAGCATGTCGAGGCAGTCGCCGAAGCGGCCGCTGGCCCGATAGGCGGTACCGAAGCGCGCGAACGCTGGACGCAGCTCGGCCGGCCCGCGCTCACCCAGCGCGGACAGCCCTTCCGGCAGCGACATGCCGGCCCGCACTGCCGAGGACAGATTGTCGACCGCTTCGGCCCACAGCTCACGAAGCGCGAGCCTGCGCCGACGGCGCAGCCGGTGCAGGATCACGACCGGCGCGAAGAAGGCGAACACGCCGAAGCACACCGCGACGCTCACCGTTGCGGTGAGCAGCAGGACGGCCACGCTCGCGAGCAACGCGCACAGCACCTGCGCGCCGAGCAGCTGCGCCGTCCCCACGCCGTCGACGCCGGCCTGTCGCAACAGGTCGTCGCGGGCCGAGCGAGACCGACCGGCGGCGCGCCCGGGTGCGCGCGGGCCGCTGCGCCAGATCAGCAGCAACCCGAGGCCGAGCAGCAACCCGATGAGTGCGCCCATGTCAGGCCTCGCGCAATCGGTGGCCGAGCGTGGCGAGCAGATCGATGCCCGCGGCTTCGTAGCGCTCGGGCCGGGGCGGGTACCCGTCACCGCGCTCGAGCCGGCCCCTCTTGCTCGTGAAAAGGTCGGTCGTCTCGATGGTGTCGCCCTCGACGCGCCCGGTCACGCCGACGATCTCGCGCACCCGGCGCTGGCCGGATGCGTCCATGCCCAGATGAACGACTAGATCGACCGACGTCGCCACCGTCGGCACCACGAACGCCGCCGACACGTTCTCGCCGGCGAGCAGTGGAAGCGTGCACATCTTCACCAGCGCCTCGCGAGCACTGTTCGCGTGCAACGTGCACATGCCCGGCAGCCCGCTGTTGAGTGCGACGAGCAGGTCGAGGCACTCCTCCTGCCTCACCTCGCCGACGATCAGCCGCGACGGACGCATGCGCAGCGCCTCTTTCACCAAACGTCGCAGCGGAATCTCACCGGTGCCCTCGAGGTTCGGCTGACGCGTCTGCATGCCGACGACGTCCGGGGCGGCGATCCGCAGCTCGAAGACCTCCTCGACGGTGACGATGCGTTCGCGGCCGGGGATCACGCCACACAGCGCGTTGAGCATCGTGGTCTTGCCAGATTGCGTTCCGCCGGCGACCAAGATGTTCAGCCCGGCCACGACCGAGCCCTCCAGGAACCGCGCCGCCTGATCGGGCAGCGCACCGACACCCACCAGCTCGTCGAGGGAGTTGAAGCCGAGCACGAACTTGCGGATGTTCACCGCCATGTGCCGACGGGTGATGGACGGGATCACCACGTGCAACCGTGACCCGTCGGGCAGCGTCGCGTCGACGAACGGAGTGCTGAGGTCGATGCGCCGGCCGCTGGTACGCAGCATCCGCTCCACCAGCTCGGCAACCTCGTCGCTGGTCAGGATCAGCGTGGTGAGCTCGGACATGCCCCGGCGGGCGATGAACACCCGGCCCGGCTCGTTGATCCAAATCTCTTCGATCGTCGGGTCGTCGAGCAGCGGCTGCAGCGGCCCGAACCCGGCGATCGCGTCGTGGATGATGCTCGCGACGCCAGCGCGATCGCCCAGCGGCGGCAGCTGTGAGGTCGTGGCGCGGTCGATGTACTCGGCGATCACCTCGTCGATCAGCCGCGCCACCGCCGCGGGGTCGGCGACCGGGTCGAGCGCGCGGCGGCGCACCAGCTCGCGCACTTCGCTCTCGAGGATCGCCCGCGCCGTCGGCATCCGCCCTCCCCCGGCTTGTCCGAATTGTCCCGCAACGCGGGGATCGTACGACCGTTTCGCGGCCGACGGGAAGTCGAAACCTCCGGTCTGTGGACAACCCACGGCGGAGGTCGCACCTCAGGCCACAGCAGCACACATCCGCCACAGAGCTCTTCCGACAGTGCACCGCCACCGAAGATCTGCTGCACCCGCTACACCGCAGCGTCGTTGATCAGCGGCGCCGGCGCAGGCGGGCGATGAGGGCCCGCAGACGGTGCCGAGCACCCTTGTTGCGACGTTCGGGCGCCTGGCCCGGCAGCGGGTCGTAGTGCCCCGGCTCGTTGCCCTTGTAGCCCGGGGTGACCTCGAGCCGGCTGAACGCACCGGGTGGTGGGCCTCCGAACGCCATCGAACACCTGCTCTCGTCTGGTGATGATCGAGTATCCGCGCGGCGGAGGCGATCCACAATGACCAGAAGACGCACGCCACCCTGCCTCATGGTGCACAGATGACGTTGGCCCATTGACCCCCGATCTCGGTGAGCAAGACCATGACAGCGATCGAGTCATCCCGGGGGGCGTGATGGTCGTCGGTCCGTACCGGTCCTACCCGTTCGCGGGCGGCAAGGCCGCGCTGTACCTGCTGCGGTTCGACAAGAGCGGCACGTTGCAGTCGCCGCAGACCTTCGAGCTGCTGAAGGCCGAGATCGCCGCCGGCGCGACCGACGTCTTCCTGTTCTCGCACGGGTGGAACAACACCTTCGACGAGGCCTTCGCGCGCTACGACAGCTTCATCAACGGGTTCATCGCCCAGCAGCAACAGTTCAGCCTGCCCACGCCGCAGCCCTACCGGCCGGTCCTGATCGGCGTCATCTGGCCCTCGACCAGCTTCGTCATGCCGTGGGAGAACGGCCCGGTGATCGCCGCGGTGCCCGCGGACCAGGCGCGCACCGCCGAGGAGATGACCCGGCTGATCACCGCCCAGATGTCGCCGGCCGACGCGGCGCGCTTCGCCGAACTCGTCGACGGCGGCGCGCCGCTCGGCCCCGACGACGCCCGCGAGGCGGCGACGCTGTTGTGCACCACGCTGCCCGAGGACGGCGACCCGGACGGCCAGGTGGGCAAGCCCAAGCCCGAGGACGTCCTCGCCTCGTGGCAGCGGATCGGTGCGAAAGCCCAGCCGGTTGCCGATGCCACCGACTACGGCACCGCGGCGCCCGCGCAACCCGGTGCCGGCCCGGCAGCCGCCGGGCTGAGCTTCGACCCGCGCGACCTGCTGCGCATGGGCACGGTCTGGACGATGCACACCCGCGCCGGCACTGTCGGCGCGAACGGCGTGAGCCGCCTCGTCCAATGGGTGCTCGACCGCCCGAACGCGCCACGGCTGCATCTGATCGGTCACTCCTTCGGCGCGAAGGTCGTGCTGTCGGCCCTCTCGGTCGGCGACGCACCGGCGCACAAGGCACGGTCGATGCTGCTGCTCGAGCCCGCGATCAACCGCTGGTGCTTCGCCCCGCTCGTCACCGGCAGCGGCGCCCCCGGCGGCTATCACGTCGCGCTCGAACGCCTCGAATCGCCGATCTTCACGACGTTCTCCTCGCACGACCAGCCGCTGCACGAGGTCTTCCAGCTCGTCATCCGCGACGTCGGCGAGCTGCAGATCGCTGCGATCGGCGACACCGATCGGTACGGCGCGCTCGGCGGGTACGGCCCGAACGGGCTGGACGCGCTCGGGCACACGCTGCCCGCGCTCGACGCCGGCTCCGGCCACTACGACGTGCCGGCGGGCGTGCGCGTCGTCGGGGTCGACGGCGGGGTCGAGCTCAGCGGCGGCACCGCGATCAAGGGGCACGGCGACGTCAGCACGCCGGTCACCTGGTGGGCACTGCACGAACTCACCCGCCTGGAGTGAACCGTGGCGATTCAGCTGATCCAGCAATGGCGACTTGCCGTTCTCGCAATTCGCCTCGACGTGTCCGACCGCGCCGCGCGGGTGCTGACAACGCTCTCGGCTTACGACGGGGACGCACCCACGGTGCTGTGGACGCGGTCCGATCCGGTCTCGAGCTACCGGATCACCCCCCGCCCGCCGTACGACCTGACGGTGCCGCACGAGGTGGTCGACGCGCTCACGCAGAGCATGCTCGGCGACCTGCGCTCGGAGGCGGCGCTGTGGCTGCACCTCGTGCCGTCGTACGGCCTGCTCGGCGCGGTGCCCTGGGAACGGCAACTGATCGAGGCCACCGGGCTGCCGGTGTTCCGGGTGCCCGACCGGCTGCCGAGCCCGGTGGTGCGCGGCACGGTCTGGTACGGCGCGATCGGGATCGACGCCGCGCCGCGCACGCGCTGGGCCGCGCCCTACGTGACCTCGCTGATCAACCACTGGCGGCAGGAGATTCCCGCGCCGGTCGAGGTCGACGTGTTCGCCGACGCGCACACCGCAGCCGCGGTTCGGGACACGTTGCCGGCCGCGGCGGTGGTGCGCGTGCACGAATCGGGAGACGCCGCAGGGATCGCCCGCACCCGCACACCGCGGCGCAGCGCCGCGCCGGGTTCGCTGGAGGCGCTGCCACCGTCCGCGGTCGGCGGGTCGATCTGGGCCGACTGGATCGCCGAAGGATTGGCCGGACGGGCCGTGCGCGCCGTGCATCTCGTGCTCGACGGATCCTGGGACGGCGCGGCGCCCGTGCTGCTCGTGAGTCACGATCCCGCGCACCCGAACAAGCGCGCGCTCGCCGACATGGTCGGCGTCACCGACCTCATGCAATTCGTCCAGACCATCGGCGCGGCGACGGTGTCCTTCGGCGCACCACCGAAGGTGGTCGACGAGGCCGCGGTCCGGCTGTTCGCCGACATGATCGGCCAGCAGCGGCCGGGCGCCACCCTGTTCACCGCCGTCGCCGACGACCCGGACGGCGCCGATCTCGCCGACACCGAGGCATTCCTCGTCGACCCCGGCGCCGGACGGCCGATGCCGCGACACCGCTCGATGTTCGCCTACGCCCAGCCCGAGCGGCTGCAGTCGGTGCTGCACCAGCGACTGCCCGACGCCGCCCGCGGGATCCCTGACCAGCCCAGCACGAGCGTCGCCGAGGCGTGGCGGAAGGAGGCCGATCCCACCCTGGCCGAGCGGTTCGCGGGATCGACGAGCGTGCCGTCGTGGGTGGCCTCGACCGACCAGTACCTCGGCGCGCGATGGGCCGCGTTCGCTGACAGCGAGATCGCCGGCATCCCCACCGCCCCCAGCCGCAAGGCCTACGACGCCGGCGCGAAGGACGCGTTGAACCAGATCCGCGCGATCGTCGAGCGGCATGCGAGGCCGACGTCATGAACCGCACCGTGATCACGTTCCAGCCCGCCGGGCGGTCGATCCTCGTCTCCCTCGACCGCGCGCCGATCCTGTTCGAGCCCAACAGCACCAAGGTGAACCTCACCAAGATCGTCGGAGACTCGCTGGTCGACCGCGGCAAGGCGATCCTGAAGCTGATCACCGCACGCGACCCCGTGCGGGCCGGGCTGAACTTCGCCTTCGCGCTGCCGGAGAACGCGCCTCCCGCCCCGCTGTACTTCCACGTCCGGGCCGACGCGGCCGACGTCGTCGCGTGGGAGCAGATCTACGACGACCACCTCGGCTTCTGTGCCCTGGACGCCCGCTGGCCGATCGGGCGGATCGCCTCGACCGTGCGTCAGGTGGCCGGGCAGGCGTTCACGCCACCGTTGCGGTTGGTCGCAGTGCTGGCCGCGGCGGGCCGGGACGCGAACGCGCAGCTGCGCGCCTTGTGCGACGCCACGAGTCACAGCGCCGTGCCGACGAGCCTGCACGTCATCACCGGCGACGACGACCTCGCCAACGCCGCCGGCGCCGCCGGCGCGTCCGCCGAACTGATCTCCGGCACGTCACCCCAGGTGTGCCGGCAGATCGCCGCGGCGCAGCCGCACCTGCTGCATGTGTTCTGCCACGGCGGCGTCGTCGCCAACGCTGCGACGCTCGCCTTCGCGACGGCCGCCGACGTCGATGCGGGCCGCGACGACTACGGATCTGTGCGGGTGTTCGTCCCCGACCTGGTGCGCGCACTGAGCGTCGGCAGCAATCCGTGGCTGGTCGTGCTGAACGCCTGCGAGACCGCGGCTGCCGACGGTGGCACCGGCGAGGTCGGCACCATCAGCAACGGCGCGATCGCGCACGACATGGTCTCGGCCGGGCTCACGGCCGTCATCGGCATGCGTCGCAAGGTCGAGCTGCAGAGCGCCAACACGTTCTGCGCCCTGCTCTATCCCGAGGTGCTGAGCGTCGTCGCCGACGCGCTGACCGCCGCCAAGGCCGACCCGGCCCATGCCGACGTCGTCATCGACTGGGCGCCCGCGCTGACCGCGCCGCGCCGCGCGCTCAGCGGGCCCGACCCGAGCAACGCCGACGGCTGGCTCGACCCGGTGCTCTACGCGCAGAGCGACGACCTGCACATCGCCCCGACGCCGCCCGGCGACACCGGCGAGACCTACGCACGCCTCAACGGCCAGCGTGACTCCTTCGTAGCCTTCCTCGCCAGCCTGGACGCCGCCACCGCCAACCACGACGTGATCACGGCGATCCACGACCGCATCGCGGCGATCGACGCGCAGCTCGCAGCGGGCACCGCGAACCCGTCGGCCCCGCAACCGGCACCGGTCCCGCAATGACGCTGCCCGCGACGATCGAACTCAACGCCGGGCAGGCCTGCGTCGCCGACACCGCCGACCGGGCCAACCGCTGGGGCGCCCGCACCGAGAACATGCCCGACTCGCAGCAGCAGCTCGACCTCGGCACGCCGGCGGACCCGACCGACTGGCGACGCGCGGACGTCGGTTACGGGATCCTGCTGCCCGACAGCGCCGCGTCACCGGCGGACAAGGCGGCGGCCCTCGACGCGGCCGGACCCGTGCGCGAGCTGCTCAAGGCGCGGCCCGACACGGTGGTGCTGCGCTGGTCGCCGCAGCTGCCGCCCGGGTTCGTGCGGCGCTACTACCCCGACGGCACCAGCCAGGACCCGGGCATCGGCGTGACCACGTTCGGCACCGCACGCGGCCTGCTGCCGCGTTACGTGTCGATCATCGCGACGCCGGCCGAGATCCCCTGGCGGGTGCAGTACGACTTCGAGACCCGGCACGCCGTCGGACGGGTCCCGCTCACCGGTGACGCGCTCGGCAACTACCTGCAGGCCCTGGTGGACGAGTGGCGCGGCTGCGAGATCGACGTGCGCGCGCCGGTGGTGTGGACGGTGTCGACGCCCGGCGACATCACCGACCTGATGCGCACGGTCGTCGCCGATCCCCTCGTCACGCGGCTGACCGATCCGACGCTGCCCGACCTGCGCACGCTCGGCGCGGCATCGGCCACCGCGGCGCAGCTGCTCGGCGCGCTCACCGCGGCGCACCCCGCCTTCGTCGCGACGTCCAGTCACGGCCTGGCGGTGGCCGCACCCGACGCGTTACGGGCCGGCCTGGGCACGCCGCTCGACTGCACCGGGACACCGGTCGACCTCGCGGCGCTGACCGCGTCGGTTCCGGGCGGCGCGGTCTGGTACTCGCAGGCCTGCTGCTCGGCCGGCAGCGACGCGGTGACGAACTACGCCGGGCTGATCGCGTCGGGCCCGGTGCTGGACACCCTCACCGCCGTCGCCGCCCTCGGCGCGACCGTCGCGCCGGCCTGCCTCGCCCTGCTCGGCCGCGACCGTCCGGTGCGCGCGGTCTTCGGGCACGTCGAGCCCACCTTCGACTGGACGTTGCGCGTCGCCGAGACCGGGCAGGCCCTCGGCGGCGATCTGGTCGCCGGGATGTCCACCAACCTGTTCGCCGGGCAGCCGCTCGGCTACGTGCTGGACGCCTACCGCGCCGGCGTCGGCGTGCTGCAGTCGCAGTGGGCGGAACTGCGGGCCCAGCTCGACAACGGCGACACCTCCGTCCGCGATCGGCTCACCCGGCTGCGGTTGAGCGCGATCGACCGGCAGAGTCTCGTGCTGCTCGGCGACCCCACGGTGACGCTGCCGAAGCCGGACTGACCGGCACCGCGGCGACCCGGTCGAGCGCGGCTGCCACCAGCGCGTCGCTGATCACGCCCAGCGCGGCGCCACCCACGATGTCGAGCGGCAGGTGCGCGCCGACGTAGACGCGGCACGGACCGACCACGGCCACCACCCCGGCCACCAGCACCCGCGCCGGCCCGCGCAGCGCCGGCAGCACCGCCACCGCCAGACCGGCCGCGATGCCGGCGTGGCCGGACACGTAGCCGAGCCCCGAGGGCTCGTGGCCGCGACACCGCACCCCGGTCACCAGCTGGGCCGGGCGCGGACGCCGGTAGGCCCGCTTGAGCAGCTTGGCGCTCGTCCAGGTCAGCGCGCCGGTGACCGCCAGCCGGGCGGCGAGCCGGGGCCGGCCGGCCGCGAGCGCGACCGCCCCGGCCGCGGGCGCGGCCAGCACGTTGCCCGCCTGCATGACCACCCAGGCCGACCGGTACAGCCGGTCGGGCAGCCGGTTGACCGAACGGAACACCGCCCCCTCGACCGGGCCGACCACCTCGCGATGCACCGTGCTGCCGGTGACGGCGAGGGTCGCGAGCCCGGCGGCGACCCGAATCGCCCGGCCGGTGCCGGCAGTGCCGGTCATCCCGGATCGACCCCCAGCAGCGCGCGCAGCCGCAGGCGCAGCTGGGCACGCGGGACGAAGCCGACGGCCGCAGCCAGCTGCGCCATCAGCGCGATGTGCGGGCCGCGCGCGAAGTCGAACCGGTAGCTGACGCAGCCGCCCGGGAACTGGTCGTACATCGTCCCGGCGTAGCGCGGGTCGATCGAGGCCAGGGTCAGGTAGGTGCGTCCGCCCGGGGTGCGCGGCGGGATCGGCGTAGCCCCTGCGGTCGACCCGCACGAGGGTCGCAGCGCCACCGTCACCGGGTATCCCGGCGCGCGGTCGGACACCAGGTCGAAGCGGGTGCTGCCGTTCTGCGCGGTGAAGCCGCTGCTGCGCCAGCCCGCGGCCAGCCCGGCGACGCACGGCACGTACCCGGCGGACGGCACCGTCTGGGCCACCAGGCCGAGCCGCTCGGTGTCGCCGCAGCGGGGCGCCGTCGCCGCCACCGCGCTGCAGCCGGCGAGCAGCGGTATGCCCGCCAGCACGCCGAGAACCAGCCGCACCCATCTCACAGCAACCCCGCCACCCGCGCGTAGCCGTAGAGGGCCGAGCCCGCAAGCGCGACGGCGACGAGCAGCGCGAGCGAGCCGGCCATCCGGCGCACGCTCCAGACCTGGATGGGCACCGGGGGCCGAGCCGGCGCCAGCTCGCGGAACCGGACGAGCAGGTCGCGCCCGTCCGCGCGCAGCCGCGCCCGCAGCTGGGTGGGGATCGTGACGCTGCGCGAGGCGGCGAACGCCTCGCCGACGTCGTCGGGTGCGAAGATCCGCACCGCGCGCTGGTAGACCAGCGCGGCGTCGCTGGCCAGCGCCAGGCTGAGCATCATGTTCGCGAGATCGACCGCCTGCCGCCACGGGGTCGGACGCAGGGCGGCGAAGGCGACGTCGATCAGCCAGACCCGGTCGTCGCGCACGAGCAGGTTGGACGGCTTGATGTCGCGGTGCGCGACGCCGGCGTGCCACAGCCGCTGCACGATCGCGAGCGCGGCGTCGATCTCCGGCACGGTCGCGGGCCGAGCGCCGAGGTCCTTGGCGCCGGCGACGAAGTCCATCACCACGACGTACTCGCGTTCGGGCGTGATCTCGACGATGCCCAGCGGCGCCGGGACGGGCAGGCCGGCGTCGCGCAGCAGCCGCAGCATGTGGTCCTCGTACTCGACCAGCCGGCGCACGGTGGCGAAGGGTTTCTCGTCCTCCAGCCGGCCGTAGAGCATCATCCGCGCGAACTTGTACGAGCGATCCGAGCGCAGGTGGTTGAGGGCATACAGCTTGCCGAACACCGCGCTGCCGTCGGCGCGGCGGATGCGCAGCGGCGTCGAGCCGGCCGACGCGTCCAGACCGCACGCCGCGACCGCCGTGGCGCGGATGCCGAGCTGGCGGTCCAGGGCTTCGAGGATCGCCGCCGTCCGTGCCGCGGACAGCTCGAGATGCGCGGTGCGACCGCGCCGGTAGCGCACCGGGAACGCCTCGTGCGGGCACAGCAGCCGGTACCCCAGGATCGGCAGCGCGCCGCCGATGCCGAGCGCGGCGAGGACGTCGGTGGGATGGTCGATCCCCAGGTAGAGCCGCGCGAGAGCCACCGCGGCGATCGCGGTGGTTGCAACACCCGCGGCGAGGCGGTGCCGGTGCCCGGTCGGCACGGCGGTGTAGACCGCGCCGCCGACCACCGCGGCGAACACGGCCACGGGCACGGACGGGTGCGCGTAGCCCCGCCACGGCGCGAGCATGCTCACCGCCGTCGGACGCATCCGGCCGAGCAGCAGGGCGAGCCCGGCCGCGCTGACCGCGACGAGCAGCAGCATCGCCAGGTAGCTCAGCAGCTGCCGGAAGTGCCGCGTGAGCAGCAGCACCGCGATCGTCGCCCAGGCGAGCACCCGCGTCGGGTCGGCGTAGGCCAGGTGCCCGACCGCTCGCAGCACCGAGGTCAGCCACCCGGTCCGGACGGTGGCGAGGGCACGCAGCACCACGTCGTCGACCGCGGTCAGCCAGCGCCGGGGCGCCGGAATCGCCATCGCGATCTCGAGGGCGAGCGTCAGCGCGACGGCCGCGGCGTACCAGCGGGTGCCGCCCGGCGCCTCGCGCGGGAGCGGCGGCGGCTCGCCGGACGGGCGGCGGCGCCGCCGCGCGACCTCGCTGCCGGCCGTCACAACCGGCGCCGGCCGCGCGCCGGTTGGTAATCTGCTCACCTCCATCGCTCCCCCGCGGGATTTCCGGGACGAGCACCATGACCCATCGCGAACCGCGACGGTTGCGCGCGATCGGCGCGGTCGGCACTGCTGTGCTGGCGCTGGGGTCCTGCACCGCGACACCGCAGCCAAGGCCCGGTCCGCCGCCGCGCCGTCCGGTCGCGGTCGTCGTGGCCTCGTTCAACTTCCCCGAGAGTTCGCTGCTCGCCGAGCTGTACGCGCAGAGCATCGAGCACGCCGGTATCCCGGTGCGCCGCGAACTCGACCTCGGCCCTCGCGAGCTGGTGCTGCCCGCGCTCGATCAGGGGATGGTCGATCTCGTACCCGAGTACCTCGGCACCGTGGTGCGGGCGGTGCGCCCCAGCACCCCGATCAGCGGGGTGCGCCAGGGCGTGCTGCTGGCCCGGCTGCGCGCAACGATCGCCCGGCGCGGGCTGGTCGCGCTGCACCCCTCGCGCGCCCAGGACCGCAACGCCGTCGCGGTCACTGCGGCGACCGCCCGACGGCTGCGGCTGCGCACCCTGAGCGACCTCGCGGCGGTCAGCCGCCGGCTCGTGCTGGGCGGCCCGTCGGAGTGCCCGCGCCGCCCGCTCTGCCTGCCCGGGCTGCGGCGCGTCTACGGGATCCGGTTCCGCCGCTTCGCCGCCTACGACGACCTCGCGCAGCGCAGCGCGGCGCTCGACCAGGGCGTGATCGACGCAGAGGTGACGTTCACGACCGACCCGCGACTGGCCGACGGGTCGCTGGTGGCACTGCGCGACAACCGCCACCTGCAGCCGGACGAGGCCGTCGTGCCGATCCTGAGCCGTGCGGTCCTCGCGCGCTTCGGCGCGCGCCTGCGCCGCGCCGTCGACGTCGTGTCGGCCCGGCTGACGTCTCCCGCGCTGGCCTTTCTCGACTGGCGGGTCATGGTCGAGGGCCGCCGGGTCGGCTCCGAGGCCCGCGGCTGGTTGCAGCGCCACGGTGTGCTGCCGCCGTGATGCGCCGGCAGCTGTCACGGCTGTCACGGCCACGCCGCCCGGGCATCGGCTTCCAGCACGGCCTGCGTCGCGCGGACGTTGCCGGTGACCAGGAAGCGGCGCAGCGCGCCCTGCATGCCGGACGTGGGTGCCGCACCGAACCGGTCCGGCGCCAGATCCGACAGGTCGAAGCGGAACCGGTCCCCGGCCTCGACGACGCTGCGCGCGGCCGCCCGGGCCAGCCGGTCGGGGTACACGCCGAGATCCAGGTCGAGATTGGGCGAGATGAACCCGCCGGCCCGCGCCCAGATGGCGGCGGCGCCCGGTGAGGCGAGATAGCGCAGCAGTTCGGCGCCCCCGCGCGCGGCCCGTGTCTGCACCACCACGTCACCCCCGCCCATCACGACCGGCTCACCGCGGTAGTCGCCGGGGAACGGGAAGACGTCGACATCGGTCCCGAGCCGGTCGGGCGTGCGCGCAGAGATGACGCTCGCGACGAAGTCGCCCTCCATCAGCATCGCCGCACCGGGCGGCCGGCCGAACGCCTTCGCGACCGAGTTCTCATAACCGGTGCGTAGCGCCCCGCCGGTGCCGCCGAGCAGGTTGTGCGGGGCGAGCAGGCGGCGCAGCTCGACGAGGGTGCGGGCCACTCCCGGCGTGGTCCAGGCGATCTCGTGCCGGCTCAGTGCGTCGTAGGCGGCCGGTCCGGCCAGGCGCAGGTAGACGTTCTCGAACCAGTCGGTCAGCGTCCACGCGTCCAGCCCGCCGGCGCCGAGCGAGAGGGGGACGGTGCCGTGGTGCCGCAGCACGGCCTCCGTGCGCACCAGTCCCGCGAGGGTCGTGGGCCCGACCAGGCCGAGCCGTTCGAAGTCGGCGATGTCGTACCAGACGAGGGACTTGTTCGCGGCCTTGAACCACACCCCCCACATCCGTCCGTGCCAGGACGCGAGCCGGCGCCAGACCGGTGCGTAGCTCGCCCGCACCGTCGCCGCGGTCGCTGCGTCCAGCGGCACGAGCCGGCCCTGCCGCGCGTAGCGGTCGAGCAGCCCGGGCTGGGAGAACACCGCGAGGTCGGGCGGGTCACCGTGCGCGAACCGCGCGTCGAGCTCGTTCGGCAGGTAGCCGTGCGCGTAGGTGTACCGCACCCGCGCGCCGGTCTCGGTGTCGAAGGCGTGCAGCACCGCGACGAAGTGGCGTTGCTCGACCCCCGACCACGACCCCACCACCTGCAACCGGACCCCGTGCAATGCCGGGAGCTGATCGCCCGACGGCGGGGCGGCGGCGGAGCACGAGACGACCAGGATCACGACCGCGCAGGACACGATCGCGGCGATCCGGGGGCGCCCTGTTCCCGGGTGCATCGCTGCCCTTTCCGTGTCGGCGTTGCGCTCTCACCCTGCGCGGCGAAGGACCGGCCAAGTAGGGCACGAGGTCACTGGTCGGACGGGCGGGCGGCGATTGCAATGGAGAGGTCCGCGCCGCAGCAATCCGTCCGGAGGCACCCTGCGATGGCTGACACCACGACCGTCACCGCTCCCAGGCCCAGTCAGACTGCGGTCGCAGCGCACACCGTCGACGCCCGCAAGGTCTACGGCCGGGCCGAGACCGAGGTGCGCGCGCTCGACGGCATCACCGTTGATTTCGAGACCGGCCGGTTCACCGCGATCATGGGCCCGTCCGGGTCGGGCAAGTCGACGCTGCTGCACTGTGTCGCCGGCCTCGACCAGCTCTCGTCGGGGCATGCCTTCATCGGCACCGACGATGTCAGCGCGCTCAACGACCGCGAGCTGACCGTCCTGCGCCGCGATCGGATCGGATTCATCTTCCAGTCCTACAACCTGGTCCCCACCCTGACTGCGCTGGAGAACGTGGTGCTGCCGCTACGCCTGGCCGGTCGGCGCGTCGACCAGGGCTGGCTCGACACCGTGATCGGGACGCTCGGGCTCGCCGATCGCCTGGCCCACCGTCCGTCCGAGCTGTCCGGCGGGCAGCAGCAACGGGTGGCGGTGGCGCGCGCGCTCGCGACCCGCCCGCAGATCGTCTTCGCCGACGAGCCGACCGGCAACCTCGACTCGCATGCCAGCACCGAGGTGCTGCAGTTCATGCGCAGGGCGGTGGACGACATGGGCCAGACGATCGTGATGGTCACGCACGATCCGCGCGCGGCCGGCTTCGCCGATCGGGCCGTCTTCCTCGCCGATGGCACGATCGTCGACGAGCTGCTCATGCCGACGACCGACTCGGTGCTCGAGCGGATGAAGCGTTTCGGGGAGTGAGCGACGGTGCTCCGGACCGCGCTCAAGAACGTCCTCGCCCACAAGCTGCGGCTACTCACAACAGCGCTCGCCGTCACCCTCGGCGTAGCGCTGATGGCGGGCACGCTGGTGCTCACCGACACGATGAAACGCACCTTCGACAACCTGTTCGCCACCGTCTACGGCGGGACGGACGCAGTCGTGCGCGCCAAGGCCTCGTTCGAAGGGCCGCAAGGCGCCGGCGTGCAGCGCGGCCGCATCGACATCGGCCTGATCCCCACGGTGCGTGCCGCCCCGGGCGTCGCGGCGGCGGAGGGACAGATCTTCGGCTACGCCCGGATCACCGGCTCGGACGGCTCGGCTCTGGGCAACCCGGCCAACGGTGCCCCGACGTTGGGGACGGTGTGGGTGACCGACAGCCGGCTCAACCCGCTGAACCTCGTCGCCGGCGCGCCGCCCCGGGGCCCGCACCAGGTCGTCATCGACAAGAAGAGCGCGCAGGACGGCAACCTGGCCGTCGGCGATACGACGACCATTCTCGTGCTCGGCCCGCCGCAACGCATGCGTATCACGGGCATCGCCAAGTTCGGCTCGGCCGACTCTCCCGGCGGCGCTTCGATCGCCGCCTTCACCGCACCCACCGCTCAGCGGCTGCTCGCCCAGCCCGGCAAGGTCGACACGATCGACGTCGTCGGCAAACCCGGCGTGAGCCAGCAGCAGCTGGTCCGCGACATCTCGCCCGTGCTGCCGTCCGGCGTCGAAGCCGTGACAGGAGCGACGGTCATCGCCGAGAACCAGACCCAGGTCCAGAAGGGATTGGCGTTCTTCAACACCTTCTTGCTGATCTTCGCCGTCGTTGCCCTGCTGGTCGGCGGCTTCATGATGTTCAACACCTTCGCGATCACGGTCACCCAACGCACCCGCGAGAACGGCCTGCTGCGCGCGCTCGGCGCGAGCCGTCGACAGGTGCTCACGTCGGTACTGCTCGAGGCCTTGGCCGTCGGCATGATCGCTTCCTTGCTCGGCGTCGTCGTCGGCGTCGGCGTCGCGATCGGGCTCAAGGCCCTGATGAGCGGAATCGGCATCGAGATCCCCGCGCAAGGCGTGACGGTGCTGCCGGGCAGCATGCTGTTCGCCTTCGCCGTCGGGCTCGTCGTGACGGTGCTCGCCGCGGTGTCGCCCGCCCGGAAGGCGGCGAAGGTGGCGCCCATCGCCGCGATGCAACTCGGCGTCGCGGGCAGCACCGGGTACGGCTCGAAGCAGCGGGTGTTCGTCGGCATCGGTGTGCTCGGCGGCGGCGTTGCCGCGTTGCTGCTGGGCCTGTTCACGGGCGTGCCCAGCCCGTTGCAGATCGTCGGGCTCGGCGCGCTGCTGGTGTTCTTCGGCGTGTCCATCCTCGGCCGGACGATCTCGTTGCCGCTCAGCCGTGTCATCGGCCTGCCACTGCTCCGGCTGCGCGGCGTGACGGGCGAACTCGCGCGAGAGAACGCGATGCGCAACCCGAAACGCACCGCGGCGAGCGCGTCGGCGTTGATGATCGGCGTCGGAGTGGTGGGTTTGATCGCGATTTTCGTGTCCTCGATCCGCGCGTCGATCACCCAGTCGATCGACAAGACCTTCACCGGCGACATCGTCGTCGACAGCGGCGGTGGCGTGCTGGGCGGCGTCGACCCGGCGCTGGCGCGCGATCTGAACAAATTGCCCGAGGTGCAACTGGCCGCGGGTATCCGTCAGGGCGTCGCCAAGGTCGGTTCGTCGGCAGTCGTCGTCGAGGCCGGCAATCCCACGACCCTGCTGCGGCTGATACAGCCGCAGATCACCGACGGATCGGCGGCCGGCCTGAACACGCACTCGATCGCCGTCTACTCCGCAACCGCGTCCGACCACAACTGGCACATCGGCTCGGTGCTGCCGGTCGAGTTCGCGAAGTCCGGCCCCACCAGGCTGCGGGTCGCCGCCATCTACAACGACAACACCCAGATCGGCGACTACTTCGTCTCGCTGTCGGCCTACCGCGCCAATTTCGCGGCTCAGTTCGATCACGAGGTGTTCGTGAAGATCGCGCCCGGCACGTCGTCCGCCGCCGCCGTGTCCGCGATCAAGTCGGTCACCGCGGCCTATCCGAGCGTCAAGGTGCTCACGCGTTCCGGGTACGTCGACGCCCAGATGAAGCCGTTGAACCAACTGCTGGCGCTGATCTATGTGTTGCTCGGCCTGGCGATCATCATCGCTCTGCTCGGTATCGGTAACACCCTGGCGCTGTCGATCTCCGAGCGCATCCGCGAGATCGGCCTGCTACGCGCGATCGGAATGACCCGCGCCCAGCTGCGCTCGGCGATCCGCTGGGAGTCGGTGATCATCGCCCTGCAGGGCACCGTGCTGGGCCTGGTGATCGGGGTGTTCTTCGGCTGGGCGCTGGTCACCGCGATGCACGACCAGGGCATCCGCGTGTTCAGCGTGCCGATCCTCACCCTGGCCGTCGTGATGGTTGCCGCGATCGCCGCGGGCATGATCGCGGCGGCCGGCCCGAGCCGGCGCGCGGCCAAGTTGGACGTGCTGCGCGCGGTCGCCGCCGAATGAGCGGGGCGGGTGCGGCTCAGGCACCCACGTCGGCCTGCAGGCGAAAGCGCTCGTCGGCCGACATACCGCCCCACACGCCGTAGGGCTCGTGGCTGGCGAGTGCGGCCTTGAGGCACTCGGAGACCACCGGGCAGTTCGAGCAGATCGCCTTGGCCTTGTGCTCGCGGCGCCGCACGGACGCCCCGCGCTCGTTGTCGGCCTGATAGAAGAGCGAGGTGTCCAGGCCGGCGCAGGCAGCCTCGAGCTGCCACTCCCAGGCAAAGATCCGCCGGGTGCTGACTTCATACGGGGAAGTGATCATGATTCCTCTCGAACGCTGCCTACCCCTGGTGTAACGCCGAACAGACACGGCCCCGCTGCTACGTGTTCCAGTGGCAAGAGGTCTCGCCCGCCGGGCGTGATACGTCCCGGTTAGGGCAGCGATCTCTTCCGTAACAGATAATATCCGTGTTAGTTTCGCCGGTCAAGGCCGGTTATTCCCAAGATCGGCCACAACCTCCCCGAGATGAGGGCGACAACCGAAATCCGAGCCGCGAGCTCCGCCCGGCGCTCCGGGTCGTGGCGCCGATCCGGCACCCTGGAGCCATGAGCGAACCGGACGCCCCGCGACAGACGCCGCTGGCCAAGGCGTGGAACCGCGCCAAGCAGCAGGCGCCGCGGCAGAAGGCCCTGGCCGCGACCGTCCACGCGGTGCGCCGCAGCAAGCCCGCATCGGCCGCGCAGGCGCGCGAGACCCTGGTCGCCGAGGCCGCCCGACGCGGCGTGGCGGACCTCTCGGACCGCGAACTGGCGACGATGACCGACGCCGTGACCCTCCGCGCCCGCGAGGCCGCCACCGGCGCGGTGGACAAGGGCAAGGCGGGCGCCAGGACGCTGTGGACGAAGCTGCAGACCACCCGTCCGGCCTGGGTGGAACTGCCGGACAACGTCGCGGCCTTCAACCGCCGCAGCGATCAGCTGCCGGTCGAGGTGAGCGTGATCATCGAGGTGCCCGAGGTCGTCCGACGACTGACCGACGAGCTGCCCGCCGACGCCGATGGCGTGCGGACCGTCAATGTCTGGCTGGCGACCGATCCGGCCACGACCGTCGCCGCCGTGTGCGTCGGCATGCAGCGACTGGGCCGCGTGCCGGACGCGCAGGCCGTCGCGATCCGCGGCGAGCTGGCCCGGCGCCGATTCTGGCTCCCCGCCACGCTGCGCGACGGCGTTGTTGCGATCACCCTGCCCGACCGCCCCTAGTTCACTCGCCGAAAGCGATGCCCGCCTGGCGGCGCCCGGACCCCGCCTGCGTCCAGAAGCCGTAGCTGCCCTGCTCGAGCAGCTCACGGCCGGCAACGGCGAGCGCGTCGAGCGCGGCGAAGGCGAACGCGCCGCCGACCGAGATCCGGGCGACCCCGAGGTCGGCGAGTTCGGCGACGCCCGGGGCGTCGGCGAGCGCGAGCACGTTGACCGGCCTCGGCACCTCACGCACTAGCGTCGCGAGCTCGCCGGCGTCGACCACCCCGGGCGCGTAGAGCACGTCGGCCCCGGCGGCGGCGAAGCTCTGCAACCGCTCGATCGTGTCGGCGAGGTCTGCGTGATCGTGCAGGTAGTTCTCGGCCCGGGCGGTGATCACGATGTCTCCCCCGGCGGCTGACACGGCGGCCGCGATCCGCTCGGCGGCGAGGGCCGGGTCGTAGATCTGCGTGCCGCTCCAGTCCTCGATGCTGCAGCCGGCCAGACCCGCAGCGGCGGCGCGCCGGACGGTCTGCGCAACGCCGTCGGGGTCGTCGGCGAAGCCGTTCTCGAGATCGGCCGACACCGGCACCGGCACCGCTACCGCGACCTGTCCGCCGTGCGCGATGGCCTCGTCCGCCGAGACCGTGCCGTCGAGGCGGCCGAGGGTCGCGGCGAACCCGCTGCTGGTCGTCGCGAGCGCGGCGAACCCGAGCGAGGCCAGCACGAGCGCCGACCCCGCATCCCAGGGATTCGGCAGCAACAACGGCGTGCCGGGCACGTGCAACGCGCGGAATCGACCGGCGAGTTCGCTCATGGTCAGACCGTAGCCATTGACACCGACACCGACCCGATATACAACAGACACGTTGATAAACAGATTGGTTGATCATGAGCTACGGGAAGGACCGCCTCGACCGGGCGTTCAGCGCGCTCGGCGATCCGGTGCGGCGGGCGCTGGTCGCCCGGCTCGCGCGGGGACCGGCCACGGTGAACGAGTTGGCCGAGCCGTTCCCGATCACGCTGCAGGCGATCTCGAGGCACGTCGGCGTGCTCGAGAGCGCCGGGCTGATCACCCGCAGCCGCAACGGCCAGCAGCGCCCGTGTCACCTCGAGGCCGCCGCGCTCGAGGAGTTGACCAGCTGGATCGACACCTACCGCCTGAGCGCCGAGGCCGCGTTCCGCCGGCTCGACGCCGTCCTCGATCAGAAGGAGTCGCAGTGAACACCACCACCAATCCCACCACCATCACCGCCGAGCCCGGGACGCCGTTCCTCGAGATGGTGCGCGAGTTCGCCGCCTCGCCCGAGCGGGTGTGGCACGCCACCACCGACCCGGACCTCATCGTGCGCTGGCTCGGCCCGGCCCGCAACGAGATGCGTCTGGATGTCTGGGACGTGCGCCCGGGCGGCAGCTACCGCTACGTGTGCAGCACGGCCGACGGCGCCGAGCAGGGTTTCCACGGCGTCTACCACCAGGTCGTGCCGAACCAGCTGAGCATCGCGACCTTCGAGTGGGAGGGCGCGCCGGATCAGGTGTGCCTCGAATCGGTGCGCTACGACGACCTCGGCGGCCGCACCCGGATGACCACCCGTTCGGTGTTCCCGTCCGTGCAGGCGCGCGACATGGCGCTGCAGACCGGCATGCAGGACGGGATGACCGAGTCGATGGACCGACTGGCCGCGCTGCTCTGACTCGATCAGGCAGGCAGCGGGCCGGTCACGACCGGCAGGCCCGCCGCCTGCCAGGCCTTGGTGCCGCCGGCGATGGTGAACGCGAGGTAGCCCGCGGCATCGAGCAGCACCGCGGCCCGCCCACCACGCCCGCCCAGCGAGCAGGTCGTGATCACCGGGCCGTCGGGGAGCCCGTCCAGCCCCTTCGGCAGCGACGTGATCGGGATGTTCAGGGCGCCGGCGATGTGACCACGCGCGTACTCCTCGGGCGTGCGGACGTCGACGATCGGGTCGCCGGCGCGTTGCATCTCGCGCGCGGTCGCGACGTCGATCGGCTCGGCGGCCATGGGCGGCAGGCTACGCCGAGGTCGACTCCGACGGTGCCGGGTGCGGCGCATCGGCGACGCCGCACGGCCGCAGCGGCGTCGTGCCCGGTTCGCAGTGCGTGCCCGGCAGTGGCGCCGGCTCGCCGCGGTCGAGCACCGAGTCGTCGATCACGAACCACGAGAGCACCCCGCCCAGCGCGCAGAGCACCGCGGCGATGAGCATCGCTCGGTGCACCCCGCTGCTGAGCAGCGCCGGGTCGGCGTAGGCGGCCGAGTCGATGCCGGCGATCCCGGGCAGCACGGCCACGGCCAGCAACCCGGCGGTGCGGGCGACGTCGTTGTTCACCGCCGACGCCACCCCGACCTCGTGCTCGGGCGCGGCAGCGAGCACGGTCGCCGTCAGCGGCGCCACAGTGATGGACAGCCCGAGCGCGAACACGAGCATCGCCGGCAACACGTCGAGCACGTAGGTGGTGGACGCGTCGATGCGCGTCAGCAGTGCCATGCCCGCTGCAGCGACGATCGGGCCGATCGTCATCGGCCGTCGCGGCCCTATCCGCTGCGCCAGCCGACCCATCCGTGCCGACAGCAGCAGCATGACGGCCGTGACCGGCAGCAGCGCGCTGCCGGCTTCGATCGGCGCGAAACCCGACACCCGCTGCAGCGCCACCGGGACCAGGAACAGCGCCCCCGCCAGCGCGGCATAGACCACCAGCGTCACCAGGTTGGCACCGAGGAACTGCCGGTTCGCGAACAGCGACAGCGGCAGCATCGGATCGCGGGTGCGCGCCTCGTGGACGATGAAGCCGGCCAGCACGGCGATCCCCGTCGCGAGGGTGACCACCATCGTCGCGCTCCAACCGCTCGACGGCGCCTCGGTGAGCACGTAGATCACCAACGCGAGACCGATCGCGGCGGCGGCGGCGCCGACGAGGTCGAGCCGGCCGCCGGCCTGCTCGTCGCGGGTCTCGGGCACGTGCCGCGAGGCGACCAGGACGACCAGGACGGCGAGCGGCAGGTTGATGAGGAACGCGAGCCGCCAGCCCCACGGGGCGATGCCGACGAGCAGGCCGCCGACCACCGGGCCGATCGCCGAGGCCACCCCGCCCAGTCCCGACCAGGCGCCGACCGCCTCGGCACGATCGGACGGGCGGAAGACGGCTTCCAGGATCGCGAGCGACCCCGGCGTCAGCAGCGCGGCGCCGATCCCCTGCAGCGCCCGGGTTGCGATCAGCAGGTCCGCGGTCGGGGCGAGTGCGCAGCCGGCCGAGGCGAGGGCGAACCAGATCGTGCCGGCCACGAAGATGCGCCGCCGGCCCAGGCGGTCGCCGAGGCTGCCGCCGAGCAGCAGCAGACCGGACAGCGTGAGGGTGTAGGCGTTGAGCGTCCACTGCAGGCTGGTCAGGCCGGCGTTGAGGTCGGCGCCGATCCGGGGCAGGGCGACGTTGACGACCGTCCCGTCCAGCTGAGCCATCCCGCTGCCGAGCACGGTGGCCAGCACGACCCACCGGCCCTGCGCGGATTTGAACGCGATCCCGGCCGGCACACCCCCACGGTAGTTTCGGATCGTCCCGGTTGAAAGGCGATGCCCATGGCCGAGCTCGAGCTCGACGTGCGCGACAACCCCGAGCGCTCGCGGTACGAGGCGCTGGTCGGCACCGACGTCGCCGGCTTCGCCGCCTACCGCGACATCGACGGAGCCCGGGTGTTCACGCACACCCTGGTCGACGACGACTACGAGGGGCACGGCGTCGGCGGCAGGCTGGCCCGGGCCGCGCTCGACGACGTGCGGGCCAGGGGCCTGCAGGCCGTGGCGCGTTGCCCGTTCATCGCGGCCTGGGTGCAACGACACCCCGACTACCAGGACCTGATCCGCCCGTAGGCACGGTGCGAGGGGCCGCCGGATCCCCGACCTGCCCCCCGCGAAGCCGGCGATCCGACGGCCGGCTCGTCGGCGCCGGTGTCGCGCATCCGCAGCGGCGGCGGTGCCGACTGCTAGGCGGGAAGGTACCGGCACCGAGCGCGTCACACAATTGCCTATGAACCGGGCGGCCGGCGCACTGCGATCGCTACGTTCGACAGATGGCCGAATCCCACGAAGTCGTGATCGTCGGCGCCGGGCTCGCCGGGCTGATGGCAGCACGGGTGCTGTCCGGTGCCGGGCACGATGTCGTCGTGCTCGAGGCCGGCGACGCCCCGGGCGGGCGGGTGCGCACCGACGAGGTCGACGGCATGCTGCTCGACCGCGGTTTCCAGCTGATCAATCCGAGCTACCCGCAGGTGAAGCGCACCTTCGACCTGCGCGGGCTCCGGCTGCGCACGTTCGGATCGGGTGCGGTCATCGCGCACGGCTCGACGCGCCACGCGGTCGTCGACCCGCGCCGCGCGCCGGCCCAGGCGCTCACCGCAGCCCTGCTGCCGCTCGGCACGCTACGCGAGCGGATCGCCTTTGCCCGCTGGGCGATCGCCGCCGGGTACGGACCTGCAGGGCCTATCAAGGACGGCCCGGACGAGTCGCTTGCCGAGCACCTCGCGCGGCACGGCCTGGCCGGCGAATTCACCGACTCGGTCGTCCGGCCGTTTCTTGCCGGGGTGCTCGGCGAGGACGAGGAGTTCCGCACCTCGCAGCGCCTGGCGCGCCTGCTGGTGCGCTCGTTCGTGCGCGCCACGCCGGGCGTGCCCGCCGGTGGCATGCAGATGCTGCCCGATCACCTCGCGGCGCTGCTCGCCCCCGGCGTGCTGCGCACGTCCACCCCGGTCGAGGCGTTGGCCGGCACGACCGCGCGGACCGCGGCGGGCGATGTTCACGGCCGGGCACTGATCGTGGCGACCGATGCGCGCGCCGCGGCCCGCCTGCTGGGCGAGCCCGAACCACGCACCCGCGCGTTCACGACCTTCTACCATCTGGCGCCGGAGTCCCCGGCGTCGCGCCCGTTGCTGCACCTGGACGCTGACCGCCGCGGCCCGGTGGTCAATACGGCAGTGCTCACCGACGTCGCACCCAGCTACGCCCCGGACCGCGTCCTCGTGTCGTCGACGACGCTGGGAGCGGACGGGTCGGCCGAGGCCGAGCGCGCGGTGCGCACGCACGTGGGTGTCATCTACGGCGTGGACACCACGGCCTGGCAGCACGTCGCGTCGTACCCGATCGCGGACGCCCTGCCCGACACGCCGGCCGGCACCGGAATCCGCCGGCCGGTGGCGCTCGGCGACGGGCGCTACGTGGCCGGCGACCACCGCGACACCGCGTCGCTTCAGGGGGCGCTGGTGTCCGGGCGGCGGGTCGCCGCGGCCGTGCTCGCCGACCTCGGCCGCTAGCCGGCGCTGTCAGCGCGGCTGGTTCGGGGTACCAGCGCCCTCACCGGGGAAGGTCAGTGGGCGCCGGGCGGGGGCTGCGGGATGGCCAGCAGCTGCGGCGTGATCACCTGGAAGACCAGCTCGGCGCCGGGCTTGTAGTAGTGCGTGCCGTCCCAGCGGTAGTTCACGTCCGTCGCGATCTTGGGGTTGTTACAGAACGCGGACGGCGGGTGGATCATGAACACCCGCTGCGGATCCATCTTCAACGCGGCCGCGAGCAGGACGTTCAGATGCCGGGTGCGCGAGTCGTCACCGCGTTCGGGCAGCAACGGCAGCCCGCCCGCCGCGATCGGCCGGTAGCAGGGCACGCCCATGAGCGCGACCTGCGCGCCCTGGTTCAGCAACAGCCGGATCCCCTGGTGCAGGCTCTTGGTCCAGTAAGCGTTCCAGGCGGGGCTGCCGAAGGTGAGGGTCTTGCCGTCGACCGTCTCGTCGAAGACATCCCACGCGCCGACCTCGATAACCGCGACCTGCGGATGATCACGCTGGGCGCCCGCACGCCACTGGGACTGCCACGATCCGCAGTCGGCGCCGAGGTCGCGGGTGTAGCCCGTCCGGCTGTGGATGACGCCGGTGGTCATCCCGCAGCCCTCGACGGTGTCGTTGGTGACGTTCAGGTACTTGCTCAACCCGTCGGGACGGTTGATGTAGAGCGTCATGCCCTGCGAGTCGCCGAACAGCCCGACCCGGACCGGACGCTTGAACGGCGGCTGCGCGGGCGGCGCGGGCTTGCTCGAGGCGTGCGAGCTGCCGTGGCTCGGCTTCGGGTGCTGCGACCGCGCGGACTTGGTGGGGTGCGAACCCGGGTCGGCGATGTGGATCGTCCGGGTCTTGCTGTGGTCGACCTGGATGCCGGCCGGCGCCGGTGGCGCGGTCGCCAGGGTCGCGGCGACCACCGCGAGCACCGCCGCCAGGCCGGCGCCGATCGTCACCGGACGGCGCTCGGACGAGCTGTGCCGACGGTGTCCCCGCACGAAGGCGAGGAACCCCCGCGAGCGGATCGGCCGTTCGATGTAGCGGTACGACAGGTCGGAGGCGATCAGGGTGAGCGCCACCTGCAACGTGATCACGATCCAGGTCGGCCAGTGGATGTCGATGCCGGGGCGCGACAGCTTCAGGATCGGCCAGTGCCACAGGTAGATCGCGTAGGAACGCTGCCCGATCCAGACCAGCGGTTCCCAGCCGAACAGGCGCGCGGTGACGGTCCCCCGGCGCCCGGCGGCGTAGATCAGGGCGGCCGAGGCGAGGCTGATGAACAGGTACCCACCGCGATAGAGACCCGGGCTGTAGGAACTGACCTCGACGACCGACCAGGCCAGCACGAGGAATCCCACCAGCGCCAGCACGTCGGCGCTCAGCCGACCGTTGCGGGTCTCGCGCGCGCCGCCTGCCTGGCGCCGCAACCCGAGGACGATCGCGAGCGTCGCACCGATGAGCATCGGCGCGATGTGGGTGTCGGTGCCGTAGTAGACGCGCGAGGTGTCCTGGCCGACGTGGTACATCGAGGCCATCAGCACCAGCGACAGCACGGCCAGCCCGCTCGGCACGGCCAGCACCAGCCACCGCTGCCGCGCGGTGAGAAGCACGACGAGCAGCAGCGGCCAGATGACGTAGAACTGCTCCTCGACGGCGAGCGACCACAGGTGTTGCAGCAGTGACGGACGGCCGAGCTGGTCGAAGTACGAGCGACCCCAGAAGATCTGCGTCCAGTTGGTGCAGTAGGTCAGCGCTGCGACGACGTCGCCGCGCAGCCGGTGCAGCTCGTCCCGCGCGAAGATCCAGGTCAGCAGCGTGACCGCGGCCAGCATCGTGAACAGCGCGGGCAGCAGGCGACGCGCGCGGCGCAGGTAGAAGTTCTTGACGTCGATACGCCGCCGGTCGAAGAACTCGGTGAGCAGGATCGAGGTGATCAGGAAACCTGACAGCACGAAGAACACGTCGACGCCGAGGAAACCGCCGTCGAGCCAGGACGCGCCCAGGTGGAACACGACCACCGCGGCGACGGCAAAGGCACGCACACCGTCCAGGCCCGCGGCATAGGCGAGGTGCTTGCGGTCCGGCTTCGCGCTCGGCCGGTCGAGGACGGCATCACGCCCGCCGTGGACGGTTGTCTGGCCCCACTCCGAGTTCGACATCGCGCGAGAGTCTAGAACAGGTGAGGCGAGGATCCGGGACGGCTCTCACGCCGCACTGATCAGGACGTCCGCCCCTGTCGTCCACCCGGACCCGCCCCGATGATCAAAGAACGGATCGTTCGAGGGAGGCTCTCGTGACTCGTTCGTTCACGCGGCTGATGGCCGTGCTGTTGCTTCTTCCCACCGTCCTGGTCGCACTCGCCCGTCCGGCCGCCGCCGCGCCGGGGTTCGTCTGCCACACCCAGGAGGGCGGCACCAAGGGCGTCTCGGGCCACGTGACCCGCATCCGGATGGCGCGGCACGCCACCTACGACCGCTTCGTCGTGCAGTTCCGCGAGCGCCGCGTGCCGCCGTTCGAGGTGCACCGCCAGCGCACCTCGACCTTCGTCATGGACGCCAGCGGGCGGGTGATCCACCTGCTCGGCCACGCCGGGATCGGGGTCAGGTTCGAGCCGGCGACCGGGTTCGGCAGCTACCACGGCCCGCGCACCTTCGTGCCGCGGTTCCCGCAGCTGCGTGAGGCGCGCGAGACCGGCGACTTCGAGGCGGTCTACCAGTGGGGCCTCGGCGTGCACCGCAACTCGTGCATCCGGGTGTTCACGCTGAACTCACCGGCACGTCTGATCATCGACACGCGCCACTGACCCGGCGCAGTCACTGTGCTGCGCGGTACTCCTTCAGCAGGCCACGGCTGATGATGGTCTTCTGGATCTCGGACGTGCCCTCGCCGATGAGCAGGAACGGCGCCTCGCGCATGAGCCGCTCGATCTCGTACTCCTTTGAGTAGCCGTAGCCGCCGTGGATGCGGAAGGCCTCCTGGGTGACCTCGGCGCAGTACTCGGACGCGAGCAGCTTCGCCATCCCGGCCTCGACGTCGTTGCGCTCACCGGCGTCCTTCAGGCGCGCGGCGTTGACCATCATCAGGTGCGCGGCCTCGACCTTGGTCGCCATCTCGGCGAGCTTGAACGCCACCGCCTGATGGTCGGCGATCTGCTTGCCGAACGTCTTGCGCTGCTGCGCGTACTGCACGGCGAGCTCGAAGGCGCGGATCGAGATACCGCAGGCGCGGGCTGCCACGTTCACGCGGCCGACCTCGACGCCGTCCATCATCTGGTAGAAGCCGCGGCCGTGTCCGGCGTCGCCGCCGAGCACCGACGACGACGGCACATGGACACCGTCCAGAACCATCTCGGTGGTCTCGACGCCCTTGTAGCCCATCTTGTCGATCTTGCCGGGGATCGTAAGGCCGGGACGGGTCTCACCGAAACCGGGCTGCTTCTCGACGAGGAACGTGGTCATGTTCTTGTAGACCGAGTCCCCGCCGAGATCCTCCTTCACGAGCGTGGCGACCACGCCGGCGCGTGCCCCGTTGGTGAGCCACATCTTCTGCCCGTCGAGGACGTGCTCGTCACCGTCCTTCCGCGCGCGGGTCTTGATCGCACTGACGTCCGAACCGCACTCGGGCTCGCTCATCGAGAACGCGCCGCGGATCTCCCCCGTGGCCATCTTCGGCAGGAAGTGTTGCTTCTGCTCGTCCGTGCCGTGCTGGCTGATCATGTACGCGACGATGAAGTGGGTGTTGATGACCCCGGACACCGACATCCAGCCGCGGGCGATCTGCTCGACCACCAGCGCGTAGGTGAGCAACGACTCGCCGAGACCGCCGTACTGCTCGTCGATGGTGAGCCCGAACAGGCCCATCTCCTTCATGCCGTCGACGATCGCCTCGGGGAACTCGTCCTTGTGCTCGAGCTCGGTGGCATACGGGAGGATCTCCTTGTCCACGAAGGACTTCACCGCCGACAGGATCTCGGTCTGGATGTCGGTGAGTCCGGCGGTCTGGGCAAGGCGGGCCATGAGCTGTCCTCCAGCGGTCGGTTACCGGTCAGTATTCCTCCCTGTACCGAGTCCGGCCATGCGCAGCGGGACAGGTCACTGTCGGCTGGGAACAACTCTCGCGAGCTCGACTCGTTGTCCCAGGTAAGCCGCCCGTCAGGAGACCCGTATGCGCCGTCGTCCGCTCGCCGTTCTGACCGTCACCAGCCTGACCGCCGCGGCGGCGCTCGGCGCGTCGACGCCGGCCGGCGCGCGGTCGCAGAACGGCATCGCGACGCCGATCCCGGCGAGCGTGCTGCGGGCCAGTGCCGCCCCCGGGCACCACTGGACGCCCGATCGCGCCCGCTTCGGCGTCGGCAAGGACGGCGACCGGTCGATCCGGATGAGCGACGGCACAGTGCTGCGCGCCGATGTCTACTACCCCACGACCAACGGCAAACCCGCCCGCGGACCGTTCCCGGTCGTGCTGACCATGACGCCGTACGGCAAGGGTGTGCTCGGCAACTCCAGCAGCAGCGCCGGCGACCAGACCGGGCCCAGCCCCTATCTCGTCGAGCGCGGGTTCATCGACGTCGTCGCCGACGTGCGGGGCACCGGCGCGTCGCAAGGCGAGTTCGGCCTGTTCGACCCGCGCCAGGACCAGGACGGCGCGGCCCTCGTGCGCTGGGCCGCGCACCGGCCGCGCTCCACCGGCAAGGTCGGCCTGTACGGCGCGTCCTATCTCGGGATCGACCAGTTGCTCACGGCGGCCGCACTGCCGAAGGGCAGCCCGCTCAAGGCGATCTTCCCGGTCGTCCCGGGCAACGACCTGTACAAGGACACCGCCACCATGGGCGGACTGGTCGACGTCGAGTTCGACGCGTTCTACCTCGGCCTCACCGGCGGCCTCAACACCGTGGGCCCGCTCGCCGAGGGGCTGCAGAACCCCGCGACGTTGATGTCGAACCTGCCGGCCGAGGTGGCCCACCTCAAGGACCTCGCCGACTTCGACGCGAAGTTCACGGCCACCACGCTGAGCGGCGGCCCGAGCGCGTACGACGGCACGTACTGGCACCGGCGCAACCCGGTGAACGTGCTGAAGAAGATCGTCGCGAACGGAATTCCCGCCTACCTGGTCGGCGGCGAGTACGACCTGTTCCAGCGCGGCGAACCGCTGGACTTCTCCGGCCTGCAGAACGCCTGGGCGGGCCGTTCGGTCACCGCGCCGATGTCGGCGTCGCAGCCGGTCACCGGGCGCTACCAGCTCCTGGACGGACCGTTCACGCACCTGTCCGGCTCGACGGCCGCCCTCGACCCGCTGATGCTCGAGTGGTTCGACACCTGGCTCAAGGGGCGCCACACCTACATGGCGCAGACGCCGACGCCGCTGCACTACTTCGACCTCGGCGCGAACCGCTACACCGCGCACCAGCGCTACCCGTTCGCGAACGCGCACCCGACGCGGTACTGGTTCGGGCCGAACAAGACGCTCACCCGCACCCGGCCGGCGCGCCCCACGTCGACGACGCTGGTCTGGTCGCCGGTCGGCAACCCGTGCGGACGCCCGACCGACCAGTGGTCGGCCGGTGCGCCGTCGCTTGCCACCGGTTACGTCCACGCCGGTGCTCCGTGCGTGGACGGCAACGACACCGGCGGCCAGCAGGGGCCCGACCGCACCACGTTCACGACCGCGCCGCTCGCACGCAAGGCGACGATCGCCGGGCCCATCGACGTCACCGTGAACGCGACGGCGACCACCACCGACACCGAGTGGGTCGCCGAGGTCGAGGACATCGCACCCGACGGCACGTCGACCCCGCTCACCGAGGGCGCGCTGCTCGGCTCGCTGCGCCACCTGGCACGGCACGGCACCTGGCGCAGCCGGGACGGCCAGATCCTCTTGCCGGACCACACCTACGCGAAGCGGGACGCCCGGCCGGTCGTGCCGGGCAAGCTCACCCGCTACGACCTCGAGGTGTTCCCGACCTACGCCACGATCGCCAAGGGTCACCGCATCCGCGTCACCCTCGCCACGGCGGACACCCCGCACCTCGCACCGACCGTCCCCGCGCTCGCCAACCTGGCCGGCGGCGTCTACCAGGTGCGCATCGGCTCGTCCGCGATCGAACTCCCCCTCGCCCATTGACACCGGCACGATCCGTGACAGCTGTACAGAGGAGGCTGCGGCGGACTGACCGCGCGTTGTAACGTCCGCCTCGGCAGGCCGGGCAGTCGGACGAGCCACCCTGGGGAGGGCGTCATGGACGAACCGTTGGTTCGTCGTCTCGGTGCGGAGTTCCTCGGCACCTTCGTGCTGGTGTTCGTCGGCTGCGGCGCCGCCATCCTCGACGCGGGCAACAAGGGCATCGACTTCCTCGGCGTCGCCGTCGCATTCGGCGTCGCGGTGATGGTCATGGTGTACGCCGTCGGTGCGATCTCCGGCGGCCACTTCAACCCGGCCGTGACGCTCGGGCTCGCGACCGCGCGCCGCTTCCCGTGGTCGGACGTCGTCGCCTACGTCGTCACGCAGGTCGTGGCCGCGACCGTCGCCTCGCTCGTCCTGCTGGGCGTCGCGGACGGGCAGAAGGGCTTCTCGGCCAAGGCGAGCGGCTTCGCCTCCAACGGCTACGGCGACCACTCACCGGCGCACTACAACCTGTTTGCCGTCCTGCTCGTCGAGATCGTGCTGACCGCGGTGTTCCTGTACGTGATCATCGGCGCGACCGACGTGCGCGCACCGGCCGGGTTCGCGGGTCTCGCGATCGGCTTCACGCTGGTGATCATCCACCTGGCGTCGATCCCGGTGTCGAACACGTCGGTGAATCCGGCCCGCTCGACCGGCCCCGCGATCATGCAGCACGGCTGGGCGTTGACCCAGTTGTGGGCGTTCTGGCTGTTCCCGATCATCGGTGCCCTGATCGCCGGCGCGTCCTACCGGTTCATCGTCGGTGAACGCCCGCTGTCGCCGGAGGAGCCGCTCGCGGCCACCGGCACCGAAGGCACGCCGGCGTGACGCACCGGATCCTGCTCCGCGAAGTCGTGATCGATGTTCCGACCCGCGATCTCGAGGCCGCGAAGACGTTCTGGGCGGCGGCCCTCGCGACCGAGACGCAGCCGCTGAAGGACTACACCGAGTTCATCGCGCTGGCCGATCCGGCCGCGCGATGCGTCGTCGGTCTGCAGGACGTCGGCGATACTGCCGCGAGGTTCCACGTCGACATCGAGTCCGACGATGTGGCGGCGGAGGTGGCGCGGCTGGTCGACCTCGGCGCAAGCGTCGAGTTGCGGCACCGCTCGTGGGTCGTGCTCCGCGATCCCGCCGGGCTGCTGCTGTGCGTCGTCCCGCCGGACACCCCCGACTTCGACGAGCGGGCCCGCCGGGTCGGTTAGTTCTCCGGCACCTCGAAGCTGGACGTGCGCTGCATGCCCGCGGCGCGGCCCTTGGCGGAGATGACCAGCGCCATCTTGCGCGAGGCCTCGTCGATCATCTCGTCGCCCAGCATCGCCGAGCCCTTCTTGCCGCCCGCCTCGGACGTGTAGTACTCGTAGGCGTCGAGGATCAGCTCGGCGTGGTCGTAGTCGTCCTGCGACGGGGCGTAGACCTCGTTGGCGATCCCGACCTGGTCCGGGTGCAGCACCCACTTGCCGTCGAAGCCGAGCGCCGCGCTGCGCGCCGCCACCCGCCGGAACCCCTCGGCGTCGCGGATCTGCAGGTACGGCCCGTCGATCGCCTGCTTGTTGTTCGCCCGTGCCGCCATCAGGATCGACATCAGGATGTGGTGGTAGGCATCGCCCACGTCGTAGCCGGGCGGCTGCTCGCCGACCACCAGCGACTTCATGTTGATCGAGGCCATGAAGTCGGCCGGTCCGAAGATGATCGTCTCGACCCGGGGGGACGCCTTGGCGATCGCGTCGACGGCGATCAGGCCCTGGGCGTTCTCGATCTGCGCCTCGATGCCGATCCGCCCGACCTCGAGATCGTTCGTCTTCTCGATCTGGGTGAGCAGGAGGTCGAGCGCGACGACCTGATCGGCGCTTTGCACCTTCGGCAACATGATGGCGTCGAGATTCGCCCCGGCGGCCTCGACGACCTCGATGACGTCGCGATAGGTCCAGTGTGTCGTCCAGTCGTTGACGCGCACGACCCGGATCTTGTCGCCCCAGCCGCCCTCGTTGAGCGCCGCGACGATGTTCTTGCGCGCCCCGGGCTTGGCCAGCGGCGCGCACGCGTCCTCGAGATCGAGGAACACCTGGTCGGCGTCGAGTCCCTTTGCCTTCTCGAGAAAGCGCGGGTTACTGCCGGGGACGGCCAGGCACGAACGACGCGGGCGCAGGGTCTCAGTCATCCCCGCAGCATGCCCAGCGTTACTGCGGCGCGCCAACCCGGTGTCGGTGGGCTCACACGCGCCCATCGCCGCGCCCGGCGGCTAATCTTCTCCACGTGACGTTGTGCCGGGGTGAGCGATGACCACCGGGACCCGGGTCTTCGTCGCCCGGCTCGCCGGGATCGGCGTCTTCGACCCCAACGGCGACCAGATCGGGCGGGTGCGCGACGCGGTGACCGCGCTGCGCATCGACCGGCAGCCGCCGCGCGTGCTCGGCCTGGTCATCGAGGTGCAGGCGCGCCACCGCATCTTCGTCCCGATGGGACGGGTCACCCGCATCGAGCCCGATCAGGTCGTGCTGACCTCGGGCACGGTCAACATGAAGCGCTTCGAGCGCCGCGCGAACGAGACGCTCGTGCTCGCCGAACTGCTCGACCGCACGGTCACCCTGCGCGACACCAAGCAGCAGGTCGCCATCGTCGACCTCGCGATGCAGCAGAACCGCGTGCGCGACTGGGTGCTGTCGCGACTGGCGATCCGAACCACCGCCCCGAGACTGACCCGCCGCCGCGGCCAGCTCAGCCAGGTCGAGTGGAACGAAGTGGACGGCCTCGCCGTCCCCGAGGCGGATCAGGGCACCGACGCCCTGCTGTCGACGCTGTCCGACCTGCGCGCGGCCGACGTCGCGACCGCACTGCACGACATGCCCGACAAGCGTCGGATGGAGGTGGTGCGCGCGTTCGACGACGAACGCCTTGCCGACGTGCTGCAGGAGATGGACGAGGACGATCAGGTCATCGTCTTGTCGGCGCTCGGCGACGAGCGTGCTGCCGACGTGCTGGAGGCGATGGACGACGACGACGCCGCCGACCTGCTCGGCGAGATGTCCACGGCCGACCAGCAGCGCCTGCTCGAACTGATGGAACCCGAAGAGGCCGAGCCGGTGCGCCGGCTGATGTCCTACGACGACACCACCGCCGGCGGCATGATGACCTCCGAGCCGGTCATCCTGCTGCCCGACGCCACCGTGGCCGAGGCGCTCGCCCTCGTCCGCAACCCGGAACTGTCCCCCGCCATCGCCGCCCAGGTCTTCGTGGTGCGGCCGCCGCAAGCCACCCCGACCGGCAAGTTCCTCGGCACCGCCCACCTGCAGCGGCTGCTGCGCGAGCCGCCGTCCGCGCTCGTCAGCGGCGTCTGCGAGAACGACACCGGCGCGCTCCGGCCGGAGCTGCCGATCGGTGAGGTGACCCGCCATCTCGCGACCTACAACCTCGTCGCGGCGCCGGTCGTCGACGACAACGACCGGCTGATCGGAGCGGTGTCGGTCGACGACGTGCTCGACCACCTGCTGCCCGAGGGCTGGCGCGACGCAGACCGGACGGTCGCCAATGGCTGAGCGGCGCGACCGCCTCGACCAGCCGAAGGTCGAGCGTGGCCCGCGCCTGCGCTTCGACGCCGAGGCGTTCGGCCGGCTGACCGAGCGGATCGCCCGTTTCCTGGGCACCGGCCGGTACCTCGTCCTGCAGAGCGGCGTCATCGCGGTCTGGATCATCGTCAACACCGTCCCGGGCCTGCCGCACTTCGACCCGTACCAGTTCCTGTTCCTCACCCTCGTCCTGTCGCTGCAGGCGGCCTACTCCGCGCCGCTGATCCTGCTCGCCCAGAACCGCCAGGACGACCGCGACCGCGTCAACCTCGAGGCCGATCGCGACGAGGCCCGCCAGGCCAAGGCCGACCTGGAGTACGTTGCGCGCGAGCTCGCCTCGATCCGGATGGCGCTCGGCGAGGTCGCCACCCGCGACTTCCTGCGCGCCGAGCTGTCACGGTTGGAACGCGACGTCCGCGACGACTGACATTGTCAGTGGCCCGTGTCACACTCCGCGGATAGGACCGCAAATCACGGAGGGTGATCATGGCCAGCAAACTCAACCCGTACCTGAACTTCCGCGACACCGCCCGCGAAGCGATGCAGTTCTACCGCTCGGTCTTCGGCGGCGAGCTGACGATGAGCACGTTCGGCGAGTTCGGAATGGCCCAGGATCCGGGCGAGCAGGACAAGATCATGCACAGCCAGCTCGAGACCGGCAGCGGCTTCACGCTGATGGGCGCCGACACGCCCAATCACATGGACTACACGCCGGCTGCCGGTTTCTCGGTCTCGCTGTCCTCGGACAGCTCGGGCGAGGCGGAGCTGCGCGGTTACTGGGACAAGCTGTCCGAGGGCGGGCAGGTGCAGATGCCGTTGGACAAAGCGCCCTGGGGCGACGTCTTCGGAATGTGCGTCGACCGGTTCGGCATCAGCTGGCTGGTGAACATCGCCGGGTCGGCTTGAGTGGCATCTCAGCAGACTCTCGACCCGTTGTCAGGTGGCTGGTAGACAATCGGATCATGAGGCCGAGGGGGCATGAGAACGTCGCGACCGTGCTGGTCGATCCCGACGTGCTCGGCGACTTCGAGCTCGATCTGATGCGCCGCGACTTCCGCGTGTGGATCGTCAGCACGGTGTCGACCTTCCCGGACGCCGCGCGGCTGGCCTTCCAGATCCGCCGCTCGCTGCTGGAGTGGAGCCAGGGCCGCTGGGCCGACGCCGCCGAGTGGACGGTCGTCTGGATCACCTTCGGCGATAGCTGGCTCGACGGCGACGAGCCGATCCCGTGGCCCGCCCACGCCGCCCTCTGGGACAAGCTGGCCGAATACCGCGGACGGGTGCGCTACAACGTCGGCCTCGGCGGGGTGCCGCGGCTGTCGGTCCCGCACGAGTCGCCCTGAGCGGGCTGTCACATTCGGCGACGGCGCCCGGTCATAGCTTCGACCACCGCTTCACGAAGGGACCGTCATCATGCTCGGACGCAAGGACTTCACCCAGGACGAGATCGACAACGGCCGGACCGCCGTCGAGCGCCGGCTCGCCGCGTTCGACGCACTCGCAGCACCCGCCCGCAAGACCGAGCAGGACGCCGGGCTGTTCAACGACCTGGTCCTGGCGCTGGACCGTCGCTACGTGCACCGGCTGCGCTCGGTGACCGGCAAGGCCGGCACGCCGCTGAACGAGCTCGAGATCATCGTCGAGTCGCTGCTGAACCACCGCGGCGTCCTCACCGAGATCGCCGTGATCAAGTACGCACCCGAGCAGGCCGTGGTCGGGCTGAAGCCCGGCGACAGCGTGCTGCTCACGCGCGCGGACTTCGCACGGCTGGCTGCCGGGGTGTTCGACGAGCTGCAGGCGAAGTACCGGTGACCTCGGGCTCGCGCCGCGCCGACCGCGGCCGCACCGCGAAGGCCAGCACGTAGACGACGGCCGCGATCACGAACAGCGCGCGGTAGCCGAACTCCAGCGACAGGTACTCCAGGCAGCCGCCCACGATCGCGCCGAGCAGGTTCGTCCCGAACGCCAGCGGCGCGTCGGCGGTCTCGGCGAAGCGCGCGGCGAAGATGACGTTCGCCGCGAAGATCGGCAATACCGCCAGGAACACCGCGACAACCAGGCGCAGCCAGAACTCCAGGCCCAGCAGGAAACCCGGCGGCACCGCCCAGGCCAGCGCGAGGCCGCCCAGCAGCAGGCCGTACATGAGCGCGATCGGCGGCGGGGGCAGCCGCGCGGTGAGCTCGACCGCGCCGAGCACGGCGACCAGCACGCCGGCGAAGACGAAGGAGTTCACGACCCACGTCGTCCCGAACAGCAACGCGAACCCGGTGACACTCTTGGTTTCCAGCAGCAGAAACGCAACGCCGAGCAGGAAGAGGTCGCGGTAGCCCCACATCTGCCGAGCCTGCGCGCGCAGCCGCCGCCCGGCCCCCGGCCCCGCCTGCCCGGCGTTGAGCGCCAGCACGAACGCGATCGCCGCGATGCCGACCAGGACGATCATGAGCAGCGTGCTGCGGTACAGCCCGGGGATGCCCGGGTCGCGCAGGTAGACGAACGGCCGGTCGTCGGTGGCGGGCGCCGGGGTGTCGGCCGGGCGGTGCCAGGCAGTCGTCCCGCAGTTCTGGTCGCGCTCGGTGAGACCGACCGACAGCACCGCCAGCGCAGTCACGTTCGGCACCGCATACACGCACGGGCCGTGCCCGAAGGCGTCCGCGAGCGTGCCGGCGAGGCGGTTCACGATCCAGTCCTCGCGGTAGTAGTTGTACATCGCGAACGCGCCGTCCGGCGCGAGATGATCGCGCGCGCTCTGGGCGGCCTGCAGGGTGAACAGGTAGCTCTCCAGCCGCAGTGAGCTGGCGCCGGACACGAGGGTCAGCGAGTCCGGCAGCGCGAACAGGATGAGGTCGTAGCGCGCCGAGGTCTGCTGCAGGAACGCCCGGCCGTCGTTGATGTGCACGCTCACCCGCGGGTCCTGGTAGGCGTGGTCGGGATCGTGCTGAGCGCCGAAGCGCTGCAGTGTCGGGTCGATCTCGACCGCGTCGACGTGGGTCGCGCCCTCGGCCAGCGCGATCGCGACATCGGTGCCGGTGCCCGCGCCGACGATGAGCACCCGGCCCGGCTTGCGGCCGATGACGCGGTAGGGCTCGAAGTAGTACGGCTCGTCCGCCTTACGGGTGGCGACCGAGGTGAGCCGCTGGTGCGGCACGCCGTTCACCGCGACCGTCCAGGCCGTGCCACCGTGGCCGTCGTCGCTGCTGCTGGTCGACACCTTGTAGTACGGCGACCAGAAGTCGCCCTTGTCGTGGCGCAGCGGGTAAAGGAAGAGCACGGTCAGCGCGACGGCGAGCGACACCGTCACGCTGATGGCCTTGCGGCCGAGCAGGACGATGAACAGCACGGCGACGATCGCGAACCACACCAGCGGCGGCGAGCCGATCATCGACAGCACGGTGAACACCACGATCCCGGCAAGGCTGCCGAGCAGGTCGAACCGGTACGCGGCCAGCCGCGGCAGGTCGGTGAAACAGCCGCCGACGATCTCGGCCGGCCCGGACGTGATCGCGGCGACGGCCAGGAACACGCCGGGCAGCACCACCCAGATCGGCGGCCCGGACGTGCCGATGTTGGTGAAGAACACCACCTGCGTCGACTCGCGATCGACGGTGACCGGGTACGCGCTGACGAACCCGACCAGGCCGAGCAGCACCACCAGCGAGTGGTAGGGCTGCGGCCGGGCTGGCAGTTCCTCGCGGGCGGCGCGCAGGAACCCGAGCCCGATGCCGAGGAACGACCCGAGCAGGACGAAGTTGGAGAAGTAGGCCAGGTGCACCACGTTGGCGCCGAGCCAGCGGATCAGGCACAGCTCGACGACGAGCATGAGCGCGCTGGCCAGTACGAGCCGCAGCCGGGTTTCCACGACGCCCGAGTCTGCCGTACCGATGATCACGCCAATCGCAGCAGCGCCGCGGTGGCTGCGGCCGCCACGACGATCACGAGGAACGGCGCGCGGCGCCATGCCGCGACCGCGCCGACGGCGACGCCGGCCAGGCGCGGCCCGTCCAGGTCGTAGTGGCGACCGTTCGCGATCGCCTCGACCACGACGAGCGCGGCAAGCAGCGCGACCGGCACCAGTTCGACCAGCCGGCGGGCCCGGGCGTTCTCGACTACCCGCGCCGGGACGAGGTAGCCCGCGAGCTTGAGCAGGTAGCAGCCGACGACCGTCCCGGCGACGATCCACCAGAGGGTCACCCGCTCACCCGGCCGGCGAGCAGCAGGGCCGCGGACGCGGCGAGCACCGGGACGCCGGGCGGGGTGAGCGGGATCAGCACGGCCGCGATCACCGCTCCGCCCAGCGCGACCCGGACCTCCACCCGCCCCTGCCGCAGGCGCGGCGCGAGGAGCGCGAGGAAGGCGGTGGGCACCACGGCGTCGAGCCCGAACTTGGCCGGGTCCCCCAGGGCGGTCGCGCCGGCGGCACCGAGCAGGGTGGCGAGGTTCCACATCACGAACACCGCACCGAACGTCCACCAGAACGCGGTGCGGGCGAGCTCGGAGTCGTCCTGGCCGATCGCCATCGCCGTCGACTCGTCGATCGTGCCGTGGGCCGCGAGCAGCCGCTTGAGCCCGCGCACGCCGAGCAGCGGCGCCATGCGCATGGCATAGAGCGCATTACGGCTGCCCAACAGCAGACCGCTGCCGAGCGCGGCCGCGATCCCGCCGCCACCGGCGATCACACCGACGACGGCGAACTGGGTGCCCCCGGTGAAGGCGAGCAGCGAGAGCAGGCAGGTCTGCACGGCCGAGAGGCCGGCCGCCACCGCGGCCGCACCGAAGGCGATCCCGTAGGTGCCGACGGCCACACCGACCCCGACACAGTCGCGGACGACCGAGCGGCGCGTCGGCGCGCTCACTCGGCGCGCACGTCGATGCGTGCGAGCAGGTCGCCGAGGGTCCGCAACTGCTCGTCGTCGAAGTGCGCGAGCCAGTGCCGGTGCACGCCGGCGAGGTGGACGCCGACGGCCGATCGCAGCCGCTGCAGCCCGGCCGGCAGCAGCACCGTGTACGTACCGCGGGCGTCGTCCGGCGACGGCTCGCGGCGCACGTAGCCGGCCTTCTCGAGGCGGTCGACCAGGCGGGTCAGGCCGGATCGCGACAGCAGGACGCGGTCGGCGAGCTCGGCCATGCGCAGCCGCCGCTCCGGCGCCTGGGCGAGGGTGAGCAGCACGTCGTACCACGACAGCGCCAGGTCGGCGTCTTGTTCCAGTTCGCGTTCGAGCTCCCGCAGCACCACGGCGTGAGCTCGCAGGAAGCTGCGCCAGACCGCGACGCGCCAGTCACCCGGCCCGGGCACCGGCGTTGCGGGGCTCACGTCGGTCATGGAGATCGAGGGTAGGGCAATTCCGTACCATCGTCTCTTGTGGCTGTGCTCGAAGAATCCGCTGTCCGCGCCGCTCTGGCGACCGTCGACGACCCGGAGATCCGCAAGCCGATCACCGAGCTCGGCATGGTCGATGCCGTCGCGCTCGGGGCCGACGGCGCGGTCTCGGTGCAGGTGCTGCTGACCGTCGCCGGCTGCCCGATGAAGGCCGAGCTGACCCGCCGGGTGAGCGAGGCGGTCTCGCGTGTCGACGGGGTGCGGTCGGTGGACGTGACCCTCGGCGTGATGTCGGCCGAGCAGCGCCAGGCCCTGCAGCAGCACCTGCGCGGCGACCAGCCGGCGAACGAGATCCCGTTCGCGCAACCCGGCTCGCGCACCCGTGTCTACGCGGTGGCGTCCGGCAAGGGCGGGGTCGGCAAGTCCTCGGTGACGGTGAACCTGGCCGCCTCGCTCGCCGCGCGCGGGCTGTCGGTGGGGGTGCTCGACGCCGACATCTACGGCTTCTCGGTGCCTCGCATGCTGGGCGTGACCGGCAAGCCGACCCAGGTCGAGCAGATGATCATGCCGCCGGTGGCGCACGACGTGAAGGTCATCTCGATCGGCATGTTCACCCCCGGCAACACCGCCGTGGTCTGGCGCGGGCCGATGCTGCACCGCGCCCTGCAGCAGTTCCTCGCCGACGTCTTCTGGGGCGACCTCGACGTCTTGCTGATGGACCTGCCGCCCGGCACCGGCGACATCGCGATCTCGGTGGCCCAGCTCGTCCCGTCCGCCGAACTGCTAGTGGTGACCACGCCGCAGCTCGCCGCGCGTGAGGTCGCCGAACGGGCCGGCTCGATCGCGCTGCAGACCCACCAGCAGATCGTCGGCGTCGTGGAGAACATGAGCTGGCTGGACCTGCCGGACGGCACCCGGATGGAGCTGTTCGGCGCCGGCGGGGGTCAGGCGGTCGCCGACTCGCTGTCGCAGTCGACCGGCACGACCGTGCCGCTGCTCGGACAGATCCCGATCGACCAGACCGTGCGCGAGGGCGGCGACGACGGCCTGCCGGTCGTGCTGCGCGAGCCACGCACATCGGCTGCGATCGCGCTGGGCGAGGTCGCCGACCGGCTCGCCAAGCGCCAGGCCAGCCTGGTGGGCCGCTCGCTCGGCCTCACCCCCACCTCCCGCTGACGCGTCCGACAGTGGTCAGGTGGCGTCGGGGTCGAACGGGGCGGGCTCGCCGCGGCCCAGCCGCTGCTGGGCGGACCTGGCGGCGGGCTTGTCCAGGGTCACCGGTGTCTCGGACTCGGCCTCGTAGAAGGACCGCGAGCGCGGGTCGAGACCGCTGAAATCGGCGCGCAGGTCCTCGCGCGGGTCGAGCTTGCGCAGCTCGCCGCGGATGCCGGTCTCGTCGTCGCCGAGGATCGCGCGCTGGATCGCGGTACGCGGGTTCAGGTTGCGGAGGTCGAGGTCGGCGAACTCGGGGCCGAGCTCGTCGCGCAGTTGCGTGCGCGCCCCCGTGGCCAGCTCGCGCAGGGTCCGCAGCAGGTTTGCGGCATCACGGGCGAACTGCGGTAGCCGGTCCGGGCCGAGCACGATCACCGCGACGAGCGCGAGGACCACGAACTCCATCGGCCCGATGTTGAACATGTTCCGAGGTTACGCCGAGCCCAGGGTGACGGTGGCGCTGCGCTTCGCCGATCCTCGGTAATAGGTGACGTTCACCTTGTCGCCGGGTTTGTGCTGCTGGACGATCACGATCAGCTGGTCGTAGCCCAGGATCGGCGTGCTGTCGGCGACGACGATCACGTCGCCGTTGCGTAGCCCGGCCTTGGCCGCGGCGCCGTTGGGCTCGACCTGCTCGAGGTAGGCCCCGGCCTGCAGTCCCGCCTCCGCGGTACGGCCCTGCGCGTTCAGCGAGCCGTGCACGGCCTTGCCGTTGTGGATCAGCTCGAGGGCGATCTCGCGGGCGTAGTCGATCGGGATGGCGTAACCGATGCCGGACGCCTGGGTGGTGCCCCCGCTGCCGTTGGGCGCGCTCAGCGCAGCCGCGGAGTTGATGCCGACCAGGCGGCCGCCCGCATCGACCAGCGCTCCGCCGGAGTTGCCCGGGTTGATGGCGGCGTCGGTCTGGACGGCGTCGAGGTAGGCATCGGATTGGCCGTCGTCGCCGAAGACGTGCACCGGGCGGTTGAGCGCCGACACGATCCCGGACGTCACGGTGCCGGTCAGGCCGAGCGGCGAGCCGATCGCGACGACGGGGTCGCCGACCGCCAGCGTCGAGGACTTCCCGATCGGGGCGACGGTCAACTCGTTGTCGGGCACCTTGAGCACCGCGATGTCGCTGACCGGGTCCAGCCCGACGATACGGGCGCGCGCGGTGGCCTCGTTGGAGAACGTGGCGATGATCGAGCCGCCGCCCTTGGCGACCGACGCGACGTGGTTGTTCGTGATGACGTACCCGTGCTTGTCGATCACGACGCCGGAGCCGACCCCGCTTCGCGACTTGTCCGCGCTGGTCACCTGCAGCGAGACGACGGCCGGGCCGATCCGCTTGGCGATCCCGGCGACCGAGTTCGGCGGCCGGTTGGCCGGTTGGCCGCCCTGCGGGAGGCTGACGTCGGCGCGGTGCAGCGCGTCGCCGGTGCGGCCGCCGAGGAAGTAGCCGCCGAACCCGCCGACCGCGCCCGCGAGAACGGCGATCAGCACGGCGAGCAGGATCGCGTTGAGCCCGAACCGGCGCCGTCCGGTCTGGAGCGGGACGACCGTGTCGTTCTCCTCCGCGGCGTCCTCGTCGTCGTCGCGCTCGGCGTCCTCGGCGGGGTCGAGTTGGGCGGGCTGGCCGGCGGAGAACACCGCGCCCCGGCCCAGCCAGAACGGCGCCGCCGGGTCACGCCAGGGGTCGCGGACGGCGTCGCGCTTCCACCACGGCGACTCCGGCTCGCCCGCCGACGCTTCGATGCGGGTGCCCGGCTCGGGCGCGAAGCCGCCCTGGGCCTCGGCGGGCGCGCCGAACGCGCTGGTCATCACCCAGGGCACGACCGGCGGCGGCGTCGGGCGCGACACGATCCGCTCGCCGGGCGGTGCTGCGTACGGTCCGGCGCCGGCCGGGCGGCCGTACTCGTCGCGCTGCTCCGGCGACACGGTCGGCGGCGGCGGGGTGTACGCGGGCTGCTCGGGCCTCGGCTGGAAGGGCTCGCGCAGGCCCGGCGGGCGCCGGAACGCCTCGTCGTCGTCCGGTCCGGCTGAGGCGTCCGCCGCGGCAGCGGTGTGGCGACCCTGATCCTCGGACACGACACCCCTGACCCTTCCGCACCGGACCCTGCCCCGGTCTCTCGATCGAGTCTGCCTCATCGCGGGCGCTCGCGGCGCCCGCCCACGGATTCTCTAGGGATGCTTGGGCAGCTCGGCCCGCAGGTACCCGGCGTGGACGGGGTGGGGGCCGGCGGGTTCGCGGGTCGGCCCGCTGTCAGAGGCGGCGGTGCCGGCGAGCGCGCCCAGCACCGCGACCGAGGCGACGGCGAAGGCCACCGGGCGACCGCGCCGCGGGTGCTCCGGCTGCACGGGGACGAAGGCGGCGGCGGGCGCTGCGAAGGAGGCGAACATGGTGTTGCCGTGCTCGTCGACGTGCGTGGGCACCTGGCGGATCGGGGTGGTCACCGGCACGTCGCGCAGCCGGTCGAGCAGCCCGCTCGGCAGCGCCGGAGCAGGTGCGGTGCGCAGCGCCCAGACGGCCTCGCGCTGGACGGCGACCGCGTGATTGCACTCGGCGCACAGCGCGGTGTGCCGGCGCGCGCGCTGGCGGGCGTGGCCGGTCAGGACGTCGTCGGCAAAGGCGGCGATCGCCTCGTCGGACAGGTGCTGCGCGCGTCCCAGATCGCGTCCCAGATCACGCATGGGCGGGTGCCTCGCCGAACTCGTTGGCCGGGCGCAGCCCGGGCGCGCGGTGCGCCAGCGCCTCGCGCAGCATCACCCGGCCGCGGTGGATACGCGAGCGGACGGTGCCGACCTTGATGCCGAGGGTGGCCGCGATCTCCTCGTAGGACAGCTGCTCGAGGTCGCACAGGACGACCGCGACGCGGAAGTCGGCGGGCAACGCGTCCAGGGCCGCCTGCACCTCGGGATCGAGGTTCATCTGCTCGTAGGCCTGTTCCGGGCCGCCCTCGCGCGAGGCGAGCCGGTCGCCGGCGTCGTCGGGCAACGCGTCGAACCGGATCCGCTGGCGGCGGCGCACCATGTCCAGGAACAGGTTCGTGGTGATGCGGTGCAGCCAGCCCTCGAACGTCCCCGGGGTGTATTCGGCCAGCGACCGGAACACCCGGACGAACGTCTCCTGGGTGAGATCCTCGGCGTCGGCGCGATTGCCGGACAGCCGGAAGGCGAGCCGGTACACCCGGTCGGCGTGCTCGCGCACGACCTCGTCCCAGGTGGGCGGCACCCAGATGGTGCCCGCCTCGGCGGGGTCGACCGTAGTCACTGGCTTCTCCTTCGGCTATCGCGTTCTGGGCGACAGCCAAGCACGGCAACCTGTACGTCAGCTAAACGCCGACCAGGCGCCGGACGTTCCCGGGCGGCGCCTACTACTCTCGCCGCCGTGCACTCGTACACCGCCGATGACGACCGGATCGCGCGGACCGTCGTCGAATACTGCCTCCAGCGCCTGAGCAACGAGGTCCCGCTCGACCGTCCGCTGACGCCCCAGGACCTGGAACAGCTCGCCGGCGGCAGCGTGCGTCCCGAGGGCATCGGCCGCGACGAGGCGCTGCGCCTCTGGGCTGAGGTGCTCGGTCCCGCGTGCCTGTCCGTCGACCACAAGCGCTACCTGTCCTTCATCCCGAACGCCCCCACCAAGGCCGCCTGCTACTTCGACATGCTGGTGGCGGCCTCCAACGTCTACAGCGGCTCGTGGCTGGAGGGTTCCGGCGCCGTCTACGCCGAGAACCAGGCGCTGCGCTGGATCGCCGACCTGGTCGGGCTGCCGGCCGAGGCGGGCGGCACCTTCGTCCAGGGCGGGACGATCGGCAACCTGTCCGCCCTCGTCGCGGCACGCGAGGCGGCCCTCGAGCGGCGCGGCCGGCGTCCGGAGCGGTGGGCGGTCTGCGTGACCGAGGAGACGCACTCGTCGGTCAAGCACGCACTGCAGGTGGTGATGGACGTCGAGGTGATCTCGGTGCCGGGCGACGAGCGTGGCCGGATGACGGGGACGGCGCTGCGCGAGGTGGCCGCCGGGCTGCCCGAGCACGTCCGCGACGGGGTCTTCGGCGTCGTCGCGACGGCCGGGACGACCAACCTCGGCGTCGTCGACGACCTGGCCGGCATCGGCGCGGTCGCCCGCGAGTTCGGCTGGTGGTTCCACGTCGACGGTGCGTACGGCGGGGCGGCCCTGGCCGCGCCGTCCGCGCGGCACCTGTTCACCGGCATCAAGCACGCCGACTCCTTCATCGTCGACCCGCACAAGTGGCTGTTCGCCCCGTTCGACGCCTGCGCGCTGCTCTACCGCGAACCGCGGCTGGGGCGCGCGGCGCACACCCAGCACGCCGGTTACCTCGACCCGGTCACGGTCGACGGCGAGTGGAACCCGTCCGACTTCGCCGTCCAGCTGACCCGGCGGGCACGTGGGCTGCCGTTCTGGTTCTCCCTGGCGGTGTACGGGACGGACGCCTATGTCGCCGCGGTCGAGCAGACCCTCACCGTCGCCCGGCAGGGCCGGGAGTTGATCGACGCCGCCGAGCACCTGCGGCTGCTGGTCGAGCCGGATCTGTCGGTGCTGATCTTCGAGCGGGTCGGCTGGACGGGCGACGACTACGCCCGCTGGAGCGCACGACTGCTCGACGAGCAGGAGGCATTCGTCACGCCGACCCGGCACGGCAACCGGGTCTGCACCCGGTTCGCCATCGTCAACCCGCTCACGACCTGCGACGACCTGGCGATGATCATCGATTCGATGCGCTGAAAGGCGAGCCCGCGACGATAGGGTTCCCCGCATGGCCGACCCGATGGTGAACGAGGCGAGTGTCCGCTACGCCGAGTCGTTCCAGCCCGAGAACGAGATCATCACCAGCGCGCGCGAGCGCGGCAGAGAGCTCGGCTGCACGCCGATCGGTCCGGCCGGCGGCGCGGCGCTGCGCGTGCTGGCCGCGGCCACCCAGGCGCGTGCCGTCATCGAGGTCGGCACCGGCGCCGGTGTGTCCGGGCTGTACCTGCTCGGTGGCATGGCCGCCGGCGGGCAGCTGGTGTCGATCGACATCGAGAGCGAGAACCAGCGTGCGGCGCGCGAGGCGTTCGGCGAGGGGGGCATCGCCCCCACCCGGTACCGGCTGATCAACGGCTCGGCCCATGACGTGCTGCCGCGCATGCGCGATGCGGCCTACGACCTGGTGTTCGTCGACGCCGACAAGAGCGGCTACGCCGTCTACTACGAGCAGGCGGTGCGCATGCTGCGCCCCGGCGGCGTGGTGGCCTTCGACAACATGCTCTGGCACGACCGGGTCGCCGACTCGTCCCAGCGCGACCCGGACACCGTGCTGCTGCGCGATCTGGCCCGCACCGTCCGCGACGACGACCGGCTGGTGAGCGTGCTGCTGGCCAGCGGTGACGGGCTGCTGGTGGCCGCCAAGCGCTGACGTCCCCCGAAAGTTGTCCGTGTGTCGCGCGCTCATTTCGACGCGACACACGGACAACTCGGGAGGAGGGACGGCGGCGTAGGTTCGCAAGGCGTGGCCTGTTACGTCGACGCGCTGCGCGAGTACCCCGACGCCGGGCTGCGGTTCACCGAGTTCTGCCACCTGCTCGCCGACACCCGCGACGAGCTGCGCGCGATGGCCGACGAGCTCGGGATCCCGCGCCGGTTCTTCCAGGATCACCCGTACCGCTGGCACCACGACCTGCCCGCCCATCTGCGTGCGCAGGCCGTCCGGCTCGGCGCCCGTGAGGTGACCATGCACGAGGTCGGTGCGTTGCTGCGCGCTCGCAAGGCGGCCCTGAGCAGCACGTCCCGCCCGCTGTAGGTTCGAGACCGTGCGAATCACCGTCCTGGCCGGCGGGGTCGGCGGCGCCAAGTTCCTGCGGGGCGTGCGTGCGGCCTTCCCCGACGAGCAGCTCACCGCAGTCGTCAACACCGGCGACGACGTCTCGCTGCACGGGCTGCGGATCACCCCCGATCTGGACAGCTGCATGTACACCCTCGGCGAGGTGCACGACCAGGAGCGCGGCTGGGGGCGGGCCGGCGAGAGCTGGCGGATCAAGGCCGAACTGGACGCCTACGGCGCCGAGCCGTCCTGGTTCCAGCTCGGCGACCTCGACTTCGCGACCCACCTGGTGCGCACCCGGATGCTCGACGCCGGTTACCCGCTGCACCAGGTCGTCGCGGCGCTGTGCGAGCGGTGGCAGCCGGGCGTGGAGCTGATCCCGATGACCGACGACCGCTGCGAGACCCACGTGGTGGTCGACCTGGACGGGCGGCGGCAGGCGATCCACTTCCAGGAGTGGTGGATCCGGCACCGCGCAGCCATCCCCGCGCAGGCCTTCGTGCAGATCGGGATCGACGACGCCGAGCCCGCCCCGGGCGTCCTCGACGCGATCGGCTCGGCCGACCTCGTGCTGATCGCTCCGTCCAACCCGGTCGTGTCGATCGGCACGATCCTCGGCCTGCCCGAGATCCGCGAGGCCGTGGTCTCCGGTCCCGCCCCGGTCGTCGGCCTCTCCCCCATCATCGGCGGCGGCCCGGTGCGCGGGATGGCCGACTCGTGCCTGCCCGCGATCGGCGTCGAGGTCAGCGCCGAAGGTGTCGGGCGGCACTACGGCGCCCGGAAGGACGGCGGCCTGCTGGACGGCTGGCTGATCCACAACAGCGACACCGCAAACGTCCCCGGCGTGGAGGTACGCGCCGTCCCGCTGCTGATGACCGACGACGACGCGACCGCCGCCATGGTGCGCGCCGCGGCGGAGCTGGACGGCTGATGGACCACGCAGCACCCCGCATCGAGATCGTGCCGGTGTCCGGCATCGGCGAGTTGCGTCCCGGCGACGACCTGGCCGAGCAGATCCTGCAGCACGCGCCGCCGCTGCAGGACGGCGACGTGCTGGTCGTGACGTCGAAGGCGGTGTCCAAGGTCGAGGGCCGGCTGGTCGTGCTCGACACCGCCGACGACGAGGCGCGCGAGGCGGCGCGGCAGGAGGCCATCGACGCCGAAACCGTCCGCGTCGTCGCCACCCGCGACACCCTGCGCATCGTCGAGACCCGGCGCGGCCTGGTGCTCGCCGCTGCCGGTGTCGACCTGTCCAACGTCGCCCGCAACGAGATCGCCCTGCTGCCGGTCGATCCGGACGCGTCGGCGCAGCTGCTGCGCGAGGCGATCCGCGAGCGGGCCGGCGTCGAGGTCGGTGTCGTCATCAGCGACTCGATGGGACGCCCGTGGCGGGCCGGGATCACCGACACCGCGATCGGCGTCGCCGGGGTGACTGCGGTGACCGACCCGCGCGGGCGCACCGACGCCTACGGCAACACCCTGGTCGTCACCCAGGTCGCGATCGCCGACGAGCTCGCCGCGGCCGGGGACCTGGTCAAGGGCAAGCTGGGCGGCGTCCCGGTGGCGATCGTGCGCGGGTTCGCTCGCGACGGCAAGCTCGCCGACGACGGGCTGGGCAGCCGCACGCTGATCCGGGGCGCCGGCGAGGACCTGTTCCGGCTCGGGACGTCCGAGGCGATCGCGCTCGGCCGCGAGGACACCGGCTGGACCACCGATGTCGCGCCGCCGCTGCACGGCGACGCCACCGCAGTCATCGCCTCGCTGGCCGACGTCGACCCCTCGCTGCAGCAGGCGTTCCTCGGCTTCCTCGCCGCGCGTCCCGACGCGATGTGGCGCTCGTGCGCGGCCGGACACCTCACCGGCAGTGCACTGGTGCTCGACCCGGCACGCCGGCTGGTGCTGCTCACCCTGCATCCGCGGGCCGGGATGTGGATGCAGCTCGGCGGCCACTGCGAGCCGGGCGACCACACCATGCTCGACGTCGCCGCCCGCGAGGCCCGCGAGGAGAGCGGCATCGGCTCGCTCTCCTTCGACCCGGTGCCGCTCGGGCTCGACGTGCACCCGATCACCTGCTCGCTCGGCGTCCCGACCCGGCACTACGACGTGCGCTATCTCGCGCTCGCGCCGCAGGGCGCCGCGCCGCACCGCTCGGACGAGTCGCTGGAGCTGGAATGGTTCCCCTGGGACCGGCTGCCTGACGGCATCGCCCCGGACGTCCCCAGGCTGGTCGAGGCCGCCCGCGCCCGCCTGGGCGTCTGAGCGACGGTGCCTGAGTGACCCTGGAACTGCTGGACGGCTGGCCCGTCCCCACCGCGGCCGCCGCCGTGGTCGGGGTGAACGGAACGCTCGAGACGCACGGCCCGGTCGACACGCAGTTCCGGCTCGCCTCGGTCACCAAACCGCTCGCCGCGCTCGCCGTTCTCGTCGCGGTCGAGGAGGAGGCGGTGCAGCTGGACGACCCGGCCGACGAGCAGGTGATTCCCGGCGCGACGCTGCGGCACCTGCTGGCGCACGCCTCGGGCTACGCGCCTGAGCGCCGGATGCGCGCCGCCGCGCCGGGCACCCGGCGCATCTACTCCAACGTCGGGATCGAGCGCGCCGCCGACCTGGTCGCGGCCGGTGCCGACATGCCCTTCGCCGACTATCTCGCCGAGGCGGTGACCGGCCCGCTGCGGCTGCGCGCGACCACGCTGCCGGGGTCGCCGGCGCGCGACGGCGTGTCGACCGCTGCCGACCTGGCCCGGGTGCTGCACGAGTTGCTCAGCCCGACCGGGCTGCTGTCGGCTCAGACGCTGGCCGACGCCACGACGGTGCAGTTCCCCGGCCTGCGCGGTGTGCTTCCTGGCTTCGGCGGCCAGGACCCGAACGCCTGGGGGCTCGGCTTCGAGATCCGGGCGGCCAAGTCCCCGCACTGGACGGGCGCCCGCAACTCGCCCGGCACGTACGGGCACTTCGGGCAGTCCGGCACGATGCTGTGGGTCGACCCGGTCGGCCGCCTCGGTGTGGTGGCTCTGGCCGACCGGGCGTTCGGCCCCTGGGCGGCGCAGGCCTGGCCGGTGCTCTCGGACGCGGTGCTGGACCGCTACGCCTCCTAGCGGTCGAATAGGGCATGGCCGACTTTCGCCCCGTCCTGTCCGACCTGCACTACCTCGAGTGCCCCCGCTGGCACGAGGATCGCATCTGGGTCGCCGACTTCTACGCCAACCAGGTGCTGTCCGCACGCGCCGACGGCACCGACGTCCGGGTCGAGGCCGAGGTGCCGAACCAGCCGTCCGGGCTCGGCTGGCTGCCCGACGGGCGGCTGCTGATCGTGTCGATGCGCGATGCGACGGTGCTGCGCCGCGAGCACGACAACACGCTGGTCGTGCATGCCGACCTCGCCGACCACGTGAGCGGCTACCCGAACGACATGGTGGTCGACGCCCGCGGCCGCGCCTACGTCGGCAACTTCGGTTTCGACCTGATGGCGGGTGCCGACATCGAGCCGGCGGTGCTGCTGCGGGTCGACCCGGACGGCGCGGTCACCCAGGTGGCGGACGAGCTGTGGTTCCCCAACGGCAGCGTGATCACCGACGACAACGTGCTGCTCGTCGACGAGACGTTCGGCAACCGGGTCAGCGCCTTCGACATCGCCGCCGACGGCAGCCTGAGCAACCGCCGGGTGTTCGCGCAGTTCGGTGAGCTGCCGACCTCGCGGGTGGTCAGCGAGGCGCTGCCGCAGCTCGTCGTCGCCCCGGACGGCTGCGGCCTGGACGCCGAGGGCGCGCTGTGGATCGCCGACGCGGCGCACGGCCGGGTGATCCGCGTCGCCGAGGGCGGCGAGATCCTGGACGAGCGCTCCCCGGGCACCGGGACGTTCGCATGCCTGCTCGGCGGCCCGGACGGGCGCACCCTGTTCGTCTGCGCCGCCCCCGACTTCGACGAGCATGCCCGCTCGGCCGCGCGCGAGGCGCGCCTGCTCGCGACGACGGTGACCGTCCCGCACGGGGGTCGGCCCTGACGGGTCAGATGGCGCGGATGTCGTTCGGGCTGAACCGCGGCCCGAAGCGCGGCGCGGCGCGGCCGGTGAGCTCGATCAGCCGCACCACCCGCTGCCGCTGCCCGGCCCACGGCCGCAGCAGCTCGAGCATCTCCTCGTCCGTGCCGCGGGCCCGGCCGGTCAGGGCGTAGGTGACCCAGTTCTTGACGTGGTAGTCGCCGACACTGACCGCGTCGGGATGGCCGAAGGCGCGCTGGGCGGTCTCGGCGGCCGTCCACTCACCGATGCCGGGGACGACCCGCAGCCGGGTCAGCACGGAGTCGGCGTCGGACTCCTCCAACCGGTGCGCGACGGCCGCTGCGGCGCGGATCGCGTGCTGGCGCTTGATGTCCACACCCATCCGGTGCCAGTCCCAGGTGGGGATGTCGCGCACCACCTGCGACGCCGGGTGCACCCGCATCGGGACGGGTGTCGGGCCCGGGGCGGGCTCGCCGTACCAGTGCAGCAGCGCCCGCCAGGCCCGCCGCGCCTCGAGACCGGTCACCTTCTGTTCGAGGACGGCCGCGAGCAACGACTCGAAGACCAACCCGGTGGCGCACAGCCGCAGGCCCGGGCGGGTGCGCAGCACGTCGCCCAGTTCCCGGTGCGCGCTGACGTCCAGGCCGCTCCAGTCGTCGGCCGCGCCGAGCAGCGCGGGCACCCGCTCGAGCAGCCAGGACGCACCGTCGCCCCAGGCAGCCGCGGACACCAGCGACCCGCGTGCCGCCAGCGCGATCGTGCCGGCGCCGGTCGGCGTCGCGGTCGCCCACCAGAACCGGTCCGCACCGAAGTGGTGCGCCGGATCGCCCCTGCCGCGCACCAGCGGCATCAGCGTGCTGCGCAGGTCGACCGGTCGCCCGGCGTCCCAGTCGCGCGTCGGGCTCAACCCTGGGCGTCGATCTCGGCGAGGATGCGGGTGCTCGAATCGGCCTTCTCGGCGCCGCCGACGCCGTAGTGCATCGTGATCCGGTTGCGTTGCGCCGACTCGACCTCGGCGACCGGCACCGAATCGGCCTCGGGGCTGCGGTCGCCGCCGTTGCAGAACTCGAGTTCGGTGTCGGGGTAGGCGGCGCGGACGACGTCGAGCGAGTGCTCGATGCCCGGGCCCTGGTCGACGGCCACGATCACGTCGTCGACCACGCGCAGCGCCCGCACGATCCGCGACCGTTGCTGCTCGGCCTGGATGACCCGGCCCTTCTTGAGCAGCTGCTGGGCATCGTTGTTGACGATGACGATGAGGTACCCGGTACGTTCCCGGGCCGCCTCGAACATGTCCAGGTGCCCTTGGTGCAGCGGGTTGAAGTACCCGCTGACGATGGACGCCCGGGCAGGTGCGTCGGCCATGTGTGTCTATCTCCCGTCCTCGGTGTAGCGCCTCGAGACGCGTCCACCTTAGATCGGCAGAGCCGCCTCGTCGCTACGGCCCGAGGCGCAGGTAGTCCGTCCACACGCCGAGGGCCGAGCCCAGCTCGTCGCCGGTGGTGGCGATGTGCGCCGGCTTCCCAGAGGCGGTGCGCCCGTTGACGTAGGCCTCGAGCACCCGCCCGCCCCACGGGCCGTTGCCGTCACGCCGGGTCACCTCGATCGAGGTCACCGACTTCAGGCCGTAGCTGGAGGCGATCGACGCGGCCCGCACGCCCTTGCTCTCGTTCAGGTACGGGTCGCCGGACGCAGCGCTGTCGTAGGGGTCGGCGCGACCGACGAGGTAGGGCGTGCCGCCGGACACCGTGGCCCCGCCGTTGGACGCGGCGTACTGGGCGAACACCGGCCGGCCCTGGTAGTGCAGCACGGTGCGCTGGTTGCCGGCGAGCGCGGCCGGATCCTCCTGCCAGATCAGGTTGCCGGACCGGTCGTAGCGGGCCATCCCGCCGTAGGACTGGCACCAGGAGGTGTCGCAGATGTCGTAGAGGCTGCCGCTGCCCGACTGCGAGCGCATCACCTCGGCGTAGGACCGGGCGGCGATGGCCTGCGCCTGCACGGCGGCGTCCGGCCACGACGCGGACACCTCGAGCGGCACCGAGCCCTTGACGTACTGGTCCATCCGCACCCGGTTGACGGTCAGCTCGCCCGATCCCGAGCGCACCGTGGTGATCGTCCCGTAGTAGCGCGAGGACGTGCCGTCGCTGTTGAGCAGCTGCACCCAGCCCTTGCCGGAACTGAAGGTCGCGGTGGCGGCCAGGCCGCGGCGCAGCACCTTCCACCTGCCGCCGGCGGTGAGCGCCTGCAGCACCAGCCCGTTGCCGTCCGGGGCGAGGCGGAACCGGCTGTTGGCGGCGGGCAGCGTCGGGTAGCCGGTGACCGTGAGTCCCCGGACGTTGTTGAGCACGGTGGTCAGCTGGGTGACGAGGTTGCTGAGCGAGACCCGGATGTGGCTCGGCGGGATGCGCGTGAGCGTGGTGTGCGGGTAGTAGAAGGCCAGGATCTGCTTGGCGCTCAGGCCCTGCAGGGCGGCGCCGCGGGCGCCGTACTGGCTCATGCCGTGGCCGTGGCCGTTGCCGCGCCACTGCACCGTCACCGAACCGCTCGCCGCGAAGCGGGTGATCTCACCGCCGGCAGCGATCGTGGTGGGGCGGGTGGTACCTCGATGGACAGTGGGATTGCCGGCCGCTGCGACCGCCACGACGGCCGCCGCTGCGCCGGCCGTCAGAACGGCACAGCTCAGGGCGACCGCCGCCTGGCGGTTGCGCAGGCGGGTGGGCAATGCGCGCGGGGGACGCATAGCACAACTCTCCTGTCACCAATGCGCGACACGCCGGGGGAACGTGTCACTCGCTTCAGCCTAAGCACAGAAGTCCCATCCGTCTAGCGCAACCACACACGCAACAGGACCGAACGCGAACTTCACTGCGACGGCACGCCGCGTGATGGCCCCGGAATCGTCGGAACCCGCCCCTACCCTGGCCCGGTCATGACTCGCTACCGCTGGGGCACCCTCGTCCGGCTCGGCGTCGCCGCGCTCGCGTTCGTGCTGCTGCTCGCCAGCGGCTATGCCTGGGCGCAGTTCAAGACCTTCACCGACGGCGTCCCGCACGGCGACGCCGTGCCCGCGCTCGTCGGCACCGACCTCGACGGCGGGGCCCAGAACGTGCTGCTGATCGGCAACGACAGCCGCGCCGGGGCCACCCGGGCCGAGTTGCTCGCCCTGCACACCGGCACCGACACCACGACCGTCAACACCGACACGATGATGATCTTGCACGTGCCGGCCGACGGCTCCGACCCGTCGATCATCTCCTTCCCCCGCGACTCCTGGGTGGACATCCCGGATTACGGCAAGGGCAAGCTGAACTCGGCCTACAGCGACGCCTTCAACCACGCCATGGCGCACGGCGCCATCGAACGCGAGGCCGAGAGCGCGGGCATCCTGCTCACCTTGCGCACGTTGACGCAACTGACCGGCCTGCACATCGACCACTACGTGCAGATCAACCTGCTCGGCTTCTACCGGATCTCCGAGGCGATCGGTGGCGTGCAGGTGTGCCTGCTGCACGCGCAGAACAAGAACACCGAGACCGACGGCACCCGGCACGGCTTCTCCGGCATCAACCTGCCCAAGGGCGTCTCGACGATCGCCGGCGCGCAGGCGCTGGCCTTCGTCCGGCAACGGCACGGGCTGCCGCACGGCGACCTCGACCGGATCCGGCGTCAGCAGTACTTCCTGGACGCGGCCTTCTCCAAGATCGCCAGGTCCGGGATGCTGCTCAACCCGTTCAAGCTGCACGACCTGCTGGGCGCGATCAGCTCCTCGCTGCTGACCGACCCCTCGCTCGACCTGCTGTCGCTCGCGCGGTCGTTCGAGCTGCTGTCCGCGGGGCAGCTCCAGTTCGCGACGCTGCCGAACAACGGGCCGCAGCTGATCTACCCCGACGGCGTCGAGACCTCGATCGTGCAGGTCGACCGCGCGGCCGTCCCCAGCTTCATCGCCTCCGTCCTCGGCCGCGGGCCGAACCTCGCGGCGGTTCGGGCCGCCCGTCCCGCGACGGTCACCGCCGACGTGCTCAACGGCACCGAGACCGCCCGGCTGGGCGCCCGCAACGCCGGCGCGCTCGAGCGCCAGGGATTCCACGTCGACATCGTCGATTCCACGCCGGGGCCCGCCGTCACCACGAGCATCGAGTACCCGCCGAACCAGGCGGCCGGCGCGAAGGCCGTGCTCGCCGTGGTGCCCGGCGCGCGGATGATCCCGACCGGGTCGGTGCACCGGGTGACGTTGATCCTCGGCTCGGACGGGCGGCGGGTCACCACACCGGTCGCCCAGCGCCCTCCCACGTCCGCACACCCGGCCCGTCCTGCGCATCCGAAGCGCAACCGCGGGATCCAGTGCATCAACTGAGCCTCAAGAGCGCCTGAGCAGCTCAGGTTGCCTGCCATCTGTCCCGGGTAACCTCGCCAATCATGAGTAGCTGGGACGCCGGATCGCCGGCGGGTGGCGGCGTGCCCCCGCTTCCCCCTGGTCTGGACCCGCGTGGGCGGCGCCGCCACCACCGCAAGCTGCCCGGGGCGCGGGGGGCCCTGCATTCGGGCGGCTTCATCGTCCGCGTCCTCGTGGCGCTGCTCTCGCTGTTCATCGTGGTCTACATCGGTTACCTGTGGCAGACGGTGCGCGGGCTGAACAACAACGTCCAGCGCCTGCAGGTCAACGTCGGCAACACGACGATCGACCCCAAGACGGGGAAGACGACCACGCGATCGAATCCGGACGGGTCCGCGCAGAACATCCTGATCGTGGGCAACGACGACCGCAGCCAGCTGACCGATGCCCAGGTCCGCGAGCTGAAGGTCGGTCGCGACGGCGGCAGCCTCAACACCGACACGATGATGATCGTGCACGTGCCGTCCGACGGGTCGCAGGCGACGTTGATCTCGCTGCCGCGCGACTCCTACGTGAACATCCCGGGCTACGGCATGAACAAGCTCAATGCCGCCTACCCGGACGGCTACCTGAACACCAAGGGCAGCCGGAGCGCCAAGATCGCCGGCGGGGCGAACCTGCTCATCCAGACCATCGAGAACCTCACGAGCCTGTCGATCGACCACTTCGTCGAGGTCAGCCTGCTCGGCTTCGTCACGATCAGCGACGCGGTCGGCGGCGTCCAGGTGAACCTCTGCCAGAGCGTGAACGACACCGTCGCGCACAACCGGTCCGTCGGTCTTTCCGGCGGTTCCGGACTGGTGATGTCCAAGGGACAACACACCATCAAGGGGGTGCAGGCGCTGGAGTTCGTGCGCCAGCGCGAAGGGCTCGTGGGCGGTGACATCGCCCGCACCGCACGGCAGCGCTACTTCCTCGCCGCGGCGTTCCGCAAGGTCGCCTCGGCCGGCACGCTGCTCAGCATCGGCAAGCTGCGCGGGCTCATCGCCGCGGTGGACAAGTCCATCTACGTCGACCAGAGCCTGAACATGCTCGACCTTGCCAAGCAGATGTCGAACCTGTCGGCGAACAACATCCACGGCGAGCCGATTCCGACCGATCACTACGCGAACGTGCAGATCGGCGGGTACACCGTCAACGTCGGCATCGTGATCCCGTCCCAGGTCAAGGCGTTCGTGCAGAAGATGATCGCCGGCACGCCCTCGACCTCGTCGGCCTACAAGACGGCCAAGACCGTCGACCCGAGCTCGGTGTCGGTCGACGTGCGCAACTTCGGCGCGCAGAACGGCGCTGCGGCCGCGTCCGCCGCGACGCTGCAGAAGCCCGGCTTCCACACCACCGTCGACCAGGCTTCGGGGCAGCAGGCGCAGACCACGATCACCTACCCGAGCGGGTCCGAGGCGCAGGCCAAGACGCTGGCCGAGTACGTGCCCGGCGCGCAGGTGCAGCAGGCCACCGGGTCGAAGCTGACCCTCACGCTCGGCTCGGACGGCGTGACCGCGAAGTCGACGCCCAGCAAGCACCACAAGGTCAAGCACAAGACCAAGGCGATCGACTCCACGTGCATCCACTGACGCCCGAGGCGCTGTTCGACCGGTTGCTGGCCGACGACGCGGGGCGGCCGTTCGTCACCTACTACGACGAGGCGAGCGGCGAGCGGTCCGAGCTGTCTCGCAAGTCGCTGGCGAACTGGGTCGCGAAGACGCACTTCCTGCTGCTGGACGAGCTCGGTCTCGGCGTCGGGGACACCGCGCTGATCGCGCTGCCGGCGCACTGGATCGCGGTGCCCGCCGTGCTCGGCGCGCTCACGGCGGGGCTGGCGCTGACCGATGCCGGACCGGCCGACGTCGCCTTCGTGGCGCCCGACCGGCTGCCCGCCGAGGCCGCCGACGTGTACGCGATCGCGCCGGACTCCGCAGCCGTCGGCCTGGGCGATCAGGTGCCGGCCGGGGCGGAGGACTACGTGACCTCGGTGCGCCCGCAGGCCGACAAGTGGGTCGGTGTCCGGCTCACCGGCGGCCCGGACGACGCGTGCCTGCCCGGGCTGACCCGCGCCGAGACGGTCGCCGCGGCCCGCACCCGGGCCGCGGACCTCGGCGCCGGCGACGGGGCGCGCGTGCTCAGCACCCGCGACTGGGCCGGCCCGGCCGACTGGATCGACGCGCTGCTCGTCCCGCTGGTCACCGGCGGCTCGCTGGTGCTCGTCCGCAACGCCGACGAGGCCACCGTCGAGCGCCGGATCACCCAGGAACGCGCGACCGTCCGCCTCTGACCGCTGCGCTGGGTGGGGTCAGATGAGCGCGATCGCGTCGGCGATCGACTCGAGCACCCGGCCGGGACGGAACGGGAAGCGCTCGACCTGCTCGCGGCGCGTGGAGCCGGTCAGCACCAGGATGGTGTCCAGGCCCGCCTCGATGCCCGCGACCACGTCGGTGTCCATCCGGTCGCCCACCATCATGGTCGACTCCGAGTGCGCCTCGATCCGGTTCATCGCGCTGCGGAACATCATCGGGTTCGGTTTGCCGACGAAGTACGGGTCGGCGCCGGTCGCCTTGGTGATCAGCGCGGCCACCGAGCCGGTCGCCGGCAGCGGGCCCTCCGGGCTCGGGCCGGTGACGTCCGGGTTGGTCGCGATGAAGCGCGCGCCCGCGCTGACGTGCCGGATCGCGTTGGTGATCGCCTCGAAGGAGTACGTGCGCGTCTCGCCGAGCACGACGTAGTCGGGATCGCGGTCGGTGAGGATGTAGCCGACCTCGTGCAGCGCGGTGGTCAGCCCCGCCTCGCCGATCACGTACGCCGACCCGCGCGGCAGCTGCTCGGCCAGGAAGTCGGCGGTGGCCAGTGCCGAGGTCCAGATCGACTCCTCCGGGACGGTCAGCCCGGCCCGCGCCAGCCGCGCCGCGAGATCGCGCGGGGTGAAGATCGAGTTGTTGGTGAGGACGAGGAACCGGCGCTCGCGCTCGACCAGCCGCTCGAGGAACTCGGCCGCACCGGGCAGCGCCTTCTCCTCGTGGACGAGCACGCCGTCCATGTCGGTGAGCCAACACTCGGCCGGTTCGTCACGCGCGGTCATGGTGTCACGGTAGCCAGCCGGAACCGGTGGGTATCAGCAGGAGCATGAGTGAACCGAACCCGCGGCAGAACGTCACCTTCGCCAGCAACGGCAACCAGGCCCACGGCTACCTCGCCAAGCCGGAGTCCGGTTCGGGGCCGGGGCTGGTCGTCATCCAGGAGTGGTGGGGCCTGGACGACCACATGGCCGACATCGTCGACCGCTTCGCCGCCGAGGGGTTCGTCGCGCTCGCGCCCGACCTGTTCGGCGGACGGGTCGCCCACGACGCCGACGAGGCCGGCAAGCTGATGCAGCAACTGCCGGTCGACCAGGCCGCCCGCGACCTCGGCGGCGCGGTCGACTTCCTGCTCGCCGACGACTCGGTCACCAGCTCGAAGGTCGGCGCCGTCGGGTTCTGCATGGGCGGCGGGTTCGTCCTGCAACTGGCGGCACAGCAGGGCGACAAGATCGGCGCGGCCGTGCCGTTCTACGGCGTCGGCCCGGGCGTGCCGCAGGAGTACAACGGCATCACTGCGCCGATCCAGGGCCACTACGGCGAACAGGACGCCTTCTACCCGGTCGACCAGGCCCGCGAGCAGGAGCAGCAGTTGCGCGCGCAGACCGGCGCGGACGTGGAGTTCTTCTACTACCCCGCCGGGCACGCCTTCCACAACGACAAGGACAAGATGGGCACCTACGACGAGCAGTCGGCCCGGCAGGCCTGGCAGCGCACCGTCGAATTCCTGAAGGCCAACCTGAGATGACCGCGGTGCGTCCGGCGCGCGCGTCGGACGCTGCCGCGATCCGCGACGTCACCACGCGCGCGTTCGCTGATGCGCACGTCGCCGCCCTCGTCGACACGCTCGCCGCCGGCCCGGCGCGGGTGTCGCTCGTCGCCGAGACCGACGGCGCGGTCGTCGGGCACACCATGCTCTCGCGCGGCTGGGTGGACGCCGAGCGCGAGCTGGTCGAGGTGCTGGTGCTCTCGCCGCTGTCGGTCGAGCCGGCCCACCAGCGCGGCGGCATCGGCAGCGAGCTGGTGCGGGCGGCGCTGACGGCGGCCGAACAGGCGAACGCACCCGCGGTGTTCCTCGAGGGGGCGCGGCAGTACTACGCGCGCTTCGGTTTCGAGCCGGGCGAAGCCCGCGGGTTCACCGCCCCGTCCCCCCGGATCCCGGGCAGCGCCTTCCAGGTGGTCGTCCTGCCGGCCTGGCAGGACTGGATGACGGGAGCACTCGTCTACCCCGACGCGTTCTGGGCGCACGACCTGGTCGGGTTGCGCGGCGAGCGGCTCGCGCAGGTGCGCGCCGCGGAGTAGCTACAGCGCCAGGTCGGGCACCGTCGCGGTCACCCGGGCCTCGACGACCGCTGTCAGCTGCTGCGGTACCGGGTCGAGCTGCGGTGACCCTTCGCTGCCGACCTCGGCGGTGTACCCCGCGGCGAGACGCATCGAGGCGCTCTGCTGCTCGCCGCCGTGCGAGAGCAGTCCGCTGTCCGCGATTTGCGAGACGGTGGTGACACTGCCGCCGAGCGCTGCGGCGTAATCGCGTGCGCGTTGCAGCGCGGTTCGGATGGCGTCAGCCCGC